>JBFWYG010000013.1:0-81722 GCA_050186725.1 Gammaproteobacteria bacterium | reverse complement strand
TCGGACGCCTCGGCGGTGCGCGCGCGATATTCGATGGTGCCGGCCTCGAGACCGCGGTCGCTCACCACCAGGCGGTGGGGGATGCCGATCAGTTCGAGGTCGGCGAACATCACGCCCGGGCGCTCCTTGCCGTCATGGAACAGCACGTCGAGGCCGGCGGCCTGCAACTCGCGGTAGAGCTGCTCGGCGGCGGCCCGCACGCGTTCGGACTTGTGCATGTTGATGGGCGCGATGGCCACCTCGAAGGGCGCGATTGCGACCGGCCACACGATGCCGCGGTCGTCGTGGTTCTGCTCGATGGCGGCGGCGACGATGCGCGACACACCGATGCCGTAGCAGCCCATCACCATGGTCACCTGGTTGCCGCTGTCGTCCAGCACGCGGGCCTTCATCGCCTCGCTGTACTTGGTGCCGAGCTGGAAGATGTGCCCGACCTCGATGCCGCGCTTGATGTCGAGCGGGCCCGAGCCGTCCGGGCTCGGATCGCCGGCCTGGGCATTACGCAGATCCGCCACCACCGGCTCGGCCGCGTCGCGCCCCCAGTTGACGCCGGTGAGATGGAAGCCTTCCTCGTTCGCGCCGCACACGAAGTCCGCCAGCGCCGCGGCCGAGGCGTCGACGATGACCGGCAGCGGCAGGTTGCAGGGTCCGAGCGAGCCCGGCCCGCACTTCACCGCCGCGGCGATCTCATCCGCGCGCGCCATGCGCAGCGGCTCGGCGACCTCGGGGCGCTTCTGCGCCTTGACCGCGTTCAGTTCGTGATCGCCGCGCAGCACCAGCGCGACCAGGCCGCCGTCCGCGCCCGCGACGATGAGGGTCTTGACCACCTGGCTCGGGGCCACCTGCAGAAAGGCCGAGACCTCGTCGATAGTGTGCTGCTTCGGCGTCGCGACCTTCTGCATCGCGGCGGAAGGGGCGGGGCGCGGCGTGGTGGGCGCCGGCGCCGGCACCATCTCGACGTTGGCCGCGTAGTCGCCCTGGGTGGCGAAGGCGATGAGGTCCTCGCCCGAATCGGCCAGCACGTGGAATTCGTGGGACTTGGAGCCGCCGATGTTGCCGGTGTCGGCCAGCACCGCGCGGAAGGACAGGCCCGCGCGCTCGAACACCCGCGAGTAGGCGCGGTACATGTCCTGGTAGGTCTCCTCCAGCGAAGCGTGATCGAGGTGGAAGGAATAGGCGTCCTTCATCAGGAATTCGCGCGCGCGCATCACGCCGAAACGCGGCCTGACCTCGTCGCGGAACTTGGTCTGGATCTGGTAGAAGTTGGCCGGCAGCTGCTTGTAGGAGTGGATCTCGCCGCGGATGAGGTCGGTGATCGCCTCCTCGTGGGTGGGTCCTAAGCAGAAGGCGCGGTCATGGCGGTCGGTCAGGCGCAGCAGCTCCGGGCCGTAGAAGTCCCAGCGTCCCGATTCCTGCCAGAGCTCGGCGGGCAGCACGCCGGACATCAGCACCTCCTGGGCGCCGGACCGGTCCATCTCCTCGCGCACGATGCGCTCGACCTTGCGCAGCACCTTCAGCCCGAGCGGCAGCCAGGTGTAGATGCCCGAGGCGAGCTGGCGAATCATGCCGGCGCGCACCATGAGCTTGTGGCTGATGACTTCGGCGTCGGCCGGCGCGGCGCGCAGGGTGGGAACGAGGATTCTGCTGAAACGCATGGGGTGATCGCCTGCACTTGAAGGGCACGCGTCGCGCGGCCCGAGGGGCCGCATTCTCGGGAACTCGGTCCGGGCCTGCAACCGCGCGTCCGGCGATTTTTGCTTGACCGAAGCGGCGCGGACGCGCAGGATCCCGCGTCCGCTCGCCCATCGTCCGTCGCCTCTCTCGGCGGCGCCTGTCGACGACCTGCCCGTACGCAACCACGCGCACGCGGCGGTGCCCAGGGTCCTGCGGCGTGGAAAACAGCCACGACAACCCAGCAACACGCGGGTCCGACAGGGACTCACAAGACCTCTACAAGGTGGTGACGAGATGACTGAGCAACTGCGCGGCGCGGAGATCTTCGTGCGGGCCCTGGCCGACGAAGGCGTGGAATTCCTGTTCGGCTACCCGGGCGGTTCGGTTCTGCACATCTACGACGAGATCTTCAAGCAGGACAAGGTCAAGCACATCCTGGTGCGCCACGAGCAGGGCGCGACCCACGCGGCCGACGGCTACGCCCGCGCGACCGGCAAGCCGGGCGTGGTGCTGGTGACCTCCGGCCCCGGCGCGACCAACTGCGTGACCGGCATCGCCACCGCCTACATGGATTCGATCCCGATGGTGGTCTTCACCGGCCAGGTGTCGACCGCGCTGATCGGCAACGACGCCTTCCAGGAAGTGGACTGCATCGGCATCACGCGGCCGTGCGTGAAGCACAACTTCCTGGTGGAGCGGGTCGAGGACCTGGCCGCGACGATCAAGAAGGCGTTCTACATCGCGAGCACCGGCCGGCCCGGCCCGGTGGTGGTGGACATTCCCAAGGACGTGACCGCCAACGTCACCGAGTACCACTACCCGGAGAGCGTCGACGTGCGCTCCTACCGCCCGAACCTGAAGGGGCATCCGGGCCAGATCAAGCGCGCCGCCCAGCTGCTGCTGACCGCCCAGCGGCCGATGATCTACACCGGCGGCGGCGTGGTGATCGACAACGCCGCGCCGGAGCTGACCGAGTTCGCCCGCCTGCTCGGCTACCCGGTCACCAACACCCTCATGGGCCTCGGCGCCTATCCCGGCACCGATCCGCTGTTCGTCGGCATGCTCGGCATGCACGGCACCTACGAAGCCAACATGGCCATGCACCACTGCGACGTGCTGATGGCCATCGGCGCGCGCTTCGACGACCGCGTGACGGGCGACCTGGCCAAGTTCTGTCCCGAGGCCAAGATCATCCACGTCGACATCGACCCGGCCTCGATCTCGAAGAACGTGCCGGTGGACGTGCCGATAGTCGGCGCCGTGTCGCACGTGCTGCGCGACCTGATCGAACAGCTGAAGGCGAGCGGCGCGAAGCCGGTCGACCGCAAGGCCTTCCCCTGGTGGCAGCAGATCGACGAGTGGCGCAAGCTCGACTGCCTGCGCTACGACAAGACCAGCGACAAGATCAAACCGCAGGCGGTGATCCAGGCGCTGTATCACGCCACCAACGGCGATGCCTACATCACCTCCGACGTCGGCCAGCACCAGATGTGGGCCGCGCAGTTCTATCCCTTCGACCAGCCGCGTCGCTGGATCAACTCCGGCGGGCTCGGCACCATGGGTTTCGGTCTGCCGGCGGCGATGGGCGTGCAGCTCGCGTTCCCGGACAAGACCGTGGCCTGCGTGACCGGCGAGGCGAGCTTCGTGATGTGCATGCAGGAACTCTCCACCTGCCTGCAGTACGGCCTACCGATCAAGGTGGTGAGCCTGAACAACCGCTACATGGGCATGGTGCGCCAGTGGCAGGAGTTCTTCTACGACCGCCGCTACTCGCACTCCTACATGGATTCGCTGCCCGACTTCGTGCGCCTCGCCGAGGCCTTCGGCCACGTCGGCATGCGCATCGAGAAGCCGGGCGACGTCGAGGGCGCGTTCAAGGAAGCCTTCGCCATGAAGAACCGCCTGGTGCTGATGGACTTCATCACCGACCAGACCGAGAACGTCTACCCGATGATCGCGGCCGGCAAGGGCCACCACGAGATGCATCTCGCGCCATCGGCCGACGCCACCACCACCGATCGCGAGCTGGCCTGAGGCGCAGCACATGGCCAGCAGCGAACGTCATACCATCGCCATCCTGCTCGAGAACGCCTCGGGCGCGCTGTCGCGCGTGTCCGGCTTGTTCTCGGCCAGGGCCTACAACATCGAATCCCTGGCCGTGGCGCCGACCGAAGACCCGACCGTGTCGCGTCTCACCGTGGTCACCACCGGCTCGCCGCAGATCATCGAGCAGATCACCAAGCAGCTGAACAAGCTGGTGGACGTGATCAAGCTGGTGGATCTGAACGAGGGGCCGCACATCGAGCGCGAGCTCATGCTGATCAAGGTACGCGCCGCGAGCCCGGACCATCGCGCCGAGATCAAGCGCCTGGCCGACATCTTCCATGCCCAGGTGGTCGACATCACCGACATCAGTTTCACCATCGAGCTGACCGGCTCGCCCGCGCGCCTGGACGACTTCGTCGAGGCGGTCGGCACGCGTCACGTGATGGAACTGGCGCGCTCCGGCGTGCTGGGACTGTTGAAGGGCAGCAAGGCGCTCAAGGCCTGAGCGCGGGCGGCAATCACACACACTACAAGACAGGAACACCACCATGGCTATGAATATCTATTACGACAAGGACGCCGACCTCTCGCTCATCCAGGCGCGCACGGTGGCCATCATCGGCTATGGCTCGCAGGGCCATGCGCACGCCAACAACCTGAAGGATTCCGGCGTCAAGGTCGTGGTCGGTCTGCGCCCGGGTTCGAGCAGCGCGCAGAAGGCCGAGGCCGCCGGCCTCGAGGTCAAGGCGGTGCCGGACGCGGTGAAGTCCGCCGACGTGGTCATGATCCTCGCGCCCGACGAACACCAGGCCGACCTCTACGCGCGCGACATCGAGCCGAACATCAAGCAGGGCGCCGCGCTGGCCTTCGCCCATGGCTTCAATATCCACTTCGGCCAGATCGTGCCGCGCGCCGACCTCGACGTGATCATGATCGCGCCCAAGGGCCCCGGTCACCTGGTGCGCTCCACCTACAGCCAAGGCGGCGGTGTGCCGAGCTTGATCGCCATCTACCAGAACGCCTCCGGCCAGGCCAAGGACATCGCGCTGTCCTACGCCTGCGCCAACGGCGGCGCGCGCGCCGGCGTGATCGAGACCAACTTCCGCGAGGAGACCGAGACGGATCTCTTTGGTGAGCAGACCGTGCTGTGCGGCGGCATCACCGCGCTCATCCAGGCTGGCTTCGACACCTTGGTGGACGCGGGCTACGCGCCGGAGATGGCCTACTTCGAGTGCCTGCACGAAGTGAAGCTGATCGTCGATCTCATCTACGAGGGCGGCATCGCCAACATGCGCTACTCGATCTCCAACACCGCCGAGTACGGCGACTTCACCCGCGGCCCGCGCATCGTCACCGACGAGACCCGCGCCGAGATGAAGAAGATCCTGGCCGAGATCCAGAACGGCGAGTTCGCGCGCGAATGGATCGGCGAGAACCGCACCGGCACCGCGGTGCTGAAGGCCAAGCGTCGCAACGCCGCCCAACACCAGATCGAGGAAGTGGGCGAGCGTCTGCGCGGCATGATGCCGTGGATCGGCAAGAACAAGCTGGTCGACAAGAGCCGCAACTGAGCGGCGCGCGGCCCGAGGCCGCGCGTTTTCTCGCATAATGGCCTCGAGGCCCCGCGCTCACACCCAGGCCGCCAGGGTGTGAGCGGCGCCGGCACGAGGAGCCCTTGATGCAATACGATCCCCCGTCATTCGACAGCGAGCCCGCCGACCCGGCGGCCGCCGCGAGCACGTCCGCGCCGCCGCGGCGTCGTCGCGGCATCTACCTGCTGCCGAATCTGTTCACCACCGGCGCGCTGTTCGCCGGCTTCTACGCCATCGTCGCCGCCATCAACGGCCGTTTCGAAGCCGCCGCGATGGCCATCGCCGTGGCCGGCGTGCTGGACGGCATGGATGGCCGCATCGCGCGCCTGACCAACACCCAGAGCGACTTCGGCGCGCAGTACGACAGCCTCGCCGACATGGTGTCTTTTGGCGTGGCGCCGGCGCTGGTCATGTACGAGTGGGGCCTGCGCGAACTCGGCAAGCTCGGCTTCGTGGTCGCCTTCATGTACGCGGCCGGCGCGGCGCTCAGGCTCGCGCGCTTCAACACCCAGGTCGGCGTGGCCGACAAGCGCTACTTCCAGGGACTGCCGAGCCCCTCGGCCGCCATGCTGGTCGGCTCGCTGGTGTGGTTCGGTGACACCATCGATGGCCGCGGCGCCGGGCTGATGATGCTCGCGGCGCTCCTGGTGACCATCTCCGCGGCGCTGCTCATGGTCAGCAACCTGCGCTACTACAGCTTCAAGGAACTCGATCCCCACGGCCCGGTGCCCTTCGTCGCCATCCTCGCGGTGGTGGCGGTGTTCGTGCTGGTGTCGATCGAACCCGCCAGCGTCCTGCTGTTCGGCTTCGGCGGCTATGCCGCCTCCGGCGTGGTCGAGACATTGAAGCAACGTCGCCGCCGCCGCGCCGAGCGGCGCCGCGAGAGTCGCATGGGGCCACCCCCCGGCGCGCCGCCGACGAACTGAACGCGCTACGCGCATCGATACAACCACCCGAGGACAACGCCATGGATCTCGCCACCGTCGACCATCTGCTCTCCACCACCCGTTCGGTGCGCAAGCGCCTGGACTTCTCGCGCCCGGTCGAGCCCGAGGTGCTCGAGCGCTGTTTCGAACTCGCGCTGCAGGCGCCGACCGGCGGCAATTCCCAGGGCTGGTCCTTCATCGTCGTGCGCGACGCGGCCAAGCGCCGCGCCATCGGCGACCTGTACCGCAAGGCCTTCGAGATCTACCGCAACGACGCCTCGGTGATGGAGGCCTACGCCAAGGGCGACGAGCGCCACCAGAAGCAGCTCGGCCGCGTGCTCGATTCCGCGGTGTATCTCGCCGAGCACCTGCACGAGGCGCCGGTGCTGGTCATCGCCTGCATCGAGGGCCGGGTGGAGAACGCCGGCGTGCTGATGCAGGCCGGCGTCTACGGCTCGATCCTGCCGGCCGCCTGGTCGTTCATGCTCGCCTTGCGCTCGCGCGGGCTCGGTACCGCCTGGACCACGCTGCACCTGATGTTCGAGGCCGAGGTCGCCAAGCTGCTCGGCATTCCGGACACGGTCACCCAGACCGCGCTGTTCCCGGTCGCCTACTACACCGGCGACGACTTCAAGCCGGCCACGCGGCAGCCGAGCGCGCGCTTCGTGCACCTGGACAGCTGGGGCGCGACCAAGGGCTGAGGCCGGGCGAGGCGATTCCGCGTGGCGCTCCCCGACGCCCGTCAGCAGGCCCTGCTCGCGCGCATGGGCGTGGACCTGTGGCGCGCGCGCGGGGACGCGGTGCCGCCGGTAGAGCTCGAGCCGGCCGAGGAGCGTCTGCCCGAGCCGGTCGCTGCCGTGGATGTGCCATCCGTTGCGTCGTCGGTCAGGCGCGACGGGCCCGATCCCCACACCCTGGACTGGCCGGAACTCGAAGCGTGCGTGCGCGACTGCCAGCGCTGCGATCTCGCGCGCGGTCGAACCCAGACGGTGTTCGGCGTGGGCAACCGCGCCGCGCGCTGGCTGGTGATCGGCGAGGCGCCGGGCGCCGAGGAGGATCGCCGCGGCGAGCCCTTCGTTGGCCGTGCGGGCCAACTGTTGAACAGCATGCTGCGCGCCATAGGGCTGGCGCGCGAAGAGGTCTACATCGCCAATATCCTCAAGTGTCGGCCACCCAACAACCGCGACCCGCTTGCCGAGGAAGTCATCGCCTGTAGGGGTTACCTCGAAAGACAGATCGCGCTCATCGACCCGACCCTCATCCTTGCGGTGGGCCGCATCTCCGCCCAGAATCTGCTGGGCGTGGACACGCCGATCGGACGCCTGCGTGGCACGCTTCATTCCTACGGGCAGCGGTCGATACCTGTGGTCGTGACCTACCATCCTGCATACCTGCTGCGATCCCCGGGCGAGAAACGCAAGGCCTGGGACGATCTGCGCCTGGCGCTCAGCACCGCGCG
Organism: Gammaproteobacteria bacterium; assembly: GCA_050186725.1. Lineage (GTDB taxonomy): Bacteria > Pseudomonadota > Gammaproteobacteria > JADJYF01. The sequence continues at coordinate 74,025 of JBFWYG010000013.1, read as the reverse complement.
CAGCCGCGAGGCCACGCCGTCATGAGCGCGGTGCTGCAGACCGAGACCGTGCGCATCCGGCCCATGCAGGACGAGGACGTGCCCGAAGTGCAGTCCATCGAGCGTCGCGCCTACGAGTTCCCCTGGTCGGCGGGCATCTTCTCCGACTGCCTGAGGGTCGGTTATTGCTGCTGGGTGCTGGACGGCGGCGCCGCGTTGCTCGGCTACGGCATCATGTCGGTGGCGGTCGAGGAGAGTCACATCCTGAACGTGTGCGTCGCGCCGGAGGCGCAGCGGCGCGGCCACGCGCGCGCGCTGATGGGCCATCTGCTCACGACCGGCGCCGAGCATGGCGCGCGCATCGCCTATCTCGAAGTGCGCCCGTCCAACGCCGGCGCGCTCAAGCTCTACACCGATCTCGGCTTCCGTCATGTCGGCACGCGGCGCGCCTATTACCCGGCGCGCAATGGTCGCGAGGATGCCTTCGTGCTGAGTGTGCCCCTGGTGCCCACGCCGCGGTCGGTGGTGAGTTGAACCCGCCCGGTCAAACCCGCTAGCCTATCGCCTCCAACAAATACAACGACGAGTGCTGCAACGCGCATGAACCGCTCAGCCCTGCTCGCGCCGCTGGCCGGCGCCCTTCTCGCCGCCGCTCTGCCCCAGTCCGCACTGGCGCTCGATCTGACCCCGACCGCGATGAGCGTGGAAGGCGGCACCACCGAGGACCGCGTGGACGCCGATCGTTTCGGCTTCACCCTGCGCTGGGACCTGGCGCAGCCGTGGTTCACGGTCGGTGACTGGCGCTTCGTCAGCTACCTCGAGGCTGGCGTCAACTACTGGGATTCCACCGACGGCCGCAGCGGCGAGGACAGCCTGGTCGATTTCCACCTGACGCCGGTGTTCCGCTACGAGATGAAGCCCGGCGGCGGCGCCATCGCGCCCTTCATCGAAGGCGGTGTGGGCGTGCACCTCTATACCGAGGACGCGCTGAACGACAAGGAATTCGACATTCCCTTCGCCTTTGGCAGCCACCTCGGCGTGGGCGCGCGCTTCGGTCAGAACGGCGAGTACGAACTCATGTACCGCTACCAGCACCAGTCCAACGCCGGTCTCGGCGACGAGAACCCCGGCATCAACTTTCACCTGGTCTCGCTCGGCGTGCATTTCTGAGCGGGCGGACACGGGCCGGCCGTGCGCGGCTGACTGGACTGTAGGGCCGATTTCAATCGGCCACGCACGGCGCTGGGCTTGATGCCATACCTGGCGGGTTGAAACCCGCCCTACAGCACCCCCGACCTGCCCTCCGCCCAATTTCGTTACACTGTCCCCATGGACTGGCCCACCCTCGATCACTTCGTCGGCAACACGCCGCTGGTGCGCCTGCAACGGCTCCCGGGTGAGACCAGCAACGTCATCCTCGCCAAGCTCGAAGGCAACAACCCGGCGGGTTCGGTGAAGGACCGGCCGGCGCTGTCGATGATCAAGCAGGCCGAGGCGCGCGGACTCATCAAGCCGGGCGACACGCTGATCGAGGCGACCAGCGGCAATACCGGCATCGCGCTCGCCATGGTCGCGGCCATGGCCGGTTACCGCATGGTGCTGATCATGCCGGACAACATGACCGCCGAGCGGCGCGCGACGATGAAGGCCTACGGCGCCGAGCTGGTGCTGGTCTCGGAGCAGGGTGGCATGGAGGCGGCGCGCGATCTCGCCCACGCCATGGAGGCGCGCGGCGAGGGACGGGTGCTGGACCAGTTCGCCAATCCTGACAACCCGCTCGCCCATCACGGTGGCACCGGCCCCGAGATCTGGCGCGACACCCATGGGCGCGTCACGCACTTCATCGCCTCCATGGGCACCACCGGCACGATCATGGGCGCGTCCGCCTATCTCAAGGCGCAGAACCCCGCCGTGCAGATCATCGGCGTGCAGCCCGGCGAGGGCGCGCGCATTCCCGGCATCCGCCGCTGGCCCGAGGCCTACCTGCCGAAGATCTACGACCCTAAGCGGGTCGATCGCATCGAGCAGGTCACGCAGGACGAGGCCGAACACATGACCCGCGAACTCGGGCGCCGCGAAGGCATCTTCTGTGGCATCTCCTCCGGCGGCGCGATGGTCGTGGCGCTGCGCCTGTCGGCCGAGGTCGAGAACGCGGTCATCGTCTCCATCGTCTGCGATCGCGGCGATCGCTATCTCTCGACCGGCGTGTTCCCCGACTGAGCGAGCGTGCCGTGAACGTCTTCGTGTTCGACATCGAGACCGTGCCGGACGTCGCCACCGCGCGCCGCCTGTGGAATCTCGACGAGCTGGACGACGACGGCGTCGCCGCCGTCATGTACAGCAAGCGCCAGCAGGAGACCGGCGGGCAGAGCGAATTCCTGCGGCATCACCTGCACCGGGTGGTGGCGATTTCGGCGGTGTTCCGCGAGCAGGATCGCTTCAACGTGTGGTCGCTCGGCAGCGAGGACGCGAGCGAGGCCGAGCTCGTGCGCCGCTTCTTCGAAGGCGTCGAGCGCTACACGCCGACGCTCGTGTCCTGGAACGGCGGCGGCTTCGATCTGCCGGTGCTGCACTACCGCGCGATGCTGCACGATGTACCCGCGCCGCGTTACTGGGATACCGGCGACGACGATCGCAACTTCCGTTACAACAACTACCTCGGCCGCTTTCACTGGCGGCACATCGACCTGATGGACGTGCTGGCGGGCTACCAGGGCCGCGCCACCGTGCCGCTCGACCAGATGGCGGTGATGCTCGGCTTCCCGGGCAAGCTCGGCATGTCGGGCGCCGAGGTCTGGAACGAGTACCGCGCCGGCAATCTCAAGGCGATTCGTGACTACTGCGAGACCGACGTGCTGAACACCTGGCTCGTGTTTTTGAAGTTCCAGTTCATGCGCGGGCATTTGAGCGCCACCGCGCTCGCCGAGGAGTACGAGCGCGTGCGCGTCTTCCTGCGCGCGCATGCCGCGCCGCATTTCGCCGCCTTTCTCGACGCCTGGAACGCCCATGGGGCGCGCTGATCGCGGCCGCCGCGGCGGCCGCGCGCCCGCGCCGGTCATCGAGGTGGATATCGACAACCTGTCCCACGAGGGGCGGGGCGTGGGGCGTCACGAGGGCAAGACCGTGTTCGTCGATGGCGCGCTGCCGGGCGAGCGCGTCAGCGCGCGGGTGCTGAAGAGCCGCGGGCGTTTCGACGAGGCCGAGACGGTGACGGTGCTCGCCGCCGCGGATACGCGCGCCACGCCGCCCTGCGCGCACTACGGGGTGTGCGGTGGCTGCAGCCTGCAGCACGCGAGCGAGGACCTGCAGCTCGAGCACAAGCAATCCGTGCTGCTCGAACTGCTGCGTCACCAGGGCGGTCTTCAAGCGCGCACCGTGAACGCGCCGCTGCGCAGCCCGCAGTGGGGCTATCGGCGCAAGGCGCGGCTCGGCGTCAAGCTGGTGCCGAAGAAGGGCGGCGTGATCGTCGGCTTCCGCGAGAAGTCCTCGCCCTACGTCACCGACTGCGCGAGCTGCGAGGTGCTGGACCCGCGGGTCGGCCACGCGCTGCCGGCGCTGCGCGCGCTCATCGCCGCCACCAGCATTCCCGATCGCGTGCCGCAGGTGGAAGTCGCCATCGGCGACGAAGACGTGGTGCTGGTGTTCCGTCATCTCGAACCCTTCACCGACGCCGATCGCGCGGTGCTGGCAAGCTTTGCCCGTGACCACGGCATGGTAGTGCTGACCCAGGCCGGTGGCCTCGACACCGTCATGACCCTGGAAGGCGCGCCGCCGCTCCCGCTCGGCTTCACGATCCTCGGCGAACGCATCGAGTTCCTGCCCACCGATTTCACCCAGGTCAATGCACACATCAACGCTGGCATGGTGGCGGGCGCGCTGGAACGCCTGGCGCTCACGCGCGACGACCAGGTGTTCGATCTGTTCTGCGGCGTCGGTAATTTCACCCTGCCCATCGCGCGACGCGCGGGCCGGGTCACCGGCATCGAGGGCGACGCCGGCCTTACCCGGCGCGCGGCCGCCAATGCCGCGCGCAACGGGCTCGACAATGTTGCGTTCGAGGCGCTCGATCTGGCCGATCCCGCTGCCCTCGCGCGCCTCGATCTCGGTCGTGCGAGCAAGCTGCTGCTCGACCCGCCGCGCGCCGGCGCGCTGGCCTTGCTGGAGAGCGTGAGCCTCGCGCGCTGCGAGCGCCTGGTCTACGTGTCCTGCAGCCCGGTGACCTTCGCGCGTGACGCCCAGGTGCTGGTCGAGCGCCACGGCTTCACCCTGGTCGAGACCGGCATCCTCGACATGTTTCCGCACACCGCTCACGTCGAGTCCCTGTCGCTGTTCGTGCGCGAGTAGGCGCGATGCGCCCCCTGGTCCTGGCCGTGCTGCTGGCGCTCGTCGCGGCCTGCGCGCCGGCGCCCCACGACGCCCTGCGCCTCGCCATTCCCACCGCGCCGCTGACGCTCGACCCACGCTACGCCACCGACGCGATGTCGGCGCGCCTCTCGCGCCTGCTGCATCGGCCGCTGGTCGACTTCGACGCGCAGGCGCGGCCGGTGCCGGCACTGGCGCACTGGCGACAGATCGACGCGACGCATTACGAGTTCACCCTGGTCGAAGATGCGCGTTTCGACGACGGCCGCGCGATCCGCGCCACGGACGTGGTCGCGACCTACGAGGCGGTGCGCGATCCGGCGCGCGCCTCGCCGCTGAAGGACAGCCTGCGCAACCTCGCCGGCCTGCGCGCGCTGGATGAACGGCGCGTGGTCTTCGAACTCGCGCGGCCCGATCCACTGTTTGCCGGGACCCTGACGCTCGGCGTGATGGCGGCGGAAGACGCGGCGCTGCCACGCGACGCCTGGCGCCGCGTGAGCGGCGCCTTTGCCCGCGAGGCCCGGCTCGCCGACGGCGGCGTGCGGTTGCGCCGCCTGCGCGACGGCACGCGCATCGAGGTGGTGGTGGTGAAGGACGCGAGCGTGCGCGCGTTGAAACTGGTGGCCGGCGAGGTAGACCTCGCCCAGGGCAACCTGCCGCCCGAGATGCTGGACTGGCTGGGCGGCCAACCCGGCGTGACGGTGCTGGCGCGGCCGGGCACCACCTACAGCTACCTAGGCCTCGGGTTCGCCCACCCGGCGCTGGCCGACCGGCGCGTGCGCGAGGCGCTCAGCCTCGCCATCGACCGCGAGGCCATCACCCGTCACCTCTTTCGTGGCCGCGCGCGCCCCGCCGGCGGTCTGCTGCCGGCCAGCCACTGGGCCGCGGCCGATTTGCCACCGCCACCTCACGCGCCGGCGCGGGCCCGCGCGCTGCTGGCCGAGGCCGGCTACGGCACGCGGCCGCTCCGCCTGCGCTACAAGACCTCGGCCGACGCGTTTCGCCTGCGCGTGGCGACCGCGCTGCAGGCGCAGCTCGCGGACGTGGGCGTGGAACTCGCCATCGACAGCCTCGACTGGGCGACCTTCTACGCCGACGTCGGCCACGGGCGTTTCGAGCTCTACGGTCTCTCCTTCGTCGGCGTCAGCCTGCCCGACATCTTTCGCCAGGTCTTCCACAGCGGGGCGCGCCCGCCGGTGGGTCTGAACCGCGGCGGCTACGCCGAGCCCGACACCGACCGGCTGATCGAGGCGGCCGAGACCGCGACCGACGACGCGCGGCGTGTGGCGCTGTACCGGGCGGTGCAGCGGCGCGTGGAGTACGATCTGCCGCTCCTTCCCCTCTGGTTCGAGGATCAGACCGCGGTGATCCGGCGCGAACTCCAGGACTATGTGCTCGATGCCCAGGGCAGCTTCGACGGGCTGGCGCAGGTGCGCCGGGTGACGACCGATGGCGGGCGCTGAACGTATCGAGGTCGACCTCGGCCGCCAGGAACTCCGCCTGCTGGACGGCGCGCGGGTGCTGGCCCGCTACCTGGTATCGACCGCGCGCAACGGCGCCGGGGAGATCATGAACAGCGAGTGCACGCCGCGCGGCGCGCACGCCATCGCCGAGAAGATCGGCGCCGGCTGCGCGCCGAACACGGTGTTCGTCGCGCGTCGTCCCACCGGCGAGTTCTACGATGCCGAGTTCGCCGCCCGCCATCCGGGGCGTGACTGGATCCTGACCCGCATCCTGTGGCTCACCGGCCTCGAGCCAGGCTTCAACGCCGGCGGCGAGCGCGATACCCACGCGCGCTACATCTACCTGCACGGCACGCCCGACAGCACGCCGCTCGGCGTGCCCGGTTCGCGCGGCTGCGTGCGCATGCGCAACGCCGACATCCTGGAACTGTTCGAGCGGGTCGAGGTCGGCACCCGGGTCGACATTCGCGAATGAGCGACGGGCGCTCAAGGCCCGCGGCCCACGGCCGATGGACGACAGGCCGGCGCTTGCCGTGAACATCGCTTGCTCGAGACTGCCCATGCGCGCCATCTTTCGTTCGCTTCGCTCGCGCGTCGCCTGGCTGCTATTCGGCATCATGGCCGCGACCACCGTGGCCGCGGTCGACGCCGAGTTCTCGTGGGCCTCGCTGAACGCCGAACAGCGGTATGTCCTGCAGCGCTACCGCGCGCAGTGGTCGGCCGCGAGCGTCGCGGAGCGGCGCGCGCTGGTGCTGCGCGCCAACGCCATGCAGGCGGCCGCTCACGCGCGCCGCGCGGCGAACAGCCCGGTGGAATCCCCGGTCACGCGCGCGAGGCCCGACGAGCGGCGCGCGGCCGGGACCGCCGGCTCGGTCCTCGACACCGAGATCGATGCCGATGCCGATACCGAGGCCGCGCCGACCACGTCCGCGACGCGGCTGACGCCGCCGGTCCGGCCGCGCTCGCGGAGCCGCCAGAAGCGCCTGACCACCGCCGAGGCCATGCTCGCCGCCCACAGCGGCAAGCTGCGCAAGCGGTTGCGCGAAATCCCCGGCGTCACCCTCGCCGAGCGCCGCGACATCCTCGCCCGCTGGCCCAAGCTCGCCTCGCGCGAGCGCATGGAATTGGTGGAACGCTACGCCACCAACGTCACCGACAACGACGAACTCGCCCTGCAGCGTGAACTGCGCGACGGCTCGATACGCCCGGGAAAGATCCGCTGGGGGCTCAGCACCGGACGGCTCACCACGAGCGATCTCGCCGCGGCGCGGCGCAGCGGCGCGCTCAGTGCAGGCCAGTTGAGCGCCGCCCTGGTCCACGAGCCCGACCTGGTGGTGGGACTCGAAGACGCGGTACGCACCGGCAAGGAACCGCCGCAGCTGGTGGGGCTGATGGGCGAGGCCGCGCGCCGTACCGCCGAACAGGCCGGCGAGGAACCCGCTGGGGGCGAAGGCGCGGCGGCCGAGGGCGCGAAGGCGGGCGCGACGACGCCCGGCGGCGCCAAGCCCGCGCCCTGAACCCGCCTGCCATCCCGACGCGCGTAGTGCCAACCAGTTCGAACAAGCGGCGTTCAGGAAACGCGTCGCGCGGCCGCTAGGGGAGCCAACAACCCTTATCCCGCCTCGCGCGGAGCGGAGCCAGCGCCATGCCGAAGCCGTCCCTCGATGTTCACGCCGCCGCCGGCGCGCACCCTTCGATCCCCCACGCCCGTTCACGGGGCGCGGCGACGACGCAGTCGAAGCCGCCGCGCTGGTCGCGCCTCATCACCGTCCATCCCTGTTTCATCGACGGCGTGCGCACGCTGGTGCACGCGCGCGGCCTGGAGAAATCCCGCGAACTCTTCGTGAGGCTCGAGGCCTACGCGCGCCGGCACGGCTTTCGCCTGCTGGCCGATCGCCGCCGTCGCGAGCTGACCTGCCGCGACGAGCGCCGCCGCCTGGCGCCGCTCCTGCTGTTCGCCGCCGGCCTGCTCGGCCAGGGCGTGCAGGCGGCCGACGGCGAACTGCGCGACGGCCCGACGGCGGTGGTGCCGACCATCGACGTGATCGGTGAGCGTCCGACGGCGCCCGGCGGTCGCGACTACCTGATCGAGGCGGGCAAGCGCTTCGTGTCGCGTCCCCATGGCACGACCGAGCTGATCCTCGGCATCGCCGAGGAGGTCAAGGCCAAGGGTGAGAAGCACCGCGTGCGCACGCGCGGCATCCACATGCCGGCCGAGTACACCGACAGCTTCGTCGACCGCTACGACTACACCCTGCCGACCGCCTGCGGCGAGGCGACGTTCAGCTACTACGAGGGCGAAGGTTTCGGTGCGCTCGGTTACCACGCCGGCCGCGGCACGGTGATCCTGGACGTGCTGGCCGGCGGCGGGCCGTTCTCCGCGCCGCGCCTGTGGGGTCCCTACGACCAGGTGCTGAACGCCAATATCCGCATGGATTTAATGATGGGCGACGGCCTGAAGGACGGCATGGGCCTGCTGCAGGCGTCGTACAAGATTGGCCTCGTGCCGGTGATGCGCAAGGCGACCAAGAACTACTACGGCGAGCTCTACGCGCGCGCCGTGGTGGACGCCGCCAACTGCGTGATGCCGAACTCGCCGGCGGTGATCCAGGCGGCGGCGCAGAACACCATGGCCGCGGTCGAGGAGTAAGAGCGAGCCTCAGCTCTGCCCGCGCGCGATCTCGTCGATGATCGCGCGCGCGAGCTTCTTCACCTTGGCGTCGTAGAGCACCAGCTCGCCGCCGGTGCGCACCGCCGACATGGCGAGCGTGCCGAGCAGGAACAGGAGCAGGATGGCCAGCAGCCAGGCGACGAAATAGGCCACGCTGACGTCCTGCTGCGCGGCGCCGGACGCTGGCGCGTCGCCGGGCAGGCGCGCGGCGTCGGGACGCACGCCCAGGTCGAGCTGGCGGCGCGCGTCGCCCGCCGCGCCGCGCACCGCGTTGTCGATGTGCGAACCGCGCTCGATCGCACGCGCGAAGCCGTCGATGTTGGCCGGATCGTGATACAGCGACCAGGCGCTGAAGATGACGGTCAGCGCCACCACCAGCCCGAACACCATCAAGAGCATGCCGAAACCGCGGGCCGCGAGGTGCATGACGCGGTGACCGCGCTCGGTCCAGTGTTCGGGCGGCGGATCCTGCTTGAATTCGAAACGGGCCACGGCGCGATTCTACACGAGGCCGGCGGCCGGCCCGGCCGGCTTGCCTGCGCGCCGCAATGGGCTACAGTCGCCGGCCATGCGTCCTCTGCTCCTTGTGGTGCCCAAGCTGGCCAGCGCGCTCGCGGTCGCGCTCGGCGTGGCATCGCTGGTATTCCTGCTGCTGCACCTGGTGCCGGGCGACCCGGTGGAGGTGATGCTCGGCGACTACGCCGGCGCGGCGGATCGCGCCGCGCTGCGCGCGCGGCTCGGGCTCGACCTGCCGCTCATCGAACAATGGCTGCGCTTCCTCGCCGGACTCGCGCGCGGCGACCTCGGCGTGTCCCTGCACAGCGGCGACACGGTGCGCGCGCTGCTCGCGCGGCACTTCGCCGCGACCGCGCTGCTCGCGCTCGCGGCGCTCAGCGTGGCGCTCGCGCTCGGGCTGCCGCTCGGCGCGCTCGCCGCGCTCCACGCCGGACGGCGCCTGGACGGGCTCGCGAGCGCCTTCGCGGTGCTCGGCATGTCGCTGCCGAGCTTCGTGCTCGGGCCGCTGCTGCTCGTTCTGTTCGCCGCGCGGCTGCGCTGGTTTCCCATCGGCGGCGCCGAGAGCGCGGCCAGCCTGGTGCTGCCGGCCGTGACCTTGGGGCTCGGGCTCGCCGCCGTGCTGGCGCGCATGACCCGCGCGGCGCTGCAGGATTTCCTGCACCAGCCCTTCGTGCTCGCGGCCCGCGCGCGCGGCCTGGGCGATGCGGCGGTGCTGCTGCGTCACGCGGCGCGCAACGCCGCGCTGCCGGTGGTGACGGTGCTCGGCCTGCAGCTTGGCGCGCTGTTGGGCGGCGCGGTGGTGACGGAGACCGTGTTCGACTGGCCCGGGCTCGGCCAACTGCTCATCGAGGCCATCCAGCGCCGCGACTACCCGGTGGTGCAGGGCGCGGTGCTCTTGATCGCGCTCTGCTACATCGGCGTGAACGCACTGGTGGAACTGCTCTATGTCTGGCTCGACCCGCGCATCGGTGGCGCGCGGTGAGGTTCGCGCGCCGCGCCGCGTTCGCGGTACTCGTCGCGTGGCTCGCGCTGGCGCTCCTGGCCGATGTACTGCCACTCGCGCCGAACGCGGTCGACCTGCCCGGCATTCTCGCCGCGCCCGGCGCCGACCGTTGGCTGGGCCGGGACGATCTCGGGCGCGCGGTGGCGGCGCGCCTGGTGCAGGGCGCGCAGGTGTCGCTCCTGGTGTCGCTGCTGGTGGTGGCCTTGACCGCGAGCTTCGGCACGGCGCTCGGCCTGGTGGCCGGCTGGCGCGGTGGCCTGGTCGACCTGCTGCTGATGCGGGTCACGGATCTCTTCCTGGCCTTTCCGGGGATCCTGCTCGCCATCGCCCTGGCCGGTGTGCTGGGGCCGGGCCTCGGCAACGTGGTGCTGGCGCTCGGCGCGGTCGGCTGGGTGGGGTTCGCGCGCCTGGCGCGCGCCCAGACGCTCGCGCTCCGCGCTCGCGACCATGTGCAGGTCGCCCATGCCCTCGGCCAGCCACCGCGGGTCATCGTGCTGCGCCACGTGCTGCCGCTGCTGGCCGGACCGCTGATCGTCGAGGCGAGTTTCGCCGCCGCCGCCACCGTGGTGGCCGAGGCCGGGCTGTCGTTTCTCGGCCTCGGCGTGCAGCCGCCGACGCCGTCCTGGGGCAGCATGCTGCGCGACGGCGCGCGCTACCTGCTGGTCGCGCCGCACCTGGTACTGGTCCCGGGCCTCGCGCTCGCCAGCCTGGTGGTCGCGCTGAACCTGCTCGGCGATGCGCTGCGCGATCGCCTGGACCCGCGCGCGGTCAGGCTACACTAGCCCATCCCATCGCCACCCCAGCGCCCATGCTCGGACCCTTGATGATCGATGTCGAAGGCACGACGCTCAGTCCTGCCGATCGCGACGTGCTGCGCCACCCGCTGGTCGGCGGCGTGATCCTGTTCGCGCGCAACTACGAGAGCCCGGCGCAGGTCGCGGCGCTCACCGCCGAGATCCACGCGCTGCGCGAGCCGCGGCTCCTGATCGCGGTCGACCAGGAGGGCGGGCGGGTGCAACGCTTCCGCCACGGCTTCAGCGAGCTGCCGCCGCTGGCGCGACTGGGCGAGGCGTACGACCGCGCGCCGGAAGCGGCGCTGGCGTTGGCCGCCGACTGCGCCTGGCTGATGGCGAGCGAACTGCGCGCGGTGGGCGTCGACTTCAGCTTCGCGCCGGTGCTCGATCTGCGCAGCGCGCGCAGCACGGTGATCGGCGAGCGCGCGCTGCACGCCGACGGCGCGACGGTGGCGCGGCTGGCGCGGGCCTACATCGCCCAGCTGCACCGCTGCGGCATGGCGGCGGTGGGCAAGCATTTTCCCGGGCACGGGCTGGTCGTCGCCGACTCTCATCACGAGCTGCCGATCGACGAGCGCGACTACATCGATCTGCAGCAGGCCGACCTGGTGCCGTTCCGCGCCGCCATCGCCGCCGGCATCGAGGGCATCATGACCGCGCACGTGCTGTACCCGCGCGTCGACGCGGCGGTGGCCGGCTACTCGCGTCACTGGATTCGTCGCGTGCTGCGGGAAGAGCTGCATTTCAGCGGCGCGGTGTTCAGCGACGACCTCAGCATGGCGGGCGCCGACCTCGGCCAGAGCTACGGCGCGCGCGCGATGCAGGCGCTGGACGCCGGCTGCGACGTGCTCCTGGTGTGCAACAACCGCGCGGGCGCGCTGGAAGTCATCGACGCGCTGCCGGAGCGGGCCTGGCCGGAGACCCAGGTGCGGCTGATGCGCATGCACGCGCGCGGCGCGGCCCCGGACCTGGCCTCGCTCAGGGCGGGTGAGGAATGGCGCGCGGCCAGCGCCCGCGTGCTGCGCCTGGCGAACAGTCCCGAACTCGATCTCGCCGATGACCGCCGCCCGGCGTGAGCGCCTGGCGCGCATCGCCTGGCTGTGCCTGCTGCTGTGGCCGTCCCTGCCATGGGCGCTGGAGGGGCCGGGCTGCACGCCACTGGTTCGCGCCGCGCCACGCACGGCCAGCGTCGCCCATCCGAGCGGCCTGCTGTGGCGCCTGACGCCCCCGCAAGGCGCCCCCAGCTACTTGCTCGGCACCATGCACATCGGCGATCCGCGCGTGCTGCGGGTGATGGACATCGCCCGTCCGCAGTTCGATGAGGCCACGCGCTTCGTGCTCGAGGTGGCGCTGGACGAGGCGGCGCTGCGCGGGCTCGGCGAAGCGATGTTCTACCGCGACGGACGGCGCTTGAGCGCGGTGGTCGGCGACGCCCTGTTCGACGCCACCGAGGCGCGCCTCGCCGCGCACGGCATCGCCGGACCGCTGGCCGACAGCATCAAGCCCTGGGCGGCCTTCACCACCCTCAGCATGCCGGCCGAGAGCGGCGCCGCGCTGCCGCTGGACCTCGCGCTGATGGCCGCCGCGCAGGCGGCGGGCAAGGACGTGGTGGGCCTGGAGAGCGTCGCTGAGCAGGTCGAGGTGTTCGAGGGCGTGGCCGAGCCCGAGCAGGTCGAGATGCTGCGCGAGGTGGTGTGTCACTACGGCGTGTTCCAGGCGGAACTGGCCGAGATGATCGATGCCTACGTCGCGCGCGACCTGGCCGCGCTGGTGAGCCAGGCCGAGCGCTACGCCAACGACGCGAAGGACGCGCTGATGGAACGTCTCCTGTTCGCGCGGAACGAGCGCATGGCCACGCGCATCGCGCCGCTCATCGACCAGGGGCAGGCCTTCATCGCCATCGGCGCGCTGCATCTCCCCGGCGAGCGCGGCGTTCTCAGCCTGCTCGAAGCGCGAGGCTACCGGGTCGAGCGGGTATACTGAAAACTTATTCAGGACTCGCCATGAAGATCCCCTTTGCCAAGATGCACGGGCTCGGCAACGACTTCGTCGTGCTCGATCAGCGCGCGCGTCACTACGGGCTCGCGCCCGAGCAGCTGGCGTTTCTCGCCGACCGGCACCTGGGCGTGGGCTGCGACCAGCTCCTGTCGCTGGAGCCGCCGCGCGCCGCCGGGGCCGCGGTGCGCTACGTGATCTTCAACGCCGACGGGTCGCCGGCCGAGCACTGCGGCAACGGCGTGCGCTGCGTGGCGCGCTACCTGGATCTCCGCGGCGAGGTGCGCGGCGGACGGGTCGGCGTCGAGATCGGCGACGCGGTGTACGAACTCGCGGTGCTGGACGACGGCGACGTGCGCGTCGACATGGGTCGGCCGCGCTTCGCGCCGCGCGACATTCCGCTCGCCGCGCCGGTTGAGCGTGACACGTACCCGCTCGAGGCCGAGGGCCGCGCCTGGCAGTTCGGCGCGGTCTCCATGGGCAATCCCCACGCCGTGTTCGAGGTCCCCGACACCGCCAGCGCGCCGGTCGCGACGCTCGGCCCGCTGCTCCAGGACCACCCGCTGTTCCCGCGCCGGGTGAACGTCGGTTTCATGCAGGTCGAGGCCGCGGCGCGCATCCGCCTGCGCGTGTTCGAGCGCGGCGTGGGCGAGACCCGCGCCTGCGGCACCGGCGCTTGCGCGGCGGTGGCGGTCGGCCGAAGATGGGGCCGGCTCGCGCCCGAGGTCGAAGTGCTGCTCACCGGTGGACGTCTCACCATCGCCTGGGACGGACAGCCCGACCATTCACTGTGGATGACCGGTCCTGCCACGTTCGTCTTCGAAGGAAGCATCGACCTATGACCCTGCCCGGCCAGTCCGAAGGCCTTGCCACCGCCGTCGAGCCGCGCGCGGTGATGGATTTCCTCGCCGCCAATCCGACCTTTCTCGATCAGCACCCGGACCTGCTCCGCCAGCTCAGCATTCCCCACGGCAGTGGCGAGGCGGTGTCCTTGCTCGAACGCCAGGTGGTGGTGCTGCGCGAGGACAACGCGCGCCTGCGCCAGCAGCTCGACTCGCTGCTGCGTCACGCGCGCAGCAACGAACAGCTGACGCGGAAGATTCACGCGCTGGTGCTGACGCTCATGAACGCGGTCGGACCGCAGGCGGTGTTCGCGAGTCTCGAGCGCAGTCTGTGCGCGGACTTCGGCGCGGATCGCGTGACGAGCCTGGTGTTCGCGCCGTCGGCCGCGGTCGACGCGCAGGATCTCGCGCCCTTCGTCGGCACTGCGTCGCCGCTGCGCCCGGCCTTCGACGCGCTGCTCATCGCCGGGGCCTCGGTGTGCGGGCCCTTGGCCCCGGAGCAGGCGCGCGCGGTGGCGGAGGATTTCCACGGCTCGGCGGTGATACTGCCGCTCAAGGGCCGCGGCTGGGACGGCGTGGTGATCTGCGCGAGCGCCGACCTGCAGCGTTACTCGGCCGACATGGGTACCGAACTCCTCGACTACCTGCGTGAGGTCGCGACCCTGGTGATCGATCCGTGGGTGAAACGCAGTCCGCGACCCTGACGCCGGCGCAGGCCGCGCGCCGCGCCGCCTGCGAGGACTTCCTGCGCACCCTGGCGGGGCGTTCGGCCCATACTCGCGCGGCCTACGCGCGCGATCTCCAGCAGTTCACGCAGTGGCTCGAGGCGCGTGGGATCGATGACTACCAGGCCATCGATGGCCATTGCCTGCGCGCCTACGTCGCCGACCGACATCGCGACGGCCTCGGCGGCGCGTCCCTGGGCCGCGCGCTGTCCGCGCTGCGCGCCTGGTTCAAGCACCTCGCCGCGCAGGGCCTGATGGGCGCCAATCCGGCCCAGGGCCTCAGGCCGCCGAAGTCGCCCCGCCGTCTGCCACGCACCCTCGACGTCGACCAGGTGACCCGCGTGCTGGAACAGGACGTAGAAGGCGTGCTGGCGATGCGCGATCGCGCCATGTGGGAGACGCTCTACTCGAGCGGACTGCGCGTGTCGGAACTGGTGGGACTCGATCTCGTCGATCTCGATCTGCGGACCTGCGAGGCGCGCGTGCTCGGCAAGGGGCGCAAGCAGCGCGTGGTGCCGGTGGGGCGCCACGCCGTCGAGGCGCTCGGAGCCTGGCTCGCGCGACGCCACGAGCTCGCGCGGGACGAGGTGTCGGCGGTGTTCGTCAATCATCGTGGGGGTCGGCTCACCACGCGCGGCGTGCAGCAGCGCCTCGCGCGCTGGTGTGTGACCCAGGGACTCGATCTCAGTCTCAATCCGCACATGCTGCGTCATTGCTTCGCTTCGCACCTGCTGGAATCCTCGGGCGATCTGCGCGCGGTGCAGGAGCTGCTCGGCCACGCCAACATCTCCACCACCCAGATCTACACCCACCTCGATTTCCAGCGCCTCGCCCAGGTCTACGACGCGAGCCATCCACGGGCGCGTCGGCGCTCCCAATAAGGCCATCGTGTACAATCGCCGCCTGTCCGCCGGAAACCCTTCGAACGTGCTGCACGGAACCACCATCCTGTCTGTCCGCCGCGGGCGCGACGTCGTCATCGGCGGCGACGGCCAGGTGTCGATGGGCGACACCATCCTCAAGGGCAACGCGCGCAAGGTGCGGCGTCTGTACCAGGAGCAGGTCATCGCGGGCTTCGCCGGCGGCACCGCCGACGCCTTCACGCTGTTCGAGCGTTTCGAGGGCAAGCTCGAAGAGCATCGCGGCAACCTGCTGCGCGCCGCGGTGGAACTCGCCAAGGACTGGCGCACCGATCGCATGCTGCGTCGCCTGGAGGCCATGCTCGCGGTCGCCAACCGCGATCACTCGTTGATCATCTCCGGCACCGGCGACGTCATCGAGCCCGAGCACGACATCATCGCCATCGGCTCGGGCGGCGCCTATGCGCGCGCCGCGGCGCGCGCGCTGCTGGCCGAGACCAGCCTGTCGCCGGAGGCCATCGTGCGTCGCGGACTGGCGATCGCCGGCGAGATCTGTGTCTACACCAACGACCACGTCACCCTCGAGAGCCTGACCGGCTGAGCGCGCGACCATGGGCATGAGCACTCTCACCCCGCAGGAGATCGTCGAACAGCTCGACAAGCACATCGTCGGGCAGGCCGAGGCCAAGCGCGCGGTGGCGATCGCGCTGCGCAACCGCTGGCGCCGCGCCCAGGTGGAGCCGGGGCTGCGCAACGAGATCACGCCGAAGAACATCCTGATGATCGGGCCGACCGGCGTCGGCAAGACCGAGATCGCGCGGCGGCTCGCGCGCCTCGCCGGCGCCCCCTTCATCAAGATCGAAGCGACCAAGTTCACCGAGGTCGGCTATGTCGGCCGCGACGTCGACTCGATCATTCGTGACCTCGCCGACATCGCGGTCAACATGGAACGCGAAGCCGCCATGGGCCAGGTACGTGGCCAGGCGGAAGACGCCGCCGAGGAGCGCCTGCTCGACGTGCTGCTGCCCGGGCCGCGTACCTTCGGCGAGCCCGCCTCGCAGGATGACGCCTCGGCCACTCGCCAGCGTTTCCGCAAGATGCTGCGCGAGGGCAAGCTGGAAGATCGCGAGGTGGAGATCGACGTCGCCACGCCCAACGTTGGCGTGGAGATCATGTCGCCGCCCGGCATGGAGGAGATGACCAGCCAGCTGCGCGGCATGTTCCAGAACCTGTCCGCCGGCCGCAAGCGCAGCCGTCGCGTGCAGATCGCCCAGGCGCGGAAGCTCCTGGTCGAGGAAGAAGCCGCCAAGCTCATCAACGAAGAGGATCTGCGCGTGCGCGCGCTCGACAACCTCGAGCAGAACGGCATCGTGTTCCTGGACGAGATCGACAAGGTCGCGAAGCGCTCCGATACCCACGGCCCGGACGTCTCGCGGGAAGGCGTGCAGCGCGATCTGCTGCCGCTGGTCGAAGGCTGCTCGATCAGCACCAAGCACGGCATGGTCAAGACCGATCACGTGTTGTTCATCGCCTCCGGCGCGTTCCATTTCGCCAAGCCCTCGGACCTCATCCCCGAACTGCAGGGGCGCCTGCCGAACCGCGTCGAACTCGCGCCGCTCACGGGCGAGGACTTCGTGCGCATCCTGACCGAGCCCGACGCCTCGCTGACGCGTCAGTACAAGGCGCTGCTCGCGACCGAGAACGTCGCGCTCGACTTCACCGCCGACGGCGTCGCGCGCATCGCCGAGGTAGCCTGCTCGATCAACGAGCGCAGCGAGAACATCGGCGCGCGCCGCCTGCACACGGTGATGGAGAAGCTCCTGGAGGCGGTGTCCTTCACCGCGCCGGGACTGGAGGGCCAGCACCTGGTCGTCGACGCCGACTACGTCAATCGTCACATCGGCCGCCTGGTGGCGGACGACAACCTGGCCAAGTACATCCTCTGACATGTCCACCCATCTGCCGACCGACATTCGCCTGCACCAGCAGTCGCGCAAGCTCGAGCTCTGCTTCGAGGACGGCAAGAGCTTCATGCTGCCCTGCGAATACCTGCGCGTGCATTCGCCCTCGGCGGAAGTGCGTGGCCACAGCCCCGAGCAGGCGGTGCTGCAGGTGGGCAAGGAGGACGTCAACATCACCGCCATCGAGGCGGTCGGCAACTACGCCATCAAGCTCGTCTTCAGCGATGGCCACGACACCGGTCTCTATGCGTGGGACTATCTCTACGAACTCGGCGCGCGCCAGGCGGAATACTGGCAGCGCTACCTGGCCGCGCTCGCGGCCGCGGGCGTGACGCGCCGCGCGGACGGATGACGTGACCACGGACGGGCAGGACGACGGCGAGAGCCTGTTCGGCTACGAGCGGGTCGCGCCCGGCACCAAGACCGCGCGCGTGCGCCGCGTGTTCGACGCGGTCAGCCCGCGCTACGACCTGATGAACGACCTGATGTCCGCGGGCCTGCACCGGCTGTGGAAGCGCTTCGCGGTCGGCCTGCTGAAATTGCGGCCCGGCCACGTGGTGCTGGATCTCGCCGGCGGCACGGGCGACATCGCGCGCCTGCTGGCCAGGCGCTTTCCCGGTCAGAACCAGGTGCTGGTCAGCGACATCAACGCGCAGATGCTGTGGCGTGGGCGCGATCGCAGTCTCGACGCCGGGGTGGTCGAGGGCGTCGACTACGTGCAGGCCAACGCCGAGGCGCTGCCCTTCGCGAGCGGCAGCATCGATCGCGTGACGATTGGCTTCGGCCTGCGCAACGTCACCCACAAGCAAGCCGCGCTCGGCGAGATCGCGCGCGTGCTCCGGCCCGGTGGCCGACTGGTGGTGCTGGAATTCTCGGCGGTCAAATCGCCGCTCCTGGCGCGCGCTTACGACGCGTACTCGTTCCAGGTGCTGCCGCGCCTGGGTCAGCTGGTGGCGGGCGACGGCGACAGCTACCGCTACCTCGCCGAGTCCATCCGCGTGCATCCCGACCAGGAAGCGCTCAAGTTCATGATGGAGCGCGCGGGCTTCGAGGACGTGCGCTATCACAACCTGCTGGCCGGCGTGGTCGCCGTGCACGCGGGCTGGAAGTTCTGACGTGGCCGAGGCGCGCGGCGACTTCGCCGACCCGCTGCTCGAGCGCGCGGAGCGGCTGATTTCCGCCGCCGTGTCGCGGCTCTTGAAGACCCACCCCGACACCGCGCAGCGCCTCGCCGGGCTCGAAGGCCAGGTCATCGAAGTGGCGCTGCGCGACGGTTCGCGCAGCGTCTACGCCTTTCCCGGCGCCGAGGGCGTGCGCCTGAAGCGTCGTCATGCCGGCCCGGTGGCGGTCAAGGTCAGTGGCCGGCTGTCGGATTTCCTCGCCTATGCCCGCGCCAGCCGGCGCGGCGAGACGCTCGGCGCCGGGCGCATCGAGATCATGGGCGATCTCGCCGTCGCGCAGCGCGTGCAGGGCCTCCTCGCCGAGCTGCGCATCGATTGGGAAGAACTGCTGTCCCGCCTGGTGGGCGACGTGCCGGCCCACCAGGTCGGCCGCGCGGCGCGCGCGTTGCTGGCCTTCGGCCGGGAAGCGCTCGGCAAGTTCGAACGCGATACCGCCGAGTACCTTAAGCACGAGCTCAGGCTCGCGGTCGAACGCGCCGAGGTGGAACGCTTCGGCCGCGACGCGTTCCGGCTTGCCGATGACGTGGATCGTCTCGAGGCGCGCCTGCGCAGCCTCGCCGAGCGTCGCGGCCAGCGATGATCCTGCTCCCCCGTTTTCTGCGGGTGCTGGCCATCCAGCGCGTGCTCATCCGCCACGGTTTCGACGAGCTCATCCTCTCCACGCCGGCCTTCCGCTCGGTGGGCTTCCTGCTCTACCTGCTGCCCTGGAACTGGCGTCGGCGGCACTACCTGCCGCGCGCCCAGCGGCTGCGCGCGGTGCTCGAGGATCTCGGCCCGCTGTTCGTGAAGTTCGGGCAGATCCTGTCCACGCGTCGCGACCTGCTGAACGACGAGTTCGCCGGCGAACTGGCCAGGCTGCAGGACAACGTGCCGCCCTTTCCCGGGCGCCAGGCCCGCGCGATCTGCGAGAAGGCCTACGGCCAGCCGCTGGAGCGGATGTTCGCGGCGTTCGACGAGACGCCGCTGGCCTCGGCCTCCATCGCCCAGGTGCATGCCGCGCGCCTGCTCGACGGACGCGAGGTGATCGTGAAGGTGGTGCGTCCGAACCTGCGCCAGACCATCGACCAGGACATCAAGCTCATGTACCTCTTGGCCGACGCCGCCGAGCGGCTGTGGCCGCGCGGCCGGCGACTGAAGCCGAGCGTGGTGGTGGCGGAGTTCGAAAAGACCCTGCTCGACGAGCTGGACATGATGCGCGAGGCGGCCAACTGCTCGCAGCTCAGACGCAATTTCACCGACTCCGAGCGCATGTACGTGCCCGAAGTGTTCTGGGACTACACGCGCGAGAACGTGCTGGTGATGGAGCGCGTGTCGGGCCTGCATATCACCGACCTCGCGGGCCTCGCGCGCGCCGGTATCGATCTCAAGTCGCTCGCCGAGCAGGGCGTGGAACTGTTCTTCACCCAGGTGTTCCGCGATCACTTCTTCCACGCCGACGTGCATCCCGGCAACCTGTTCATCCTGCCCGGCGAAGGGGGACGGTCGCCGCGCTTCGCGCCGGTCGACTTCGGCATCATGGGTTCCCTGAGCGAGTTCGATCAACGCTACCTCGCCGAGAATTTCTCCGCGTTTCTCAATCGTGACTACCGGCGCGTGGCCGAGCTGCACGTGGAGTCGGGCTGGGTGCCGGCGCACACCCGCGTGGACGAGTTCGAGTTCGCGATCCGCGCGGTGTGCGAGCCGATTTTCGACCGTCCGATGAAGGACATCTCGGTCGGCAACCTGCTGCTGCGACTGTTCCAGACCGCGCAGCGCTTCGAGATGGAAATCCTGCCGCAGCTCCTGCTGTTGCAGAAAACGCTGGTGAACGTCGAGGGCATCGGCCGGCAGCTCTACCCGGACCTCGATCTGTGGCGCGCGGCGCGGCCCTCGCTGGAGAAATTCATGCTGGAGCGGGTCGGCGTGCGGCGGCTGTTCAGCGCCTTCAAGGCCAGCGTGCCGCACTGGCTGGATCGCCTGCCGGAGCTGCCGATGCTGACCGTCGAAGTGCTGGACCAGCTGAAGAGCGGGCGGCTCAAGGTGCAGACCACCGATCCGAAGCTGGATGAAATTCGTCTCGAGATCCGCAACTTCCAGCGACGCATGGTGCTCGCGCTGATTGGCACGGGCTGCGTGGTCTGCACCGCCATCCTGCTGTCGGTGAAGGGCTCCGCCACGACGCAGGTGGGGCCGCTGCCGCTCGGCGTGTGGCTGGTAGGCGCGCTGGGCGCGCTCGCGGCCTTCCTCTCGCTCAAGCCGCGCGCGAAGCGCGGGCAGCGCTGAGCGCAGCGGATGGGACAGACCCCGTTCGGGGTCTGTCCCGGCAGCAGGTCACTGCGCGGCGACGCCCTTGCGGTTGGTCAGCATCACCATGCCCTTCAGCATGTTGAACGCTTCGTACAGTTCATAGTCGCGCTCGGCCAGCGGGGCTTCGTTGGCTTCCTCCTTGGCGGCGGTGGTCGCGGGCACGGCGGCCTTGTCCTTGGCGCCATCCTTGTCCTTCGCCGCGTCCTTGGGCTGGTCCTTGGTCGGGTTCGACAGGTGCCGGCTCAAGTCGGCCTCCTTGACCGTGTCGCCCGCCGAGGTCTGCACCGCCGAGACCTTGACCTTGTCGATGGCGATGTCCGGCTCGATGCCTTCGGCCTGGATGGAGCGGCCCGACGGCGTAAAGTAGCGCGCCGTGGTGAGTTTCAGCGCGGCGCTGTTGTTCATCGGCAGAATGGTCTGCACCGAGCCCTTGCCGAAGCTGCGACGGCCCATGATGAGCGCGCGGCCGCGATCCTGCAGCGCGCCGGCGACGATTTCAGAGGCCGAGGCCGAGCCTTCGTTGATCAGCACGATCAGCGGCGCGCCGCCCAGCAGGTCCGGTGGCTTGGCCGAGAACTCGAGCTTGGCGTCGGCCACCCGGCCGTCGGTGTAGACGATGCGCCCGGTCTCGAGGAAGGTGTCCGCCACCGACACCGCGGCGCCGAGGATGCCGCCGGGATTGTTGCGCAGGTCGAGGATCATGCCCTTAAGACTGTCGCCGGCCTGCTGCTTCAGCGCGGCGACCTGCTTCACCACGTCGTCGCCGGTCGCCGCCTGGAACTGCGAGACGCGCACGTAGCCGTAGCCCGGCTCGAGCATGCGGCCCTTGACGCTCGCGACCTTGATGAGCGCCCGGGTGAGCTTCAATACCAGGGGCTTCTGTTCGCCCTCGCGCACGATGGTGAGGCTGATGTCGGTGCCCGGTTTGCCGCGCATCTTCTTCACCGCGTCGTTGATCGACATGCCCTTCACCGGCGTGTCGTCGAGCTTGACGATGGTGTCGCCGGAGAGCACGCCCGCCTGCTGGGCCGGCGTGTCGTCGATGGGCGAGATGACCTTGAGGAAACCCTCGTCCATGCCGACCTCGATGCCGAGTCCGCCGAACTCGCCGGACGTGCCCTCCTGCAGATCCGTGTAGTCGTCGGAATCGAGGTAGGCGGAATGCGGGTCGAGGCCCGAGAGCATGCCGCGCATCGCGTTCTCGATCAGCGTCTTGTCGTCGATGGCCTCGACGTAGTCGCTCTTGATCTTGTGGAACACCTCGACCAGCACGCGAATGTCGTCGACCGGAATGGGCTCGCTCGCGGGCGCGGCGCTCGGA
Source organism: Gammaproteobacteria bacterium (assembly GCA_050186725.1). Lineage (GTDB taxonomy): Bacteria > Pseudomonadota > Gammaproteobacteria > JADJYF01. The sequence continues at coordinate 52,066 of JBFWYG010000013.1, read as the reverse complement.
CCGTCGGCCTTGTCCCCCGCGACGGGTGTCACGCCGGGCGCCTCGACCTCGGCATCTTCGGCCCTCGCGGCCTGACCGCACAGCAGCGACAACAGCAGCAGGGACAGGGCGGCGCGGCGCGCGGCGGGCTCTAGCGGCATTGCGGGGCCTTCACTCTCAGGTTGGTGTGGCGTTAGGAGGATGCTGCGCGCCGCGAGTTCCGATCGCGACGGCCGGACGAGCATAGCCGCAGGCCGCGCAGGGGTCGAGCCGCGCGGCCTGGCGGTGCGTGAGTGAGGCTCAGGCGGCGTGCTGCGCGCTGGCGCGCAGACGCAGCAGCGAGTGTCCGGTCATCTCGCGCGGGATCTCGAGGCCCATCAGGGTCAGCATGGTGGGCGCGACGTCTGCCAGGCTGCCGTCGGCCACGGCATCCGCCGCGCGACCGACATAGACCAGCGGCACGACGTTGTTGGTGTGCGCGGTGTGGGCCTCGGCGCCCTCGCTCATCTTCTCGGCGTTGCCATGATCCGCGGTGATCAGCACGTCCACGCCGTGGGCGCGCGCCGCGGCCAGCACGCGACCGAGACAGGCGTCCAGCACTTCGATGCATTGCACCGTCGCGTCGAAGTTGCCGGTATGGCCGACCATGTCGGCGTTGGCGTAGTTGCAGATGATGGCGTCGTAGGTGTCGCTGGAGAGAGCCGCGACTAGCTTATCGGTGACTTCGGCGGCGCTCATGCCGGGGGCCAGATCGTAGGTCGCGACATTGGGCGAAGGCACCATCACCCGGTCCTCGCCCTCGAACACCCGTTCCTCGCCACCGTTGAAGAAGAACGTGACGTGGGCGTACTTCTCGGTCTCGGCGATGCGCAGCTGGCGCAGGCCATGTGCGGCGACCACCGCGCCGAAGGTGTTTACGAGGTCCTCGGTGTCGTAGGCCACCGGCAGGTGGAACTGCTCGCCGTAGTTGGTCATGCACACGTAGGCGCCGAGCGCGGGCACGCGGCAGCGCGGGAAGTGGTCGAAATCGGCGGCCGTGAGCGCGGTGGTGATCTGGCGGGCGCGATCGGCGCGGAAGTTGGCGAATAGCACGACATCGCCGTCCTCGACGCGGTGGGGCATGGCGCCCGGCGGCACGATCACCGTCGCCTGCACGAACTCGTCGCTCTCGCCGCGCGCGTAGGCCGCCTCTAGGCCAGCGACGGCGTCGCTCGCGCCATGCGCTGCCACGCCGTCGACGATGAGCTCGTAGGCCGGCTGGACGCGCTCCCACTTGCCGTTGCGGTCCATGGCGAAATAGCGGCCGACGATCGACGCGACGCGCGCGGTGCCGAGCGCGGCGGCCTTGGCGGACAGGCGTGCGAGGGTCGGGGCTGCGCTCTTCGGCGGCATGTCGCGGCCGTCCAGGAAGGCGTGCACGTAGATGCGCTTGACGCCGCGCGCATGGGCGAGGTCCATGAGCGCGAGGATGTGGTCTTCGTGGCTGTGCACACCGCCTGGCGACGCGAGGCCCAGGATGTGCACGGCGCGGTCGCCGGCGGCGGCCTTCTCGCAGGCCGCGCCGAGCACCGGGTTGAGCAGGAACTCGCCGTTCGCCACCGCCTTGCCGATGCGCGAGAAGTCCTGGTCGATCAGGCGGCCGGCGCCGAGATGCATGTGGCCGACCTCGGAATTGCCCATATGCTGGTCGGGCAGGCCGACGTCGGTGCCCGAGCAGCGGATCAGAAGGTGCGGGCACTCGGCCCACAGGCGATCCCATACCGGCGTACGGGCGGCCAGGATGGCGTTGGACTCCACGCTCTCGCTGTGGCCCCAGCCATCGAGAACGATGAGCATGACGGGATGTTTGGCGTTCGGCATCGGGCTTGGATCTTGTCGTTGTGTTGCGCGGGTAAACGGCGGTTCCGCCGCGGATTTTGAGTGTATCATACGGCCCCGCCGGCCCCGGCCGCGCGAGACCCACGACCCCGTCACAGCCCCCGCGTCCCCGTCACCATGGAACACCTGCCCGAATTCGTCACGAACCATTGGATGCTGGTCACGGCCTTCTGCGTGCTGCTCGGCCTGGTGGTGGCGAGCACCATCACGACCGCCACCGGCATTCCGCCGCAGGAAGCGGTCACCATGATCAACCGCGAGGGAGCGGTGGTGGTCGACATCCGCAACGCCGCCGACTTCGCCGCCGGCCACATCATCGACGCGGTCAACTTTCCGCTCGCCGATCTCGCCCAGGCCGGCGACAAGCTGAAGAAATACGCCGACAAGCCGGTCATCGTGTGCTGCACGAGCGGCAACCTGGCGGGCCAGGCGGCGCGCGAGCTCAAGTCGCAGGGCATCGCACGGGCGTTCGCGCTGCGCGGCGGCATCGGCGCATGGCGCGCCGAGAACCTGCCGGTCGCGGCCGGCTGAGCGCCGCCGCCGGCCACCCCTTACAGTCAACCCATCGGAGCCCATCAGTCATGGCGGACGAGAACGCCCCGCAGGCCATCACCGGCCAGCTGGCCATCCAGAAGATCTACGTGAAGGACCTGTCCTTCGAAGCGCCGAATTCGCCGGCCGTGTTCACCAGCGAAAGCAACCCGACCGCCGACGTGCACTTCGCCAATCGCACCCAGGTGCTGGACGGCGAGAACCACGAAGTGGTGCTGACCGTGACCGTCAAGGTCCACCACGGCGATCGCACCATCTACCTGGTGGAAGTGCAGCAGGCAGGCATCTTCACCATTCGCGGCTTCGCCGAAGAGCACATCGGCGCGATCCTCGCGACCGCCTGCCCCAACACGCTCTTTCCCTTTGCCCGTGAAGTGATCTGCGACCTGGTGGTCAAGGGCGGTTTTCCGCAGCTCTTGCTCGCGCCGGTCAACTTCGAGCTGCTCTACGCCCAGGAACTGCAGCGGCGCATGGCGGCCGGCAACGGCGGCGCCCAGGCCGGCAGTCACTGAGCCGCACCCGGGCGGTGAGTGCCGGTGGCTGACGCGCCGATACTCGTGATGGGCGCCGGCGCCTGGGGCACCGCGCTCGCCGCGGTCTGCGCCCGCGCCGGCCGCGCGGTCAGCCTCTACGACACCGATGTCGCGACCATCGAAGCGCTCGGCGCCACCCACCACCATCCGCGCTTCGCCCCCGAGGTGGAACTGCCTGCCGGCATCACGCCCGTCGCCAGTCTCATCGATCTGCCGGTCCCGGCCTTCGCGTTGATGGTGGTGCCCTACCAGGTCATGCGCGGCGCGCTCGAAGCCCTGCGCCCCATGCTGCCGGCGTTGCCGGCGGTGGCCTGCGCGAGCAAGGGCTTCGAACTCGACACCGGCATGATGGCCCACGAAATAGTCGCCGCCGTGCTCGGCGCCGAGCTGCCCTTCGCGCAGGTGTCGGGGCCGAACTTCGCGGTCGAGATCCTGCGTGGCAGCCCGGCGGCGATCACCGTGGGCGCGAGCGACGCGGCGCTCGGCCGGCAGATCGTCGCCGCCATGCACGGACCAGCGTTCCGGCCCTACTACACCGACGACGTGATCGGCGTCGAGGTGGGCGGCGCGCTCAAGAATGTCATCGCCATCGCCGCCGGCATCGCCGACGGCCTGGGGCTCGGCGCCAATACGCGCGCCGCGCTCATCACGCGTGGACTGGCGGAAATCGCGCGCTTCGGCATGGCGCGCGGCGGTCGCAGGGAAACCTTCATGGGGCTCTCGGGGATGGGAGATCTCGTGCTGACCTGCACCGACGACCAGTCGCGCAACCGTCGCTTCGGCAAGGCCCTCGCGGCCAGCGGTTCGGTGAGCGCGGCGCAGGCGGAGGTGGGGGCGCTGGTCGAGGGCGTGGCGACCGCGCGCGCGATCGCCACGCTCGCGCGCCGGAGCGGCGTGGAGATGCCCATCGTGACCGAGGTCACCCGCGTATTGAATGGCGAGACCACGCCCACCGACGCGGTGCGGCGCCTGCTGGCGCGCGACCCGACCGCGGAGACCGGCGCCTGAGCGACCGCGCGCCGGATTGACGCGTTCGCGCGGGCCCGCCCATACTCGCCGGGCCTCGGCGGGGGAAGGCGACGACGTTGGACTTCCCGGCGCGCGATGAAGGTCGAATGGACCATCGTTGCGGCGTGCCGCGCGGCGCGTCGTTGCTGATCCCGAGGAACCGCCATGTCCGCTCCGACCATCGCCGCCTCACCCTGGGCGGACGCCTCGCCCGCCGCGCTGTTCTCGCTCGGCGCCGGCACCACCGCGGTGTGGGCCGCGTTGACCGGCCGCGCCGGCCCGGCCGATCAGCCGATGCTGGTGGTATGGCTGCTGGCGGTCGCGCTGGTGCAGGTCATCACCGGCCTCGTGGCGCTGCGCCGCGGCGACTCGGTGGGCGGCAGCATGAATCTCGTGTTCGGCATCCTGTTCTGGGCCGCGCCCGCCTGCACCACGGCGGTGTTCGTCGCGTCTGTCGGCGGCGCGCCGGCCGCGCCGCTGACGCTCATGATGAACGGCTGGGTGTTCGCCTTTCTCGGGCTCGTGCTGTTCGCGCACATTCCCATCATGGCCGCGCAGAGTGCGCTGCTGTTTCTCGCCATGACGATGTTCACCCTGGCCGTCGCGCTGCTCGCCGCGCTCAACCTGCAGATGCCGGCCGAACAGGCGCAGGCGCCGTGGACCACGGTGTCGTGGAGCGCCGGTTGGCTGATCGGCGTCGCTGGCCTGTTGATGAGCTATCCCGCGATGGCGGCGCTCGCCAACGCCGCCTTCGGGCGAGAGGTCCTGCCCGTACCCGGCCCGGCGGGCTTCATGCGCGCGCGCTGAACCCCCTCGCGCACGCTGACGCCGACCCGGGATGGTCGGCTGACGCGCGTCACCGCGCCTGCTTCAGGCGCGACGCCGTCCACGCACGGCCAAGGTCACCAAGGCGGGTCCCAGCAGCCATGCCCCCGCCGGCAGCGGCACCGGCGCCGGCTGGAAAGCCAGGTGATCGTAAGCTATGCCGTCATGATTGCCCGCCTGGTTGTCGAGATGCACGCCGTAGATCACCTCGCCCGGCGCGGCGTCGATGCGCAGGTAGCCAACGCGGCCGCCGCCGGGCGCGAGCAGGCTGCTGGAATCGAGGAAGAAGGTGAAGCCGCCGCCGAGGTCGAGGCTGATGCCGATGTTGGCCTCGGCCTGCTGGATGCTGAATCCGAGCGAGGTCACGCCGGCGTCGAAGAGGAAGCGCACGTCACTCCAGCCGCCGTCGTTCGCATAGGACGTGATCGGCACGAACGGCCGATTGACCAGGGATCTGGTGCCATCCCAGGCGCTGCCCACGAAGGCGTTCGAGGTCTGGTCGTCGACCCCCGGATCGAAAGTGAAGGGCAGGGTGGCGGTCGGGCCGTAGCCGCTCAAGGACGGCGGCAGCACCTGGACCTCGAGACCGTTGGCGAGCTGGGTGTCTTCGAAGTCCTCGATCACATGGCCCGCGACGCCGAGCACCGCGTCGCTCGCCCCCCACGCCGCCGGACCGAAAGCCACCGCCGAAGCGGCGCTCGCGTCGAGTGAAGTCGAGATCAGGCCTATCGCCGCCAGGGTCGCAAGGCTTTCGAATCGCATGGTAGGTCTCCTGTCTGTCTGAGGCCGTCGCCGCCACGACAACATGCATGCCGTTCGCGGCCAGTCGGCGAAGACTAAGACGCTGGCAGCCCCCACGCGCCACCGGCGTGGCGGGCGCATTTCTCATCTTCACAGTTCGTAACGCGCGCGCGCCTGGCGCGCGCGTCAGTCGCGGGAGGCGTGATCGGCGCTGGCGCCCGCATAGCCGTGCTGGCGCCAGGCTTCGTAGAGCGCGATGGACACGGCGTTGGAGAGATTCAGGCTGCGGCTGCCGGCCACCATCGGAATGCGCACGCGGCGCGCGTCGGGCAGGCGCGCCAACACCTCCCGCGGCAGGCCGCGCGACTCTGGGCCGAACAGCAGGCTCGCGCCGTCCGGAAACGAGGTCTCGGCGAGGCTCACGCCGCCGCGCGTGGTGAAGGCGAACAACGCGGACTCACCGAGTGTGGCGAGACAGTCGTCCAGCGAGGCGTGGCAGCGCAGGCTCGCGTACTCGTGGTAGTCGAGTCCGGCGCGCTTCAGCTGGCGATCGTCGAGCGAGAAGCCGAGCGGTTCCACCATGTGCAGGCGCGCGCCGCTGTTGGCGCAGAGCCTGATAATATTGCCGCTATTAGGCGGGATTTCCGGCTCGTAGAGAATGATGTTGAACACGGTTGACGGGGCGTTCGCTTGGCACCGGCGGGCGTCATGACGGCTGATCCCAGGCTCGCGCTCGAGTTCTGCGGCATGCGCTTCGCGACGCCGCTGGTGCTGCTGTCCGGTTGCGTGGGTTTCGGCGAAGAGTACACACGGGTCGAAGGCTTTGCCAACGCGGACGCCGGCGCCGTGTGCCTGAAGGGCACCACCCTCGCACCGCGTCTCGGCAATCCCGCGCATCGCGTGTACGAGACGCCCGGCGGCATGCTGAACGCCATCGGCCTGCAGAATCCCGGCGCGCGTGCGGTGGTCGACAGCATCCTGCCCACGCTCGACTTCAGCGAGACGCGCTTCATCGCCAACGTCTCGGGCTCGACGGTGGAGGAGTACGAAGAGGTCACGCGCATCTTCGACGACTCGCCCATCGACGCCATCGAAATCAACATCTCCTGTCCCAACGTCAAGGAAGGCGGCGTGACCTTCGGCAACGATCCGGACATGTCGGCGCGGGTCGTCGCGGCCTGCCGGCGCGCGACCAGGAAGCCGCTCATCACCAAGCTGTCGCCCAACCAGACCGACATCGCGGCCAACGCCAGGCGCTGCATCGAGGCGGGCACCGACGGCTTCGCGGTGATCAACACGTTGATGGGCATGGCCATCGACATCGAGCAACGTCGCCCGGTGCTGGGCAACAACCAGGGTGGTCTGTCGGGGCCCGCGATCAAGCCGGTGGCGGTGTTTCGTACCTTCCAGGTGGCGCAGGTGGCGCGTCCGCACGGCATTCCGATCATCGGCCAGGGCGGCGTGACCTCGGCGGCCGACGCCATCGAGTTCCTGCTGGCTGGCGCGACCGCCGTGGGCGTGGGCACGGGGCTGTTCTACGACCCGCTGCTCCTCGCCGCCATCAATGCCGGCATTCTCGACTACCTCGACCGTCACGGCTTCGCGCGGGTGAGCGAGCTCAGCGGCGCGCTGCGCCTGAACGGCGCCTGAGACGCCCTCAGCCGCGTTCGAGTCGCTTCAGGAACACGCGCATCTCCTTCGCGGCCTGCACATCGCCGCGCTGCTCGGCGACGCTGATGCCCTGCGCATAGGCTTCTTTCGCCTGCTCGTCGGCGCCACTCGCGGCGAGCGCGCGGCCGAGCAGTTTCCAGGCGGCGGAATAGGTCGGGTCGAGCGCCACCGCGCGACGCAGATGCTCGGCCGCGGCGGCGGGAGCCTCGTCCATGAGCGCGTTGCCCAGACCGAAGCGCAAGAGCGCGCTCTCTCCCTGGCTCGCGAGCAGCGCTTCCAGCCGCTCGACCGCCGGCTTCATCGCGCGCCGCTCATTCGCGGCCTTCTTCCTTGATGCGCTTGGGCTCGAGGCCGAGGCTGCGCAGCTTGCGATAGAGGTGGGTGCGCTCGATGCCGACCTGCTCCGAGACGCGGCTCACGCTGCCGTTGAAGACTCGCAGCTGGTACTCGAGATACGCGCGCTCGAACTGCTCGCGCGCCTCGCGCAGCGGCAGGTCGAAGCCCGGCATCACGGGCTCGGCGCTGACCTCGGGATTCAGGCCCAGCATGCTGTTCACCTCCGCCACTTCCACCTGCCCGGTGCCGCCGAGGATCAGCAGGCGCTGGATGAAGTTCTTCAGTTCGCGCACGTTGCCAGGCCAGTCGTAGTCCTGCAGCCGGTGGCGCACGGCGTTCGACAAGGCGCGCCGCGGCAGGCCCTCGCGCGATTCGAAGTAGGCGAGGAAGTGATCGACCAGTTCGTCGATGTCGCCGCGCCGCTCGCGCAGCGGCGGCACGCTCAAGGGCAGCACGTTCAAGCGGTAGTAGAGATCCTCGCGGAACCTGCCGGCAGCGACCATCTCGGCCAGGTTGCGGCGCGTACTCGCGATGATGCGCACGTCGATGCTCACCGGCTCGCGGCCGCCGACCCGGAGGAAGGACTGGTTCTCCAGCGCGCTCAGGAGCCGCGCCTGGGTGCTCATGTCCATGTCGGCGATGTCCTTCAGGAACAGCGTGCCGCCGTTGGCGAGTTCCAGCGAACCGAAGCTCAGCTTGCCGCCATCCTCCACGCCGAACAGTTCCGCGTCGGGATTCTCGCGCGCGAGGCCGGCCACGCTGACGTTGATGAAACGATTGCCCGCGCGGCTGCCCTGGCCGTGGATGAAGCGCGCGATGGTCTCCTTGCCCACACCCGATTCACCGCTGATGAAGACGCTGGTCTTGTGATCGGCGATGCGTCGCGCGTCGGCCCTGAGCTTCTCCATCTCGGGACTGGAGCCGATGGGCTCCTGGGACGACTGGCTGCGCTGCCTGAGCCCGATGTTCTCCGACACCAGGCTCGCGTTCTCCAGCGCGCGTTGCACCGTGACGAGAATCTTGGCGATCGACAACGGCTTCTCGATGAAGTCGTACGCGCCGAGCCGCGTGGCCTCGACCGCGGTCTCCACCGTGCCGTGGCCGGACATCATGATCACCGGTGTGTCCACCGTGCTGCCGTCGGACCATTCCTTCAGCAGCGTGATGCCGTCGGTGTCCGGCATCCAGATGTCGAGCAGGATCAGATCGGGGCGGCGCTGACGGCGCGCCTCGCGCGCGCGCTCGGCGTTCTCCGCGATGGTGACCTCGAAACCCTCGTCCTCGAGGATTTCCTTGAGCAGCCCGCGAATGTCGGGCTCGTCGTCGACGACCAGAATATGGGCGGTACTCATACGGCATCCTTCAGCAATGCTTCTTCGTTCTGTGCCTGCTCCTTGTCGAGCGGCAGACGGATGATGGCGACGGCGCCGACCTCCGGGTTGTTGCGCAGCGTGACGACGCCGTTGTGCTCCTCGACGATCTTCTTGACGATGGCGAGACCGAGGCCCGTTCCCTTGGCCTTGCTCGTGACGTAGGGCTCGAAGATGTTCGACAGCAATGGTTCGGGCAGGCCTTCGCCGCGGTCCTCGATGCGGATCTCCACGTGATCCGCCTGCGCGTACTGCGTGATCGAGGTCGACACGATGATATGCGCATTCGCCGGCTCCGGCGACGCCTCGAAGGCGTTCTTGACCAGGTTGTTCAGCACCTGGCGCAGGCGCACCGGGTCGCCGGACAGCGGTGGGAGGTCGGCGGTGAGCCGGGTCTCGATCCGCGCCTCGGGATAGCCGCCGCGGAACAGGTCGACCACGCCCGCGATCAGCGCGTTGATGTCAACCGCCGCGCGGGTGATGACGGGTGACTTCGCGTAGTCGGAGAAGGTGTTGACGATGGCCTTCATGGTCTCGACCTGCTGCACGATGGTGCTGGTCAGGCGTTCCAGCGCCTCGCCGTCTTCGGGGCCCAGCTTCTTCAGATACTTCTGCCGCAGGCGCTCGGCGGCCAGCTGGATGGGCGTGAGCGGGTTCTTGATCTCGTGGGCCAGGCGCCGCGCCACTTCGGACCAGGCCGCGTCGCGCTGTCCCTGGATGATGGCGGTGATGTTCTCGAACACGATGACGTAGCCGCGCGCGGCGCTGTCGTGACGCGCCAGCGACGTGCCGCGGCACATCAACACCCGGCGGCCGTCGGAGGCGAAGATGGTGATCTGCTCCTGCCACTCGGAGCGCTGTTCGGCGAGCAGCGGCTCGAGCGTGTCGGCCAGCGGCTGCAGGTGATCGTCGCGCCGGCAGGTCTCGATGAAGCCGAGGCCCGGGGCCGCCTCGTCGGCCAGTTCCAGCATGCGCCGCGCGGATTCGTTCAGGGTGGTGATGCGCGCCGCGTCGTCCAGCGCCACGACGCCGGAGGAAAGCTGTCGCAGCACGGTGTCCAGGTACTCGCGCTGGGTCTCGGTCTCGGCGCGCGCGCGGCCGATGCGTCGCGTCATGTCGTTGAACGAGCTGACCAGGAAGCCCATTTCGTCGTTGCTCTGCACCGGCAGGCTGGTGGTGTAGTCGCCGGCCGCCACCGCCGCCGTGCCGATCGCGAGATCGCGAATCGGCGCCGCCAGGCGCCGCGCCGAGTAGAACGCCGCCCACACCGCGGTGACGATGCTGAACAGGAGCACCATGGTCAAGGTCATGGCGAAGGACAGCTTCAGTTTCTCGCGCAGGTAGTCGAGCTCGTGGTACTTGGCGTAGGCGTTCTCCACCGAGCCGGCGAGTCGGTTGATGCGCGGCGCGATGGGGTAGAGGGCGTGCAGCACGCGCTTGGCACCGGTACCCGGCGCGACGTTGACGCTCACTGCCACGCGTACGAAGAGCGAGCCATCGCGCAGCGGATCGAGGCCGATGTAGCTGCGCCCCTGGCGCAGCTGCACCAGCAGCGACTCTGCCGGGAGGTGCGGAATGAGATCGCTGATGCGGCTGCTGGTCGCGAGCGGTTCGCCGTCGGCGCTCAACAGCGTGAGCTCATCGGCGCCGCTCCGCGCGCGCATCGCGTCCAGCACCGACGGACCCGGCGTCCAGGCGCTCGCGCTGACGATGCTGCCGGGATCGCGCAGCGCGTCCAGGTTCAGCGTGGTGCGCTCGGGCGGCGCGCCCTGGGTGATCTCCTCGGCCATGCTCTCGGTCTGCGACAGCAGTTCGCGCATGCGCAGATCGAGCGCCTCGCGACTCAGCTCCAACGAGCTCTGCAGCGCATCGCCGACCCGCACGTCGAACCAGCTGTCGATGCCGCGTTTCAAGAAATCGAGGGAGAAGGTGTAGAGCACCGTCACCGGCAGCACCGCCAGTGCGACGAAGATCACCAGCATGCGGAGCGTGAGCCGCGCGCCGGGTTCGCGCGCGCGGATCTGGCGCAGGAGGCGCCGCACGTTGATGCCGATCAGCCAGACGAAGGCCAGGAGGCCCGCGGTGTTGGACAAGAGCAGCACCGAGTACAGCGCGCCGAAGCGATCGGAGTTCTGCATCGCGGCGCTCATCAGCACCAACGAGCCGAGCAGCGACAGGGTCAGCAGCCCCACCGCGCCCAGCATCACCGCGCGCCGCCGCCTTACAACTGCGTCCGCCATCGGTACCATCCGCTGGACATGTGCCAGCCCGGCGAGATGAAGGCGATCGGGATCAGCGGTCCTGGCAGCGAGCGGATCGCGAGGCGCAGGCGCAGCGAGATCTCGACGTCTTCACCGGCGAGCTGGCTGGCCTCGGCGATGGGCAGGTCGCGGATGCGCGCGAGGTCCTGGATCGCGAGGCCGAGTTCGCCGTGGATGCGCCGTTCACCGGTGGCGCGGTCGGAGAGCACGAACTGATCGCTCAGCGCGTGGCGTTCGATGGTGAAGTCACGGTGCGCGGTCAGCACCTCGGTGTCCCACAACAGCTTGCGCGGCCGCGCGATGCGCAGGTCGAACTCGATGGTGATCGGCACGCCGCTGTTCATCGCCTTGATCGCGTCCTCGCTGAACTCGATGCGCGAATCGGCGTCGACCATCAGCATTTCGTGGGTGACGTGTTCCGAGGCCGATTCGATCTCGATGTCACTGGCCCACAGCAACGGGAGCCACAGCGCCAGCAGAACCAGCTGAGCCAGGAGAAGGAGGCGGCGGGCGTGGGCTGGCATCAGGCGGCGGGCGGCTTATTGATGAGGCAATAGTAGAAGCCATCCATGTCGTCGTCGCCAGGCAGCAGCTGCCGGCCGTGCAGCGTGGCGCGGCCGAAGTCGCCCGTGACGGGCTGCACGCGCGCCGTGGGTGTGGTGGCCAGGAAGGCCGCCACCACGTCGTCGTTCTCCGCGCGCAGCACCGAGCAGGTGACGTAGAGCAAGCGTCCGCCCGGGGCGAGCAGCGGCCACAGCGCCGCGAGCAGGCGTGACTGCGCCGCGCTGGCGGCGTCCACGTCCGCGGGCATCCGGCGCAGGCGGATGTCGGGGTGGCGGCGCATCACGCCGAGCGCGGTGCAGGGGGCGTCGAGCAGGATGGCGTCGAAAGGGCGTCCGTCCCACCACTGCTCGGGCGCGCCGGCATCGGCCTCGCGCACCGTGCAGGCGAGGCCGAGCCGCGCGAGGTTCTCGTGCACGCGCGCGAGCCGCGGCCCGGCCTGGTCCAGGGCGGTGAGATCCAGGTCCGGCCCGGCTATTTCGAGCAGCTGCGCGGTCTTGCCGCCCGGGGCAGCGCACGCATCCAGCACCCGCTCGCCCGCCTGCGGCGCGAGGATCTCCGCCGCGAGCTGCGCCGCCTCGTCCTGCACCGAGACTCGCCCGCTGTCGAAACCGGGCAGCGCCTGCACCGCCACGCCGGTGGCGAGCCGCAACGCGGCGTGGGCATGACGACCCGGTTGCGCCTCGATGCCAGCCGCCGCGAGGGCTTGCGCGTAGTCTTCGCGCGTGCCGCGCAGCCGGTTGACGCGCAGGGTCAGTGGGGCATGCGCGTTGCTCGCCGCGAGCAGCGATTCCAGCGCGTCGGGCCAGTCGTTGCGCAGCCGTTCGACCAGCCAGCTAGGGAACTCGCTCGCCGCCGGCGCGGGCGGCGCCGCGGGGCGGCGCTGGGCATTGCGCAGCACACCGTTCACGAGCCGGCTCGCCCACGGTTTGCCGAGCATGCGCGCGCCTTCGACCGTGGCGGACACCGCGCCGTGGGGCGCCGTGGCGAGATGATCGAGCTGGTAGAGGCCGACCAATAACAGGGCCTCGACATCGGCGTCCTTGCGGCGCAGCGGCTTCGGCATCAGGGCCGCGAGGCGCGCGTGCAGGGCGTGGTAGTGCCGCAGCACACCATAGGCGCAGGCCTGGGCGAAGGCGCGATCGCGCTCCGCCGGCAGCTCGCGGAGCGCGCGGGGCGCCGCCTCGGCGAGCGACCGCCCTTCGTCGACCACCGCGGCGACGATGCGCGCGCCCACCACGCGAGCCGCGGCGCCGTCACTCACAGGTGCTGACCATAGCCGTGCCGAAAGGCGCGCGCGCTCATGCGCTGCTTGCCGGCGGGCTGCAGTTCGGTGATGGCATAGCAGCCGTCCGCCGTGGCCACCAGGATGCCGTCGTCGTCATGACCGAGCAGCGTGCCGGCGGGGCCACTTCGGCCGTCGGCGCGCGGCTGGCCGGCCAGCACCTTGACCTCAAGACCGCCCAGGCGGGTCTGCGCGCCGGGCGCGGGCGCCAAGGCGCGCACCTGGCAATCGATGTCACGCACGCCGCGCTGCCAATCGATGACGCGGTCCGCGGGATCGAGCTTGGAGGCGTAGGTGACGCCGGCCTCGTCCTGCGCGACTTCCGTGATATCGCCGGCCAGGAAGCGCGCGATGGCCTCGTCCAGCGCCAGCGCGCCGAGCGTGGCGAGTGTGTCGTGCAGTTCACCGCCGGTGGTGGTCGCGTCGATGGGGCACTCGCGCGTCAGCCACACCGGGCCTGCGTCCAGCTTCTGCACCACGCGCATGATCGAGATGCCGCTTCGCCTGTCGCCCGCCATGATCGCGCGCTGTATCGGCGCCGCGCCGCGCCAGCGGGGCAGCAGCGAAGCATGCACGTTGAGCGCCGTGATCGGCGGATCGATAAAGGCTGCCGGCAGCATCAAGCCGTAGGCGGCCACCACCAGCAAGGCCGGAGCGTAGGCGGCGAATACCGCCTGGGCTTCCGCCGGGGTGACGCGCTCGGGCTGCTCCACCGGGACACCGGCCGCCACCGCGACGCGCTTTACCGGGCTCGCCTGCAGCTGCCGGCCGCGGCCGGCCGGCCGATCCGGCTGGGTGTAAACCGCCACCACTTCGAGCTCCGGGCGCTCGAGCAGGGTTTTGAGACTGGGCACGGCGAAATCCGGCGTGCCTGCGAACACGGTGCGTACGCGAGGGGTCATGGGGCTCGATTACTGTAATGCATGCAGGGAAGACGCGCCGCCGGGCCTGCTCGCGGCGCGCCGGGCAACTGGCTCGGCGTTCAGCTCGCCAGGCGCTGCTGCTCCTTGATGAGCTTCTTGCGGATGCGGGTCTGCTTCAACTGCGACAAGTAGTCGACGAAGAGCTTGCCCTCGAGGTGATCCATCTCGTGCTGGATGCACACCGCCAGCAGACCGTCGGTCTCGACTTCGAAGGGCTGGCCCTTGGCGTCGAGGGCCGCGACGCGAACCCAGTCGGCGCGGCTGACGGCCTCGAAGATGCCGGGCACGGACAGGCAGCCTTCCTCCATTTCTTCCTCGCCACGCCGTTCGATGATCTCCGGGTTGACCAAGCACATCGGCGCCTGCTTGTCGCTCGACACATCGATGACGATCACGCGCTGCTGCACATCGATCTGGGTCGCGGCGAGGCCGATGCCGGGCGCCGCGTACATGGTCTCGAACATGTCCTCCACCAGCGTCACGAGCGCTGCGTCGAACACGCGCACGGGCTCGGCCTTCAACCTGAGCCGCGGGTCGGGATGATGGAGGATCTGCCGCAGGGCCATGCCGTCACCGGAAAACGTCGCTATTGCCGCGAGGATATCTCTAAGGCACTGATTACTCAACGAGAATTGCATCCCGGACGAGTCCCGGAAGAGGCCTTCTGGAGTATTTCATTTCTGCCTTGTTCTGCTAAACTACATTAAGGACGTCATGTAAGAGCTTTGACATGTCGGGGAAATTTTCCGTTTTTCTCGCCGCGCTGCTGGTCTGCGCCCTCGCAGCCGCCGACGAGGTGCAGCTACGCGCCGATAGGCCTGCGACCTACACCGTCGTCAAGGGCGACACGCTGTGGGATATCTCGGGCCGCTTCCTGACCCATCCCTGGCAGTGGCCATCGATCTGGCACGCCAATCCGCAGATTGCCGATCCGCACTGGATCTACCCCGGTGACGTCCTGACCCTGGTCTACGTAGACGGCAGGCCCCAGCTCAAGGTGGTCGACCGCAACATCAAGCTGTCGCCCTCGATCCGCAGCGTGGCTCACGCCGAACACGTGCACGCCATTCCGCTCGACGCCGTGGCGCCCTTCCTGAGCCGTCCGCGCGTGGTGTCTGAAGCTGAACTCGACGCTGCCGCCTACGTGGTCGGCTCGCAGGACGAGCACTTGACCTATGGTGCCGGATTCCGCGTCTACGTGCGTAATCTCGGCGCCCCCACCACCGCCAAGTTCTCCATCTATCGCCGCGGCGGCCTGTATCGCGACCCGGACACCAACACCATCCTCGGCTACGAGGCCGAACACGTGGCCGATGCCCTGGTGGAGAAGTTCGGCGATCCGGCTACGGTGCAGATCGTCAATTCCAGCAAGGAAGTGATGAACGGCGACCGCCTCCTGCCACAGACCGAAGACACCATGCAGGAGTTCTATCCCCATGCCCCGACCGCGCCGGTCGACGCGAAGATCATCTCGGCCATGGGCGGCATCGCGCAGATCAGTCAGCACCAGGTGGTGGTGCTGAACCGTGGTCTCAACGACGGTCTCGAGCCTGGCCACGTGCTGGCCATCTACCAGCGTGGCAAGGTGGTGCGCGACGCGGTGGGCGGCGATGTCGCCTACCAGAATGCCGAGGCCGAGAGGCAGCGGCTGGAACGCGAGGCGCCAACCGGTCCGGGGCGGCTGTGGGCCAGCGTGGTCAACGACTTGCGTCAAATCGATCGCGACGCGCGCGACTTCGTCGGCACGCCGGTCAGAGGCAGCAACGCTGTCACCGTGCAGCTGCCGGAGGAGCGCGCGGGCGAACTGATGGTGTTCCGCGCTTTCGATGGCGTGAGCTACGGGCTCGTGATGCGGCTCGAACGGCCAGTGTACGTGCTGGACAGCGTGCGCAACCCCGACTGACGCCCCCCGCCCGGTGCCGGCCGTGCCAAACGGCCGGTGGCATGGCTATGATGACCGCCGGTGTACAACGGACTGGACATCGTCATGCTGCGCAGGATCCTCGCGCTTCACGCCGCGCTTTACCGCGCTCCCCGCGCCTTGCCGTGGGCCGTCGCGGCCTTTGAAGAATCTCTCTCTCCCGATCGTCTCGACATCGTCCTGAACGCCAGCGCGGCCCGCGGCGCGGCGCCCGATTGGGCGGCGGCCGACCAGGCGCTCGAATGGCTGGCCGCGCCCGGGCGCGGCGTACTGATGATCGGGCGCGCCGGCTATCCACCGCTGCTGCGGGCCATCGCGGCGCCGCCGGTGCTGCTGTTCGTCGACGGTGACTCGTCCGCGCTCGCGAGCCCGCAGATCGCGGTGGTCGGCAGCCGCCAGGCGACGCCCCGCGGCCGTGACATCGCGCTCGAGTTCGCCCGCGACCTCGCGGTCGCAGGTGTGACTGTGACCAGCGGGCTGGCCCGCGGCATCGACGGCGCGGCGCATCGCGGCGCGCTGGCAGGCGGCGGCCACACCGTGGCTGTGCTGGGCTGCGCCATCGATCGCGTCTACCCCAGCGCGCACCGCGCGCTCGCGGAAGAGATTCGTGGCGCGGGCGCGCTCGTCTCCGAGTTTCCCTTCGGCACCACGCCGCTGCCGGCGCACTTTCCGCGCCGCAATCGCATCGTCAGCGGCCTTGCGCTCGGCACCCTGGTGGTGGAGGCGGCATTGCGCAGCGGCTCACTGTCCACCGCGCTGCATGCGCTCGAACAGGGACGCGAAGTGTTCGCGGTGCCGGGTTCGATCCACAATCCCCTGAGCCAGGGCTGTCATGCGCTCATCAAGCAGGGCGCGAAGCTGGTCGAGTCGATCGCGGACATCGGGGAGGAACTTCCCGCACTTCAGCCGCTTGGTGGTCGCACGCCGCGCGTTGGCGAGGCCGCCGAGGCGAGTCGCCCGAGCGATGCGCGCGAGCGCCGCCTGTTGACGGCCTGCGGCTGGGACGCGTTCACATCCGAGGAAGTCGTGCAGCGCAGCGGATTGACGGTCCAGGAGGTTTCATCCATGCTGTTGAAGCTCGAACTCGCGGGGATCATCCAGGTGCAGGGCACCGGTAGCTATCTGCGGATCCGTTAGTTCCCGACCGGCGGGCATGCGTCGCGCGCATCGCCGAACCGTCTACGCGGCTTACCTCCCGTTCCAGCATTCCGTTGTGTGGACGTTCGCAGGTTCGAACTGGGATCCAGTGGTCAATGAAGCAGACAGTCATCGACATCCTCATCTATCTCTTCGAGCATTTCGTCGAGGATGACCTTGAACTGGAAGCCGATCGCGACCGCCTGAAGTCCGAACTGCGCGACGCCGGCTTCGACGCCGGCCAGGTCACCAAGGCCTTCGACTGGCTGCAGGAACTGGCGGCCAACCGCGCCGACAGCGACGGCCTGCCGGTCGCGGCCTGCACCTCCACGCGCGTGTTCACTTTCGACGAGGAACGCAAGCTCGACGCGGAGTGTCGCGGGTTCATCTACTTCCTCGAACAGGCGGGCGTCCTGGACGGCATATCGCGCGAACTGGTCATCGACCGCGTGCTCGCGCTCGAAAACGACGAGCTCGACATCAGCCAGCTGAAGTGGATCATCCTCATGGTGCTGTTCAATCAGCCGGGCCAGGAACAGGCCTTCGTGTGGATGGAAGACATGGTGATGGACGATCTGAACCGCAACCTGCATTAATCCCCGCCCGCGCGGTGGGCCGGCCTCGCGGCCGCGCCGATGCCGTGCGAGCGCCTATGCGTCACGTATGGCAAGCAACCTAGTAATCGTCGAATCGCCGGCCAAGGCCAGCACCATCAAGAAGTACCTGGGGCAGGATTTCGAAGTCCTGGCGTCCTATGGTCACGTGCGCGACCTGCTGCCGAAGGAGGGCGCGGTCGACACCGAGCACGACTTCCGCATGAAGTACGAGGTGATCGAACGCAACTCCAAGTACGTCGACGCCATCGCCAAGGCCATGAAGAAGGCCGACACGCTCTACCTCGCGACTGACTTGGATCGCGAAGGGGAGGCGATTTCCTGGCACCTCGTCGAACTGCTGCGCGACCGCGACATGCTGGCCGGCAAGGACGTCTATCGCGTGGTGTTCCACGAGATCACCGAGCGGGCGATCAAGGAAGCCATCCAGACGCCGCGCAAGGTGTCGATGGATCTCGTCAACGCCCAGCAGGCGCGGCGCGCGCTGGACTACCTGGTCGGCTTCAATCTCTCGCCGCTGCTGTGGAAGAAAATCAAGCGCGGCCTGTCGGCCGGCCGGGTGCAGAGCCCGGCCCTGCGACTGATCTGCGAGCGCGAGGCGGAGATCGAGAAATTCGAGGCGCGCGAGTACTGGACCATCGAGGCCGACCTGGTGGCGGCCAAGACGCCCTTCGTCGCGCGGCTCTCCGAGCTCGGCGGCGAGAAGGTCAAGCAATTCACCATCACCACGGAGGGTGACGCGACCGCCGCGCGGGAGCGCCTGAGCGCCGCCGCCGGTGGCCACCTGGTGGTCGCGAACATCGAGAAGAAGCAGCGCAAACGCAATCCCGCGCCGCCCTTCATCACCTCGACCTTGCAGCAGGAGGCGGTGCGCAAGCTCGGCTTCACCGCGCAGCGCGCGATGCGTGTCGCCCAGCAGCTGTATGAAGGCATCGACGTCGGGTCCGGCACGGTGGGCCTCATCACCTACATGCGTACCGATTCCTTGAACCTCGCCCAGGAGGCGCTGGACGAACTGCGGCAGTTCATCTCCACGCGTTTCGGCCGCGACCAGGTGCCGAAGGCCGCGCGGGTGTTCAAGACCAGTTCCAAGAACGCCCAGGAAGCCCACGAGGCGATTCGGCCGACGTCGTGCTTCCGCGTGCCGAGCGAGATCCGTAAGTACCTGTCCGACGATCAGTTCAAGCTCTACGACCTGGTCTGGAAGCGCGCGGTCGCCTGCCAGATGATTCCGGCGACCATCGACACCGTCGCGGCCGACCTCGGGGCGGGCAACAGCGGCGTGTTTCGCGCCACGGGCTCCACCGTCACCGAACCCGGCTTCATGAGCGTCTACCTCGAAGGCTCCGACGACGCCGAGCCCGAGGACAGGACCCTGCCACCGCTCGAAGTCGGGCAGAAG
This sequence comes from Gammaproteobacteria bacterium, assembly GCA_050186725.1. Lineage (GTDB taxonomy): Bacteria > Pseudomonadota > Gammaproteobacteria > JADJYF01. Next base: position 33,069 of record JBFWYG010000013.1, on the reverse strand, counting down.
ATTGCGCTCGAACAGATTCGCTCCGAGCAGCACTTCACCGAGCCGCCGCCACGCTATACCGAGGCGAGCCTGGTCAAGACGCTCGAGGAGTACGGCATCGGCCGGCCGTCGACCTACGCCTCGATTATTTCCACGCTGTTGCAGCGGGAATATGTCAGCCTGGACAAGAAGCGCTTTCAGCCGACCGACATCGGCCGCATCGTCAATTCCTTCCTGACCAACCATTTCGCCAGCTACGTGGACTACGAGTTCACCGCGCGCCTGGAGGATGATCTCGATGCCGTTTCGCGCGGTGAGCGTGACTGGATCCCCCTGCTGCGCGATTTCTGGGAGCCCTTCGCGGCCAAGGTCAAGGACAAGGAAGAGAACGTCTCCCGCCAGGAGGCGAACCAGGCCCGCGAACTGGGCGTAGACCCGAAGAGCGGCAAGCCGGTGTCGGTGCGCATGGGACGCTACGGGCCCTACGTCATCATCGGTTCGACCGAGGACGAGGAGAAACCGCAGTTCTACGGCCTCAAGGCCGGCCAGCGCATGGACAGCATCACGCTCGACGAGGCCATGGAACTGACCAAGCTGCCGCGCGAGCTCGGCAACTCGCCGGACGGGGTCCCGCTGGTGGTGAACATCGGCCGTTTCGGGCCCTACGTGCGTTACGCGGACAAGTTCGTGGCGCTCGGCAAGGAGGACGACCCCTATACCATCGGCCTGGACCGCGCGGTCGAGCTGGTCGAGGCCAAGAAGATTGCCGATGCGGCCAAGACCATCCGGATTTTCGAGGACGTCGGCATCAAGGTGCTGAACGGCCGTTTCGGTCCCTATGTCACCGACGGCACGCGCAATGCCCGGGTGCCGAAGGACGTCGAGCCCGGCAGCCTGGACCTGGAGGCCTGCCAGACCCTGCTGGCCAACGCCCCGGCCAGGCGTGGTGGCCCACCGCGCCGTGGGGCGGCGGCGGGCGCGGCCCGCGCGCCGGCCGCGCCGAAGCCGCCTGCGGCCAAACCGGCCGCCAAGGCCAAGCCCGCCAGCAAGGCGGTCGCCAAGAAGAAGGCCCGCCCGGCCGCGAAGAAGAAGGCCGCCCGCCCCGCCAAGCCGGCCTGAGGCAGAGAGCCACCCGCGGCGTGCCTCGCGCCGCGGTGGGGCGCCAGCCCGCTTCGATGCACCTATCTCCTCCCGGCCTTCAGGCGCCGGGGTGGTCGTATGACCCTGGTATGCGGGCGATAGGGCCACCTCGAATCCCCTTCAGGGTGTCCCGACGCAAATTTAGCGTTGACAGCGCGGGCGAAAATTTCGAGAATTGCCGGCTACCGTTTTGGAGGGGTACCCAAGCGGTCAACGGGAGCAGACTGTAAATCTGCCGGCTCTGCCTACGTAGGTTCGAATCCTACCCCCTCCACCATGCAGCCGTGCTTGGGGCATGCACCGGGTGCCCGAATACGGCGGGTGTAGTTCAATGGTAGAACCTCAGCCTTCCAAGCTGATGATGTGGGTTCGATTCCCATCACCCGCTCCAGAGCTGAGAGAACGCGGACCGGTCCAGGCCGAGCACGGGGCAACCAGCCCGCTCCTGCCCCCGCCGCGTCAGAGTTTCAGGGCCCATATAGCTCAGTCGGTAGAGCACTTCCTTGGTAAGGAAGAGGTCACCGGTTCAAATCCGGTTATGGGCTCCACCTAACCCCGCGCTGGCCGCGTCATCGCCAGTCGGACGCACGTGATTTGTTGAGGTGAGTTAAGCCATGTCCAAGGAAAAATTTGCGCGAACGAAACCGCATGTGAATGTGGGGACGATTGGTCATGTGGATCACGGTAAGACGACGCTGACGGCGGCGCTGACGATGGTTTCGGCGAAGAAGTTCGGTGGCGAAGTACGGGCGTACGACCAGATTGACAACGCGCCGGAAGAGCGGGAGCGCGGTATCACGATCGCGACGGCGCACGTGGAGTACGAGAGCGCGACGCGTCACTACGCGCACGTCGATTGCCCCGGGCACGCGGACTACGTGAAGAACATGATCACGGGCGCGGCGCAGATGGACGGAGCGATCCTGGTGTGCAGCGCGGCAGACGGTCCGATGCCGCAGACGCGCGAGCACATCCTGCTGGCTCGGCAGGTGGGCGTGCCGAAGATCGTGGTATTCCTGAACAAGGCGGACATGGTCGACGACAAGGAGCTGCTGGAGCTGGTGGAACTCGAGGTTCGTGAGCTCCTGGATTCGTACCAGTTCCCCGGCGACGACACGCCTGTGATCATCGGCTCGGCGCTGAAGGCGGTCGAGGGCGACGCGAGCGAGATCGGGACGCAGGCCATCGAGAAGCTGGTGCAGGCGCTGGACGACTACATCCCGATCCCGGAGCGCCCGGTAGACAAGCCGTTCCTGCTGCCGATTGAAGACGTGTTCTCGATCTCGGGCCGCGGCACGGTGGTGACGGGCCGCATCGAGCGCGGCAAGGTCGTGGTTGGCGACGAAGTGGAGATCGTGGGGATCCGTCCGACGACGAAGACGACGTGCACGGGCGTGGAGATGTTCCGCAAGCTGCTGGACGAAGGTCAGGCGGGGGACAACGTTGGCGTCCTGTTGCGCGGCACGAAGCGCGAGGACGTTGAGCGCGGTCAGGTGCTGTGCAAGCCGGGCTCTGTGAACCCGCACACGCACTTCGAGGCGGAGGTATACGTGCTGTCGAAGGAAGAGGGTGGTCGCCACACGCCGTTCTTCAGCAACTACCGCCCGCAGTTCTACTTCCGCACGACGGACGTGACGGGCGCGGTGTCGTTGCCGGAAGGTGTGGAGATGGTGATGCCTGGCGACAACGTGAAGGTGACGGTGAAGCTGATCAACCCGATCGCGATGGAAGACGGCCTGCGCTTCGCCATCCGCGAGGGTGGTCGTACCGTCGGCGCCGGCGTCGTCGCGAAGATCATCGAGTGATTGTGGCCCGCGCGGCGCGAGCCGCGCGGGCCGAGTTTTTTTTGCGAGTCTAGGCCAGTAGCTCAATTGGCAGAGCAGCGGTCTCCAAAACCGCAGGTTGGGGGTTCGATTCCCTCCTGGCCTGCCATCTAGACGAAGCGCGAACGAGCGGGGCGGGGCACATGAAGACAGCGCTGGCGGATGGCAGGGTGCGACGGACGCCGTCCGCGCCAGCCAGCCGCGCCGCCCAGGCGGGGCCCGCGTCTTTGCACGTATGAACACCAAAGCCACAGTCGAACCGAACAACTCGCTTGACACGGTCAAGCTGGCGATTGCCGTCCTGCTGCTGCTGGGTGGCGTGGTCGCGTTCCAGTATTACGCGGAGGCGCCGCGACTGGCGCGGGTCGGCGGCATACTGCTCGACGTGGCCCTCGCGCTCGGCATCGCGTCCCAGACCGACAAGGGGCGGCAGGCCATCGGCTTCGTGCGAGACGCGCAGATCGAAGTGCGCAAGGTGGTGTGGCCGACCCGGCAGGAGACGGTGCAGACCACGCTCGTGGTCATGATCGTGGTCGTGGTCTTCGCTTTCCTGCTGTGGGTGCTGGACCTTGGTCTCGGATGGGTGATGCAGTCAGTGATTGGACACGGGGCCTAACGCGCATGGCTATGCATTGGTACGTGGTGCACGCCTACTCCGGTTTCGAGAACCAGGTGAAGCGTTCGCTCGAGGATCGCGTCAAGCGCCATAACATGGCGGACAAGTTCGGCCAGATCCTCGTCCCGACCGAAGAGGTCGTGGAAATGAAGGACGGCCAGAAGCGCAAGAGCGACCGCAAGTTCTTCCCCGGCTACGTGCTGGTGGAGATGGAGATGGACAACGACTCCTGGCACCTGGTGAAGGACTGCCCGAAGGTCATGGGCTTCATCGGCGGCAGCAGCGACAAGCCGGCGCCGATCTCGGCGCGCGAGGCGCAGGCCATCCTGGATCGCATCCAGGAGGGCGTGGAGAAGCCGCGGCCCAAGGTGCTGTTCGAGGTGGGCGAGGTGGTGCGCGTCATCGACGGCCCCTTCACGGACTTCAACGGCGTGGTCGAAGAAGTGAACTACGAGAAGAGCCGCCTGCGCGTGGCGGTGTCGATTTTCGGCCGCTCGACGCCGGTCGAACTCGAGTTCGGACAGGTCAGCAAGGAATGACGCCTCGCGTCGGGCCTCGGCCCGGCGCGGTGACGCAACGGCGCGGGCAGCGGTGTCCGCGCGGAAACACGGGGAGCCGCGAGGCGTTTGCACCCGAGGAGACCTCAATTGGCAAAGAAGATCGACGCATACATCAAGCTGCAGGTGAAGGCCGGCCAGGCCAACCCCAGCCCGCCGGTGGGCCCTGCCCTCGGCCAGCGTGGCTTGAACATCATGGAATTCTGCAAGGCGTTCAACGCCCGCACGGCCAACCTCGAGCCCGGCCTGCCGATCCCGGTGGTGATCACCGCGTTCAGCGACAAGAGCTTCACCTTCGTCACCAAGACGCCGCCGGCGTCGGTGCTGCTGATGAAGTCAGTCGGCATCACCAAGGGCAGCGCCACGCCGAACTCCGTCAAGGTCGGCACGGTGACCCGCGCCCAGATGGAGGAGATCGCGAAGTCCAAGGGTGCGGATCTCACCGCCGCGAGCCTCGACGCCGCGGTACGCTGCATCGCCGGCACGGCGCGCAGCATGGGCCTGGACGTGGAGGGTTGATGGCATGGCAAAGGTAGGCAAGCGACTGCGCGCCCTGCGCGAGAAGGTGGGCAACCCCCGCCAGCCCCGTCCCCTGGACGAAGTGCTGGGCCTGGTGAAGACCATCGCCTCGGCCAAGTTCGACGAAACCGTCGACGTGGCCTTCAACCTGGGCGTCGACCCGCGCAAGTCCGACCAGGTGGTGCGCGGCTCGACCGTGCTGCCCCACGGCACCGGCAAGTCGGTGCGGGTGGCGCTGTTCGCCGACGGCAACGACGCCGAAGCCGGCCGCGCGGCCGGTGCCGACGTGGTGGGTCTCGACGACCTCGCCGCCGAGGTCAAGGCCGGCAACATCAATTTCGACATCGCCATCGCGACGCCCGCCTCCATGCGCGTCGTCGGCCAGCTGGGCCAGATCCTCGGTCCGCGCGGCCTGATGCCGAACCCCAAGGTCGGTACGGTCACGACCGACGTCACCACCGCGGTGCGCAACGCCAAGGCCGGTCAGGTGCAGTTCCGCACCGACAAGGCCGGTATCGTGCACTGCCCGATAGGCAAGGCCTCGTTCGCCCCGGAGGCGCTCCGGGCCAATCTCGAAGCCATCCTGAACGACCTGCGCAAGGCGAAGCCCGCCTCGGCCAAGGGCGTCTACCTGCAGGGGATCTCGATCTCGACCACCATGGGTCCGGGACTCGCGGTCGACAAGTCTTCCGTAGAAGCCTCTTGAGCCGCGCAAGCCGCCAGGATTTCCAGAACTTTGGGTTGTCGGCGCGAGCCGGCAGCCGTCAAAGACCGCGGGTCCGCGCCGAGAGGCGCGGTTAATCGGCTTTCGGCCCGCGCAGACGGTGTTCCCCAAGGGCAGATTGTTGCCCGGTCAGGGCGCCGTGAACCTTGCCAGCCCCAGCTCTGCGGCTGGCAACAAATGGTGCGATTCCCCCATCTCGCGATGCGGGAATCCAACCGGGAGAAATGACCTATGAGTTTGACCTTACAGCAAAAGCAGGCGGTTGTTTCGGAAGTGAGAGAAGTGGCGTCCACGGCGCAAGCCGCGGTCGCGGCCGAGTATGTCGGCCTGACCGTGACGCAGATGACCCAGTTGCGCGCCAAGGCGCGCGAGACCGGCGTCTATGTGCGTGTGGTCAAGAACACGTTGGCGCGGCGCGCGTTCGACGGTACGGACTTCGAGTGTCTGAAGGACTCCCTCACGGGGCCGCTGCTGCTGGTGTTTTCCGGGGAAGACCCGGGTGCCGGCGCGCGACTGGTGCGGGATTTCGCCAAGGACAACCAGAAGCTCGTGCCGAAGGCCGTGGCCTTCGCCGGCGAGCTGCGTCCCGCGTCGGATCTCGCCCTGCTGGCGAACCTGCCGACCCTCGACGAGGCCCGTGCCAAGCTTCTTTCCATCTTCCAGGCGCCGCAGACCAAGCTGGTCCGCACGCTGGCAGAGCCAGCCGGCCAGTTCGTTCGCGTGCTCGCGGCCTACCGCGACAAGCAGTCCGCCTGAGTCTTTACACAATCTGATACCTGGAGAGCACTGAAATGGCAGTTTCCAAAGAAGAACTGGTCGAAACCCTGAGCGGCATGACCATCCTCGAGGTGACCGAACTGGTCTCCCTGCTCGAGGAGAAGTGGGGCGTGTCCGCGGCGGCGGCGGTGGCTACCGTGGCGGTGGCGGCCGGCGGCGGCGAAGCGGCGAAGGAAGAGGTCAAGGACGAATTCGATGTCGTCATGACCAGCTTCGGCGAGAACAAGGTCAACGTGATCAAGACCGTGCGCGCAATCACCGGTCTCGGCCTCAAGGAGGCCAAGGACCTGGTCGAGGGCGTGCCGTCGGTGGTCAAGGAAGCGGCCAACAAGGCCGAGGCCGAGAGCATCAAGAAGCAGCTCGAAGAGTCCGGCGCCAAGGTCGAACTCAAGTAAGCCCCGTCATTTTGCTGCTCCTTCGCGAGCAAGTCTGGAACGGGCGGGGCGCCTGCGCAGGGCGCCCCGCCCGGTCTCGTTTAACCGCCGCGGCACCTCGGGTGCCGCGCGCGGTCTCTAGCACTAGGGTGAGGCTCCTCGCGAGCGGCCGCCGGATCTCCGGCGGAACGTCTGCCAACCGGCAGACCCATCACGCCGCCGGGATGTCGAACACCCGACCGCTAGCCCTGTGCTGACTGACAATCTGGTTCAACAGGACGGTAATCGCCATGGCCTACACCTACACCGAGAAGAAGCGCATCCGCAAGGATTTCAGCAAGACTCCGCCGATCCTCGAAGTACCGTATCTGCTCGAGACCCAGATTGAGTCCTACAAGCGTTTCCTGCAGGAGGACGCGGCGGTTGACGCGCGCGAGGACCAAGGTCTGCACGCCGCGTTCAAGTCGGTGTTCCCCATCGAGTCCTACTCCGGCAATGCCGTGCTCGAGTACGTGAGCTATCGTCTCGGCGACCCGGTGTTCGACGTCAAGGAATGCCAGGTGCGCGGCCTGACCTACGCCGCCTCGCTGCGCGTGACCGTGCGCCTGGTGATCTACGACAAGGAGTCCGGTGCCGACAAGGTCATCAAGGACGTCCGCGAACAGGAAGTGTACATGGGCGAACTGCCGCTCATGACCACCAACGGCACCTTCGTCATCAACGGTACCGAGCGCGTCATCGTCTCTCAGCTGCATCGTTCGCCGGGCGTGTTCTTCGATCACGATCGCGGCAAGACCCATTCCTCGGGCAAGCTCCTGTTCTCCGCCCGCGTGATTCCTTATCGCGGTTCGTGGCTCGATTTCGAGTTCGATCCCAAGGACCACGTCTACGTGCGAATCGATCGTCGTCGCAAGCTGCCGGCCACGGTACTGCTGCGCGCGCTCGGATTCTCCACCGAGAAGATGCTGGAGCTGTTCTTCGAGCGCGACACCTTCGTGCTGGACGGCGACCAGGTGCGCGTGCATCTCGTGCCCGAGCGCCTGCGCGGCGAGACCCTGGAGTTCGACCTGGTCGACGCAGACGGCAACGTGCTGGTCGAGGCCGATCGCCGCATCACCGCGCGCCACACCAAGGAAATCCAGGCGCGCGGCATCACCGAGATCACCGTGCCGCGCAGCTTCGTGGTGGGCAAGACGCTCGCGCGCGACGCGGTGGACAAGAACACCGGCGAAATCGTCGCACGCGCCAACGAAGAGATTACCGAGGACCTGCTCGGCAAGCTGAACAAGGCCGAGATCGCCGAGATCGAAACCATCTTCGCCAACGATCTCGACCATGGCGCCTACATCTCCGAGACCCTGCGCGTCGACCCGACCAACACAGCCCTCGAGGCGCAGGTCGAGATCTACCGCATGATGCGTCCCGGCGAGCCGCCGACCAAGGAAGCGGCCGAGAACCTGTTCAAGAACCTGTTCTTCACCGAGGACCGCTACGATCTCTCGGCCGTGGGCCGCATGAAGTTCAACCGTCGCGTGGGCCGCCAGGAAGTGACGGGCTCCGGCGTGCTGAACGAGCAGGACATCATCGATGTGCTGCGTGTGCTGATCGACATCCGCAACGGCAACGGCACGGTGGACGACATCGATCACCTCGGCAACCGCCGCGTGCGCAGCGTCGGCGAGATGGCCGAGAACCAGTTCCGCGTGGGCCTCGTGCGCGTCGAGCGCGCGGTCAAGGAGCGCCTGTCGCTGGCCGAATCCGAGGGCTACATGCCGCAGGAACTGATCAACGCGAAGCCCGTGTCGGCGGTGATCAAGGAGTTCTTCGGTTCCAGCCAGCTCTCGCAGTTCATGGATCAGAACAACCCGCTGTCCGAGGTCACCCACAAGCGCCGCGTTTCGGCGCTTGGCCCGGGCGGTCTGACCCGCGAACGCGCCGGCTTCGAAGTGCGTGACGTGCATCCCACGCACTACGGGCGTGTGTGCCCGATCGAGACGCCGGAAGGTCCGAACATCGGCCTCATCAACTCGCTCGCGGTCTACGCCCGCACCAATGCCTACGGGTTCCTCGAGACGCCTTACCGCAAGGTCGAGAACTGCCAGGCGACTTCGCAGATCGAGTACCTGTCGGCCATCGAGGAAGGCCAGTACGTCATCGCCCAGGCGAACGCGACCCTGGACGCCAACGGCAAGCTGATCGACAGCCTGGTGTCCTCGCGTCATCTGAACGAGTTCACCCTCGCCTCCCCTGAGCGCGTGCAGTACATGGACGTCTCGCCGCGTCAGATCGTGTCGGTCGCCGCCGCGCTGATTCCCTTCCTCGAGCACGACGACGCGAACCGCGCGCTCATGGGCTCGAACATGCAGCGCCAGGCGGTGCCGACGCTGCGCGCCGACAAGCCGCTGGTCGGCACCGGCATCGAGCGTGCGGTGGCCCAGGACTCGGGCGTGACCGTGGTCGCGCTGCGTGGCGGTGAGGTCTACGCGGTGGATGCCGCGCGCATCGTGGTGCGCGTGAACGATGACGAGACCAGCGCTGGCGAGGCGGGTGTCGACATCTACAACCTGACCAAGTACACCCGTTCCAACCAGAACACCTGCATCAACCAGCGCCCGCTGGTGAAGCTCGGCGACAAGGTCGCCAAGGGTGACGTGCTGGCCGATGGCCCTTCGACCGACCTCGGCGAACTGGCGCTCGGGCAGAACATGCTGGTCGCGTTCATGCCCTGGAACGGCTACAACTTCGAGGATTCGATCCTCATCTCCGAGCGTGTCGTGCAGGAGGATCGTTTCACCTCGATCCACATCGAGGAACTGACCTGCGTCGCGCGTGACACCAAGCTCGGGCCGGAGGAGATCTCCTCCGACATTCCGAACGTGAGCGAGAGCGCGCTCTCCAAGCTCGACGAGTCCGGCATCGTCTACATCGGCGCCGAAGTGCATCCGGGCGATATCCTGGTCGGCAAGGTCACGCCCAAGGGCGAGACTCAGCTGACGCCGGAAGAGAAGCTCCTGCGCGCGATCTTCGGCGAGAAGGCCTCGGACGTGAAGGACACCTCGTTGCGCGTGCCGTCCGGCATGAGCGGCACGGTGATCGACGTGCAGGTCTTCACGCGTGACGGCATCCCGAAGGACGCCCGCGCGCGCGAGATCGAGAACGCCGAGATGGCGCGGGTCAAGAAGGATCTCGACGACCAGTTCCAGATCCTCGAGGCCGACATCTACCAGCGTGTCGAGAGCCTGCTCATCGGCAAGAATGCCGAGAAGGGCCCGGGCCAGCTGAAGGGCGGCGCCAAGGTCACCAAGGAAATGCTCGCCGAGGTCGACCGCGGCAAGTGGTTCGATGTGCGCCTGAAGCACGACACCGCCAACGAGCAGCTCGATCAGCTCGCGGCGCAGCTCGAGAAGTACCGCGAGGACTTCAACAGCCAGTTCGAGGACAAGAAGGCCAAGCTGACCTCGGGTGACGATCTCGCGCCCGGCGTGCTCAAGATGGCCAAGGTGTACCTGGCGGTGAAGCGCCGCATGCAGCCCGGCGACAAGATGGCCGGGCGCCACGGCAACAAGGGCGTGGTGTCGATGATCGTGCCGATCGAGGACATGCCCTACATGGAAGACGGCACCCCGGTGGACGTGGTGCTGAATCCGCTCGGCGTGCCGTCGCGCATGAACGTCGGCCAGGTACTGGAAACCCACCTCGGCTGGGCGGCGCGCGGGCTTGGGCATCGGATCGGCGAACTGGTCGACCGCATGGCAGCCATGCCCGACGTGCGTGACTTCCTGGGCCGGGTGTACAACACCAGCGGCCAGAAGGAAGACATCGGCTCGCTCAAGGACGAGGAGGTGCTGGAGCTCTGCCAGAACCTGCGCCACGGCGTGCCGATGGCGACGCCGGTGTTCGACGGCGCCAAGGAAGAGGAGATCAAGACGATGCTGGAACTGGCCGGGCTGCCGCGCTCGGGCCAGACCACGTTGTACGACGGTCGTACCGGTGACGCCTTCGAGCGTCCCATCACCGTCGGCTACATGTACATCCTGAAGTTGAACCACCTGGTCGACGACAAGATGCACGCGCGTTCGACCGGCCCGTACAGTCTCGTCACCCAGCAGCCGCTGGGCGGCAAGGCGCAGTTCGGCGGCCAGCGCTTCGGCGAAATGGAAGTGTGGGCACTTGAGGCCTATGGCGCCGCCTACACGCTGCAGGAAATGCTCACGGTCAAATCCGACGACGTCAACGGCCGCACCAAGATGTACAAGAACATCGTGGATGGCGACCACAAGATGGAAGCGGGCATGCCCGAATCGTTCAACGTCCTGCTCAAGGAAATGCGTTCCCTGGGCATCGACATCGAGCTGGAACACGAATAAGGCTTCACCTGGAAGATTCGGTGCGTTCTTGCCTTAAGGAGTATTGCTTGTGAAAGACCTACTTGATCTGCTGAAGACCCACGGTCAGCCGGAAGACTTCGACTCGATCAGCATCGGGCTCGCGTCGCCGGAGAAGATCCGCTCGTGGTCCTACGGTGAGGTGAAGAAGCCGGAGACGATCAACTACCGCACCTTCAAGCCCGAACGCGACGGCTTGTTCTGCGCCAAGATCTTCGGACCCATCAAGGACTACGAGTGCCTGTGCGGCAAGTACAAGCGTCTGAAGCACCGCGGCGTGGTGTGCGAGAAGTGCGGCGTGGAAGTGACGCTGGCCAAGGTGCGTCGCGAGCGCATGGGTCACATCGAGCTGGCGAGCCCGGTCGCGCACATCTGGTACCTGAAGTCCCTGCCGTCCCGCATGGGTCTTCTGCTCGACATGACGCTGCGCGAGATCGAGCGCATCCTGTACTTCGAGGCCTACGTGGTGGTCGAGCCGGGCATGACCGATCTCGAGCGAGGCCAGTTGCTATCCGAAGAGTCCTACCTCGACGCCATCGAGCAGTACGGTGACGATTTCGACGCGCGCATGGGCGCGGAAGCCGTCTACGAGCTCCTGAAGTCGGTCGACCTCGCCCACGAGGTCAAGACCATTCGCGAGGAATTGCCGAAGACCAACTCCGAGACCAAGATCAAGAAGCTCACCAAGCGCCTGAAGCTCATGGAGGCCTTCCTGCAGTCCGGCAACCGTCCCGAGTGGATGGTGATGAAGGTGCTGCCGGTGCTGCCGCCGGAGCTGCGCCCGCTGGTGCCGCTGGACGGCGGTCGCTTCGCGACCTCGGATCTCAACGATCTCTACCGTCGCGTCATCAACCGCAACAACCGTCTGAAGCGTCTGCTCGATCTGAACGCGCCCGACATCATCGTGCGCAACGAGAAGCGCATGCTGCAGGAGGCGGTCGACGCGCTGCTCGACAACGGTCGCCGCGGCCGCGCCATCACCGGCACCAACAAGCTGCCGTTGAAGTCCCTGGCCGACATGATCAAGGGCAAGCAGGGCCGCTTCCGCCAGAACCTGCTCGGCAAGCGCGTGGACTACTCCGGCCGCTCGGTGATCGTGGTCGGTCCGACCCTCAAACTGCACCAGTGCGGCCTGCCGAAGAAGATGGCGCTCGAACTGTTCAAGCCTTTCATCTTCAGCAAGCTCGAGCGTCGCGGTCTGGCCACCACCATCAAGGCGGCGAAGAAGCTCGTCGAGCGTGAAGGCCCCGAAGTGTGGGACATCCTCGAAGAGGTGATCCGTGAGCACCCGGTGATGCTGAACCGCGCGCCGACCCTGCATCGCCTCGGCATCCAGGCTTTTGAGCCGGTGCTGATCGAGGGCAAGGCCATCCAGCTGCACCCGCTGGTCTGCACCGCGTTCAACGCCGACTTCGACGGCGACCAGATGGCGGTGCACGTACCGCTGTCCATCGAGGCGCAGCTCGAAGCGCGCACCCTGATGATGTCGACCAACAACATCCTGTCGCCCGCCAACGGTGATCCGATCATCGTGCCGACCCAGGACGTGGTGCTCGGGCTGTACTTCATGACCCGCGACTCGGTCGATGCCAAGGGCACCGGCATGTGCTTCTCGGACATCTCCGAAGTGCACCGCGCCTACGAGACGGGCGCGGCCTCCCTGCACGCCAAGTGCAAGGTGCGCATGCAGCTCTTCGAGTTCGACGAGAAGCACCAGATCGAAGAACGTACCGAGGTGGTCAGCACGACCGTCGGTCGCGCCCTGCTCTCCGGCCTGCTGCCCAAGGGGCTGTCGTTCAAGCTCATCAACCAGGTGCTGAACAAGCGCTCAATCTCGCGTCTGTTCGATACCTGCTACCGCGTGGTCGGCCTGAAGGAGACGGTGATCTTCGCCGATCGCCTGATGTACACCGGCTTCCAGCACGCGACCCGGGCCGGCGTGTCCATCGGCGTCGACGACATGGTCGTGCCGGAGGAGAAGGCGCGCATCATCGCGGCCGCCGAGCGCCAGGTGAAGGAAATCGAGGAGCAATACTCCTCGGGTCTCGTCACCAGCGGCGAGCGCTACAACAAGGTCGTCGACATCTGGTCCCACACCAACGACCAGGTGGCGAAGGCCATGATGGACAAGCTTGGTTCACAGTTCGTGACCGGCACGTCGGGCGCGGTGCGCCAGGCGTCGTTCAACTCGATCTTCATGATGGCCGACTCCGGCGCGCGTGGTTCCGCCGCGCAGATTCGCCAGCTGGCCGGCATGCGTGGCCTGATGGCCAAGCCGGATGGCTCGATCATCGAGACCCCGATCACGGCGAACTTCCGTGAAGGCCTGAACGTGCTGCAGTACTTCATCTCCACCCACGGCGCGCGCAAGGGCCTGGCCGATACTGCGTTGAAGACCGCGAACTCCGGCTACCTGACCCGTCGCCTGGTGGACGTGGCCCAGGATCTCGTGGTGACCGAGATCGACTGCGGCACCACCGAAGGGCTGCTGATGACCCCGATCATCGAAGGCGGCGACGTCATCCAGGCGCTCGGCGACCGGATCCTCGGCCGCGTCGTGGCGCAGGACATCGTGCGCGCCGCCGACGGCCAGGTGCTGGCCGCCGCGGGCACCATGATCGACGAAAAGTGGGTCGAGTACCTGGACGAGCAGGGCGTCGACGAGGTGCTGGTGCGTTCGCCCATCACCTGCGAGACGCGCTACGGCATCTGCGCGAGCTGCTACGGGCGCGACCTCGCCCGCGGTCACCGCGTCAATGTCGGCGAGGCGGTCGGCGTCATCGCCGCCCAGTCCATCGGCGAGCCGGGCACGCAGCTGACCATGCGTACCTTCCACATCGGTGGCGCCGCGTCCCGCGCGGCGGCGGTGAACAGCATCGAGGTCAAGGCCTCGGGCACCGTGCGCCTGGTGAACATGAAGACCCTGGCCCACGAGGACGGTACCTTCGTGTCGGTGTCACGCTCCGGCGAACTGGTGGTCAACGACGAGATCGGCCGTGACCGCGAGCGCTACAAGGTGCCCTACGGCGCGGTGATCTCGGTGGCGGACGGCGCGACCGTCAAGGCCGGCCAGACGGTCGCGACCTGGGACCCGCACACCCACCCGATCATCACCGAGGTGGCGGGCACCGCCGTGTTCCAGGACATCGAGGAAGGTGTGACCGTCTCCCGCCAGGTGGACGAGATCACCGGCCTGTCCAGCGTCGTGATCATGGATCTCAAGCAGCGCGGCAGCTCGGGCAAGGAACTCCGCCCGATGCTCAAGCTGCTGGACGCGAAGGGCAAGGAGCTGCGCATCCCGGGAACCGACATCCCGGCGCATTACTTCCTGCCGCCGAACGCCATCGTGGTCGTGACCAGCGGCCAGGAAGTGAAGGTCGGCGACGTGCTGGCGCGCATCCCGCAGGACTCGTTGAAGACCCGCGACATCACCGGTGGTCTGCCGCGCGTCGCGGACCTGTTCGAGGCGCGCAAGCCCAAGGAACCGGCGATCCTCGCCGAGGCCACCGGCACCGTGTCCTTCGGCAAGGACACCAAGGGCAAGCAGCGGCTGATCATCACCACCGCCGAGGGCGACCAGCTCGAGAGCCTCATTCCGAAGTGGCGCCACGTCACCGTGTTCGAGGGCGAGCATGTGGACCGCGGCGAGACGGTGTGCGACGGCGCGCCGGATTCGCACGACATCCTGCGTCTCAAGGGTATCCACGAGCTGACCCGCTACGTGGTCAACGAAGTGCAGGAGGTCTACCGTCTGCAGGGCGTGAAGATCAACGACAAGCACATCGAGACCATCGTGCGGCAGATGCTGCGCAAGGTGGAGATCGCCGACGCCGGCGATACCCGCTTCCTGAAGGGCGAGCAGATCGAGCGTGAGCGCCTGATGGACGAGAACGACCGGGTGACGGGCGAGGGCGGCCGACCGGCCTCGGGGCAGCAGCTGCTGCTCGGTATCACCAAGGCCTCGCTGGCCACCGAGTCCTTCATCTCCGCGGCCTCCTTCCAGGAGACCACCCGCGTGCTGACGGAGGCTTCGGTGACGGGCAAGCACGACGAGCTGCGCGGCTTGAAGGAGAACGTCATCGTCGGCCGGCTGATCCCGGCCGGCACCGGCTTCTCCTACCACGCCAACCGCAAGCGGCGGAGCTTCTCGCCGGCCCAGAGCCTGGCCGACCTGGCCGCGGGCCTGGACGCCGAGCTGATGGCCGAGCTGCGCGAGGTCGACAGCGCGGCCGAGGCCGAGCCCGCCTCAAAAAGTGCGTGAGGCGCGTTGACATGCTCTGAACGGGATCCCTATAATCCCGCTTCTACGACAGGCCGGAGAAATCCGCGCCTGTCGTTTTTTTCCTCCGTCGTTTTCCTAACCAAACATGCACCGCCCTCGGCGGGCAAGACCCAGGCTGCTCGATGCCGCCCGGGTGGAAACGCGACGGCGCTTGAAACTGCTGTTTAACAATCGGAATTACCGAAGGGCGCTGAAGGGTAATGGCGACAATTAATCAATTAGTGCGCAAACCGCGGCAACGTCAGGCCAAGAAGAGCAACGTTCCAGCCCTCGAGGCCTGCCCGCAGAAGCGTGGCGTATGCACGCGCGTCTACACCACGACGCCGAAGAAGCCGAACTCGGCGCTGCGCAAGGTCGCCCGCGTGCGGCTGACCAACGGCCAGGAAGTGACCACCTACATCGGTGGCGAAGGCCACAATCTGCAGGAGCACTCGGTAATTCTGATTCGCGGCGGTCGTGTCAAAGACCTGCCCGGTGTCCGCTACCACACGGTGCGCGGCACGCTCGATACCTCCGGCGTCACCGCACGTCGCCAGGGTCGCTCCAAGTACGGCGCCAAGCGCCCCAAAGCCTAACCCTATCCCGCTAATTCAGGGCGATTACGATGTCTCGACGTCACGTAGCTTCCAAACGCGAAATCCTGCCGGATCCGAAGTACGGAGACCGCACGGTGGCCAAGTTCATCAACATGGTCATGTCGCGCGGCAAGAAGGCCGTTGCGGAGCAAATCGTCTACGGCGCGCTGTCCGAAGTGGAGCATCGCGGCAAGGGCGCGGCGCTCGACGTGTTCAAGCAGGCGCTGGAAAACGTCGAGCCCAAGGTGGAAGTGAAGTCCCGTCGTGTCGGTGGCGCCACCTACCAGGTGCCGGTCGAAGTGCGTCCCAATCGTCGCGTCGCGCTCGCCATGCGCTGGCTGGTCGATGCCGCGCGCAAGCGTAGCGAAAAGTCCATGGGCCAGCGCCTCGCCAACGAAATGGTCGAGGCCTATGACAACCGCGGCACCGCCGTGAAGAAGCGCGAAGACACGCACAAGATGGCGGAAGCCAATCGCGCGTTCTCGCACTACCGCTGGTAAGCCCGGAACTCCACCGAGACTGCACCCGTGGCCCGCACTACGCCCATCGAACGCTACCGGAACATCGGTATCATGGCGCATATCGACGCGGGCAAGACCACGACCACCGAGCGCGTGCTCTATTACACGGGCGTGTCGCACAAGATCGGTGAAGTCCACGACGGCGCCGCCGTGATGGACTGGATGGAGCAGGAGCAGGAGCGCGGCATCACCATCACGTCCGCAGCGACCACCTGCTTCTGGGAAGGCATGGACAAGCAGTTCCCGCAGCACCGCATCAACATCATCGACACCCCCGGCCACGTGGACTTCACCATCGAGGTGGAGCGCTCGCTGCGCGTGCTGGATGGTGCGGTCGGCGTGTTCTGCGCGGTCGGCGGCGTGGAACCGCAGTCCGAGACCGTCTGGCGTCAGGCCAACAAGTACGGCGTGCCGCGCCTGGCCTTCGTCAACAAGATGGACCGCGCCGGAGCTGATTTTCTGCGCGTGGTCGGCCAGATCCGCAGCCGCCTCGGCGCGAAGGCTGTTCCGATCCAGTTTCCCATCGGCGCCGAGGATGCCTTCGAAGGCGTCATCGACCTGCTGAAGATGAAGGCGATCTACTGGGACGAGGCCACGCTCGGCATGCGCTTCGAGGAGCGTGAAGTAGGCGCCGCCCAACTCGACGCCTGCACCCGGCTCCGCGAGGAACTGGTCGAGGCCGCCGCCGAGGCGTCCGAGGAACTCGCCGAGAAGTACCTCGACGGCGTGGCGCTCGCGGTCGATGAGATCAAGGCCGGCCTGCGCAAGCGCACGCTGAACAACGAAATCGTTCCCGTGCTGTGCGGTTCGGCCTTCAAGAACAAGGGCGTACAGGCGCTGCTGGACGCGGTCATCGAGTACCTGCCCGCGCCGATAGACGTGCCGCCGATCAAGGGCCTGAACGAAGACGGCGTCACCGAGGATCATCGCGAGGCCTCGGACGAAGCGCCGTTCGCGGCCCTCGCCTTCAAGATTGCAAGCGACCCCTTCGTCGGCACGCTGTCGTTCTTCCGCGTGTATTCCGGCGTCGTGAAGTCCGGCGACTCGGTCTTCAACCCGGTCAAGGGCAAGAAGGAGCGTTTCGGTCGCATTCTGCAGATGCATGCGAACAGCCGCGACGAAATCAAGGAAGTGCGTGCCGGCGACATCGCCGCCGCCGTCGGCCTGAAGGACGTCACTACCGGTGACACCCTGTGCGACGCCAACCGCGTCATCACCCTCGAGCGCATGGAGTTCCCCGACCCGGTCATCGCGGTTGCGGTTGAACCGAAGACCAAGAGCGACCAGGAAAAGATGGGCGTGGCGTTGTCCAAGCTGGCCGCCGAAGATCCGTCCTTCCGCGTCGCGACCGACGAAGAGTCCGGTCAGACCATCATCTCGGGCATGGGCGAGCTGCACCTCGAGATCATCGTCGACCGCATGCGGCGCGAGTTCAAGGTCGAAGCCAACGTCGGCAAGCCGCAGGTCGCGTACCGCGAGACGATCAAGCAGCCGGTCGAGAAGGCCGAGGGCCGCTTCATCCGTCAGACCGGCGGTCGTGGTCAGTATGGTCACGTGGTGCTGAAGCTCGAACCCGCCCCGGAAGGCAGCGGCTTCGAGTTCGTCAACGGCATCGTCGGCGGTGTCGTGCCGCGTGAGTACATCCCGGCGGTCGAGAAGGGCATCAAGGAAGCGCTGGCCAACGGTGTGCTGGCGGGCTACCCCGTGGTGGACGTCAAGGTCACTCTGATCGACGGTTCCTACCACGATGTCGATTCGAACGAGATGGCGTTCAAGATCGCGGGTTCCATGGGTTTCAAGGAAGGCATGCGCGAGGCCAAGCCGGCGCTGCTCGAACCCATCATGCATGTCGAGGTAGTAACGCCGGACGACTACATGGGCACCGTCAATGGTGACCTCAACCGTCGCCGTGGCGTGCTGCAGGGCACCGAGGATTCGCCGAGCGGCGCCATCATCCGCGCCGAAGTGCCGCTGGCCGAGATGTTCGGCTACGCCACCGACCTGCGTTCGGCCACCCAGGGCCGCGCCACTTATTCCATGGAGTTCGCGCGCTACGCCGAAGCTCCCAGCAACGTTGCTGAAGCGATCATCAAGAGAAGTTAGTCGGCGTCATACCGCCATTACCTGAGAACCAGAGGGTTAGAGAGCCATGTCCAAGGAAAAATTTGCGCGAACGAAACCGCATGTGAATGTGGGGACGATTGGTCATGTGGATCACGGTAAGACGACGCTGACGGCGGCGCTGACGATGGTTTCGGCGAAGAAGTTCGGTGGCGAAGTACGGGCGTACGACCAGATTGACAACGCGCCGGAAGAGCGGGAGCGCGGTATCACGATCGCGACGGCGCACGTGGAGTACGAGAGCGCGACGCGTCACTACGCGCACGTCGATTGCCCCGGGCACGCGGACTACGTGAAGAACATGATCACGGGCGCGGCGCAGATGGACGGAGCGATCCTGGTGTGCAGCGCGGCAGACGGTCCGATGCCGCAGACGCGCGAGCACATCCTGCTGGCTCGGCAGGTGGGCGTGCCGAAGATCGTGGTATTCCTGAACAAGGCGGACATGGTCGACGACAAGGAGCTGCTGGAGCTGGTGGAACTCGAGGTTCGTGAGCTCCTGGATTCGTACCAGTTCCCCGGCGACGACACGCCTGTGATCATCGGCTCGGCGCTGAAGGCGGTCGAGGGCGACGCGAGCGAGATCGGGACGCAGGCCATCGAGAAGCTGGTGCAGGCGCTGGACGACTACATCCCGATCCCGGAGCGCCCGGTAGACAAGCCGTTCCTGCTGCCGATTGAAGACGTGTTCTCGATCTCGGGCCGCGGCACGGTGGTGACGGGCCGCATCGAGCGCGGCAAGGTCGTGGTTGGCGACGAAGTGGAGATCGTGGGGATCCGTCCGACGACGAAGACGACGTGCACGGGCGTGGAGATGTTCCGCAAGCTGCTGGACGAAGGTCAGGCGGGGGACAACGTTGGCGTCCTGTTGCGCGGCACGAAGCGCGAGGACGTTGAGCGCGGTCAGGTGCTGTGCAAGCCGGGCTCTGTGAACCCGCACACGCACTTCGAGGCGGAGGTATACGTGCTGTCGAAGGAAGAGGGTGGTCGCCACACGCCGTTCTTCAGCAACTACCGCCCGCAGTTCTACTTCCGCACGACGGACGTGACGGGCGCGGTGTCGTTGCCGGAAGGTGTGGAGATGGTGATGCCTGGCGACAACGTGAAGGTGACGGTGAAGCTGATCAACCCGATCGCGATGGAAGACGGCCTGCGCTTCGCCATCCGCGAGGGTGGTCGTACCGTCGGCGCCGGCGTCGTCGCGAAGATCATCGAGTAATCGACTCCAGCAGCGCGCACGAGTTCTAAAACCCAGATTTGGAAGGTCATCGGTACACGCGATGAATCAGCAAGTAATCAGAATCCGGCTCAAGGCTTTCGACCATCGGTTGATCGATCAGTCGACCAAAGAGATCGTCGAGACGGCCAAGCGGACCGGTGCCCAGGTCAAGGGCCCGATCCCTCTGCCAACGAAGAAAGAGCGCTTCACCGTGCTGATTTCGCCGCACGTCAACAAGGACGCACGCGACCAGTACGAGATCCGCACGCACAAGCGGTTGCTCGACATCGTCAACCCGACCGACAAGACGGTTGACGCACTGATGAAGCTGGATCTCGCCGCCGGCGTCGACGTCCAGATCAAGTTGAACTGATCGAGTTTTTGGAGAGCAGGCATGAGCCTTGGATTGGTTGGACGCAAGTGCGGCATGACGCGCATCTTCACTGAAGACGGCGTGTCGACCCCGGTGACGGTCGTCGAAGTCGAGCCGAATCGCGTCACCCGCGTGAAGACGGCGGACAGCGACGGTTACAGCGCCGTGCAGGTGACCTGCGGCGAGAAGCCGCAGAGCCGCGTCAACCGCGCGCTCGCCGGCGAATACAAGAAGGCGGGCACCGGCGCGGGTCGTGGTCTATGGGAGTTCCGTCTCGTGGGTACCGAGGAGCAGGAACTCGCGGTCGGCAAGGAGCTGAAGGTCGACCTGTTCGCGGCCGGCCAGATGGTCGACGTGACCGGCACCACCATCGGCAAGGGCTTCGCCGGCACCATCAAGCGGCACAATTTCAGCTCGCAGGACGCGTCGCACGGTAACTCGGTGTCGCACCGCGTGCCGGGTTCCATCGGTCAGTGCCAGACGCCGGGCAAGGTGTTCAAGGGCAAGAAGATGGCCGGTCACATGGGCGACCGTCAGCGCACCGCGCAGAACCTCGAGGTGGTGCGGGTCGACATCGAGCGCAACCTGCTGCTGCTCAAGGGAGCGGTACCGGGGGCCAAGGGCGGCGAGTTGATCATTCGTCCGGCAGTCAAAGCCTAAGTAGCTGAACGAGCCACCATGGAATTACAAGTACAATCGATTTCCTCTGGCGCCGCGGCGGGCAACGTCGCGCTGTCGGACGAAGTGTTCGGGACCGACTTCAACGAAGGTCTGGTGCACCAGGTCGTGACCGCCTACATGGCGGCCGGTCGTGCCGGTACCAAGGCGCAGAAGTCGCGCGCCGAAGTCGCCGGCGGCGGTCGCAAGCCGTGGCGGCAGAAGGGCACCGGCCGCGCGCGCGCCGGCACCATCCGCAGCCCGCTGTGGCGGGGCGGCGGTCGCGCGTTCGCCGCGCGTCCGCGCAGCTACGAGCAGAAGGTCAACCGCAAGATGTACCGCGCGGCCCTGCGCGCGATCCTGTCCGAGCTCGTGCGCCAGGACCGCCTGGTGGTGGTCGATGACCTGCAGCTCGCCGAGCCCAAGACCAAGCTCGCGATGGCCACGCTCGCGCGCCTCGGGCTGCGCGACGTGCTGCTGGTGTCGGACGAGATCAGCGAGAACCTGTTCCTTGCCGCGCGCAACATTCCGCACGTCGGGATGGCGGACGTCGGCGCCATAGACCCGGTGCTGCTGGTGTCCTACGACAAGGTCGTGGTCACGCAGAAGGCGCTGGAGAAGCTCGAGGCGATGTTCAAATGAATCAGGAACGCTTGTTACAGGTGCTGGTCGAGCCGAAGCTCTCCGAGAAGGGTGCGCGCGTGGCGGACCAGCATCGCCAGTACATGTTCAGGGTGTTGAACGACGCCACCAAGCCCGAGATCAAGGCCGCCGTCGAGCAGCTGTTCAAGGTCGAGGTCGAAGACGTCACCACCTCCACGGTGCGCGCCCGCGTGCGTCGCTTCCGCGGCCGGGTCGGCACCCGCGGCGAATGGAAGAAGGCCTTCGTGAAATTGAAGGAAGGCTTCGAAATCAATTTCGTGGGCGGCGAGTAAGGGCGGAGCACTAGTCATGGCGTTGTTCAAAGCAAAACCGACCTCTCCGGGGCGCCGCAGCGTAGTCCGCGTCGCCACGCCGGACCTGCACAAGGGTGCGCCACACGCGCCGCTGCTCGAGCCGCAGTCGCGTAATTCCGGCCGCAACAACCAGGGCCGCATCACCGTCCGTCATCGCGGCGGCGGTCACAAGCAGCACTATCGCGTGATCGATTTCCGTCGCGACAAGGACGGCATCAACGCGGTGGTCGAGCGCCTGGAATACGACCCGAATCGCTCGGCGCACATCGCGCTCGTGCTGTACGAGGACGGTGAGCGTCGCTACATCATCGCGCCCAAGGGCGTGAAGGCGGGCTCCAAGCTGCGCTCGGGCGCGGACGCGCCGATCGTCGCCGGCAACTGCCTGCCGTTGCGCAACATGCCTGTCGGCGCCCTGATTCACTGCGTCGAACTCAAGCCCGGCAAGGGTGCGCAGCTTGGCCGCAGCGCCGGTGCGGCCATCCAGTACGTGGCGCGCGAAGGCGCGTACGCGACGCTGCGGCTGCGTTCCGGTGAGATGCGCAAGGTGCCGATCGAGTGCAGGGCCACCATCGGCGAAGTGGGCAACTCCGAGCATTCGCTGCGCTCGCTCGGCAAGGCCGGCGCCAAGCGCTGGCGCGGTGTGCGCCCCACCGTGCGCGGTGTGGCGATGAACCCGGTCGATCACCCGCACGGCGGTGGCGAAGGCCGCACCTCGGGTGGCCGCCACCCGGTCAGCCCGTGGGGTACGCCGACCAAAGGTCACAAGACGCGTCACAACAAGCGTACCGATGGGCTCATCGTGCGCCGGCGCAACAAGAAGTAAGTCGCGGAGGACTGCATGGCCCGTTCCATACGCAAAGGCCCGTTCATCGACCATCATCTGCTCAAGAAGGTCGAGGAAGCGCGCACGCGCAATGACAAGCGCCCGATCAAGACCTGGTCGCGCCGCTCGATGGTCGCCCCCGACATGGTCGGTCTGACCATTGCCGTGCACAACGGCCGTCAGCACATGCCGGTCTACATCAATGAAAACATGGTCGGTCACAAGCTCGGCGAATTCGCCCCGACCCGCTCCTTCCGCGGCCACGTGGCCGACAAGAAGGCGCGCTGAGGACCGAGGACGAAGCACATGGCGACTGTAGCTAAATTGCGCAATGCGCGTATCGCCGCGCAGAAGGTCCGCCTCGTGGCTGACCAGATCCGCGGCGTGCGGGTCGAGAAGGCCATCAACATCCTGACCTTCAGCAACAAGAAGGCGGCGGCGATCGTGAAGAAGGTGCTGGAGTCGGCCATTGCCAACGCCGAGCACAACGACGGCGCTGATGTGGATGAACTGAAGGTCAACACCATCATGGTCGACGAAGGCCCGGTGATGAAGCGCTGGCGCGCTCGCGCCCGCGGTCGCGCCGCCAAGATCATGAAGCGCACGTGCCATGTGACCGTGTCGGTCGAGCAAGTAGGGCAGTAAGCACAATGGGACAGAAAGTACACCCGTATGGCATCCGCCTTGGCATCGTCAAGGATTGGACCTCGACTTGGTACGCGGACACCAAGAACTACGCCAACTACCTGAACAACGACCTGGCGGTGCGTGCGTTCCTGCGCAAGAAGCTTGCGCACGCTTCGGTCAGCCGCATCCAGATCGAGCGACCGGCGAACAACGCGCGAATCATCATCCACACCGCGCGTCCGGGCATCGTGATCGGCAAGAAGGGCGAGGACATCGAGTCGCTGCGCAAGCAGGTCACCGCGCTCATGAAGGTGCCGGCGCACATCAGCGTGGAAGAGATCCGCAAGCCCGAACTGGATGCCTTCCTAGTGGCGGAGTCGGTCGCCCAGCAGCTCGAGCGCCGCATCATGTTCCGCCGCGCGATGAAGCGCGCGGTGTCGAACTCCATGCGTCTCGGCGCCCAGGGCATCAAGATCAACGTGGCCGGGCGCCTGAATGGCGCGGAAATCGCGCGTTCCGAGTGGTACCGCGAAGGCCGTGTGCCGCTGCACACCCTGCGCGCCGACATCGACTACGGCTTCGCGGAAGCGAACACCACCTACGGCGTCATCGGCGTCAAGGTCTGGATCTTCAAGGGCGAGATCGTGCGCCAGGGTCCGGCTGGCGACACCGCCGAGAACGAGCCCTCCGCGGCCTGAGCCGGGCTGCGCGAGGCAGGAGCATAGACAGTGCTGCAACCTAAGAATACGAAGTTCCGCAAGCAGATGAAGGGCCGCCTGCGCGGCCTGGCGCAGCGCGGAAGCAACGTCAGTTTCGGTGAATTCGCCCTCAAGGCGACCACCGGCGGCCGCGTCACCGCGCGCCAGATCGAGGCCGCGCGACGCGCGATCACCCGCTTCGTGAAGCGCGGCGCGAAGGTCTGGATCCGGGTGTTCCCCGACAAGCCGATTTCGAAGAAGCCGCTCGAAGTGCGGCAGGGTAAGGGCAAGGGCAACGTCGAGTACTGGGTCGCGCAGATCAAGCCCGGTACCGTGCTCTACGAGATGGAGGGCGTGCCTGAGGACCAGGCGCGCGAGGCGATGCGCCTTGCGGCGGCCAAGCTCCCCGTTCGTACCACCTTTGCCATCCGTACGGTGCTGTGATGAAAGCCAGCGAAATACGTGAGAAGAACGCTGCCGAACTGTCGGCGCTCCTGCTCGAACTGCGTCGTAAGCAGTTCAACATGCGCATGCAGGCCGGATCGGGACAGCCGCCCCGTTCGTCCGACATTCGCGAGACGCGCAAGGACATCGCGCGCATCAAGACCATCATGAAGCAGAAGAGCGGGGCGTAAGAGATGAGCGAACAGACCAAGACCGCGCGAACGCTGGTCGGCCAGGTGGTCAGCATCAAGATGGACAAGACCATCTCGGTGCTCATCGAGCGCCGCGTCGAGCATCCGCTGTATCGCAAGTTCGTGCGCAAGTCGACCAAGCTGCTCGCGCACGACGAGAACAACGAGTGCAACGAGGGCGATACCGTCGCCATCGAGGAGTGCCGCCCGCTCTCCAAGAACAAGAGCTGGCGTCTGGCCCGCGTGATCGAACGGGCGACGCGCGTCTGAACGACGGCCGCTCAGCAGGAACTGGAGTTAAGTCATGATTCAGATGCAAAGCATGCTCGACGCCGCTGACAACAGCGGCGCGCGCCGACTGATGTGCATCAAGGTGCTGGGTGGGTCGCGTCGGCGCTACGCCAATATCGGCGACATCATCAAGGTCAGCATCAAGGAAGCGGTGCCACGTGGCAAGGTCAAGAAGGGCGATGTATTCAATGCAGTCGTAGTGCGTACCCGCAAGGGTGTGCGCCGCGCGGATGGCTCGACCATCCGCTTCGATGGCAACGCCGCGGTGCTGCTGGACAAGCAGTTACAGCCGGTGGGCACTCGCATCTTCGGGCCCGTGACCCGCGAGCTGCGCGGTGAGAAGTTCATGCGCATCGTGTCGCTGGCGCCGGAAGTGCTGTAAGGCGCGGCGGAGTAACTGGAATGAACAAGATAAGAAAAGGTGACACCGTCCAGGTCCTGACCGGTCGCGACCGCGGTAAGCGCGGCACCGTGACCCGCGTCTACCCCGACAATCGTGTGATCGTCGAAGGCGTCAACATCGTCAAGCGCCACACGCGCGCCAACCCGCAGGCGGGCGTGGCCGGTGGCATCGTCGAGAAGGAAGCGCCGCTGCAGGTGTCGAACGTGGCGCTCTACAACCCCATGACGCAGAAGCCGGATCGTGTCGGCTTCAAGGTGCTGGAGGACGGCCGCAAGGTGCGGTTCTTCAAGTCCAATGGCGAAGTCGTGGACGTGTAACCGGGAAGCTAGGCAATGACCAGACTGGAACAACATTACCGCGACGTCGTGATCAAGCAGCTGCAGGACAAGTTCAGCTACCAGTCGTCCATGCAGGTGCCGCGCATCGTCAAGGTGACCCTGAACATGGGCCTGGGCGAGGCGGTCGGTGACAAGAAGATCATCGAGCATGCCGTGAACGACATGAAGCTCATTTCCGGCCAGCAGCCGGTGGTGACTCTGGCGCGCAAGTCGATCGCGGGCTTCAAGATTCGTGAAGAGTGGCCCATCGGCTGCAAGGTGACCCTGCGTCGGTCGCGCATGTATGAATTCCTGGATCGCCTGATCAACGTCGCGATCCCGCGTATCCGCGACTTCCGCGGCCTGAACGGTCGCGCCTTCGACGGTCGTGGGAACTACAGCATGGGTGTGAAGGAGCAGATCATCTTCCCGGAAATCGATTACGACAAAATCGACACGCTCCGCGGCATGGACATCTGTATCACGACCACCGCGCGCTCCGACGAAGAAGGGCGGGCACTGTTGGAAGCGTTCCGCTTCCCGTTGAGGAGCTAAGGGCAGGCACATGGCAAAGAAATCCATGGTCAACCGCGAGATCAAGCGCGCGGCACTGGCGAAGAAGTTCGCGAAGAAGCGTGCCGCGCTGAAGGCCGTGATCACCGACGAGGGGCGTTCCTACGAGGAGCGCGAGGAAGCGCGTCTGCGTCTGCAAAAGCTGCCGCGGGACTCGAGCCCAGTGCGTGGCCGCAACCGGTGCCGCCTCACCGGCCGCCCGCATGGCTACTACCGCAAGTTCGGTCTGGGCCGGAACGAATTGCGCCGGCTCGCCATGCAGGGCCATGTGCCCGGCCTGGTCAAGGCCAGCTGGTAAGCGTGAGCTGAGGAACAGACAATGAGCATGCAAGATCCAATCGGCGACATGCTGACCCGCATTCGCAACGCGCAGGCGCGTGCCAAGCGCGAGGTCGCAATGCCGGCTTCTAAGCGCAAGTCGGCTATTGCCGAGGTGCTGAAGAAGGAAGGCTACATCCTCGACTACAAGGTCGATGGTGAAGGCGCCACCAAGGAGCTCCGTATCGAGCTCAAGTACTTCCGTGGCAAGCCGGTCATCGAGCGGGTGTGGCGCGTGAGCCGTCCGGGGCTGCGCATCTACAAGACCAAGGACCAGCTGCCGACCATCATCGGCGGGCTGGGCGTGGCGATCGTATCGACGTCCAAGGGCCTGATGAGCGACCGCGAAGCGCGCGCCCAGGGTATTGGCGGCGAAATCATCTGTTCCGTTTATTAAGGTCGAACCACGATGTCTAGAGTCGGGAAAATGCCGATTCCGCTGCCGTCCGGAGTCGAGATCAACGTCGCTGGCCAGGAAGTCAGCATCAAGGGCGCGAAGGGAGCGATGTCGCATCGCGTCCACGATCTGGTGTCGGTGGCGGTCGACAGCGGCGTGGTCAACATCAGTGCGAACGACGAGAGCCAGGCGGCCAACGCGCTGTCGGGCACCACGCGTGCGTTGCTGAACAACATGGTGACCGGTGTTTCGACCGGATTCACGCGCAAGCTGGAAATCGTCGGCGTCGGTTATCGCGCCCAGGTCCAGGGCCAGAAGCTCGCGCTGTCGCTCGGCTACTCGCACCCGGTGGAGTACGAGATTCCCGAGGGCATCACCATCGAGACGCCCAGCCAGACCGAGATCCTGATCAAGGGCGTGGACAAGCAGCAGGTCGGGCAGGTCGCGGCGAATATTCGCGCCTACCGTCCGCCGGAACCCTACAAGGGCAAGGGCGTGCGCTACGGTGGCGAAGTCATCGTCAAGAAAGAAGCGAAGAAGAGTTAAGCCATGGCCAGTGAGAAAAAGGAATCGAGGCTGCGTCGCGCCCGCAAGGCGCGCGCCAAGATTCGCGAACTGCGGGCGGTGCGACTGTGCATCAACCGTACGCCGCGGCATATCTACGCCCAGATCATCACGCCTGAGGGCAATGCGGTGCTGGTCACGGCGTCAACGGTCGAGAAGACGTTCCGCGCCAACGGCGAGCATGGCGGCAATATCGCCGCGGCCGCGTCGGTTGGAAAGCTGATCGCCGAGCGTGCGCTCGCCAAGGGCATCGAGGCAGTGGCTTTCGACCGGTCTGGCTTCAAGTATCACGGCCGGGTCAAGGCCCTCGCCGACGCTGCCCGTGAAGGCGGCCTGAAGTTCTAGGAGTTCACACGAGCATGAGCGTCAATTCGAACAGCGGCGACAACAACGAGGGTTTCCTCGAGAAACTGATCGCCGTGAACCGCGTGGCCAAGGTGGTCAAGGGTGGTCGCATCTTCGCGTTCTCCGCGCTGACCGTGGTCGGCGATGGCAGTGGTCGCGTCGGGTTCGGCCGCGGCAAAGCCCGCGAAGTGCCGGTCGCCATCCAGAAGGCCATGGAGAACGCGCGCAAGAACATGCACCGCGTCGCCCTGAACGGTTCGACCCTGCAGTATCCGCTGTATGGCGAACACGGCGCGGCCAAGGTCTACATGCAACCGGCTTCCGACGGTACGGGCATCATCGCCGGCGGCGCGATGCGCGCGGTGTTCGAAGTGCTCGGCGTGCACAACGTGCTCGCGAAGTGCATCGGAACGAGCAACCCGGTGAACGTGGTGCGCGCGACCATCAACGGCCTGAAGGGCATGGCGTCGCCGGAGGCCATGGCGGCCAAGCGCGGCAAGACGGTCGAAGAGATTCGAGGATAAGACGGTGTCGACGAAGCAACTCAACGTCACCCTGTGCAAGAGCCTGAACGGTCGTCTGCCGCAGCACCAGGCCTGCGCCCGTGGCCTTGGTCTGCGCCGCATGTGGCAGACGGTCTGCGTGGCTGACACCCCGGAGAATCGGGGCATGATCAACAAGATCTACTACATGGTCCAGGTTCAGGAAGCGTAAGTCATGCGTCTCAACACACTCAAGCCGGCAGCCGGCGCCAAGAAGGCTGCCAAGCGCCTTGGCCGTGGCGGTGGCTCCGGACTCGGCAAGACCGCAGGCCGCGGCCACAAGGGTCAGAAGTCGCGCGCCGGTGGTTATCACAAGGTCGGATTCGAAGGCGGCCAGATGCCGCTGCAGCGCCGTTTGCCGAAGTACGGCTTCCGCTCGCAGTCGCTGCGCTTCAACGACGAGATCCGCCTGCACGAGCTGAACGCGGTGGACGCCAATCCCATCGACCTGACCGCCCTGCAGGCGGCTGGCTTGGTGCGTCATCACACGCAGACCGTCAAGGTCATCCTGTCCGGGGAAATCACCAAGGCCGTGACCGTCAAGGGCCTGGGTGTCACCAAGGGCGCAAGGGCGGCGATCGAGGCTGCGGGCGGCAAGGTGGAAGACTGAAAGTGGCGACGGCGACGGCCAAGATTCCAGGTGGGGTGGCGGGGCTCGGCAAGCTGACCGAGCTGCGCAGCCGTTTCCTGTTCCTGCTCGGCGCCTTGCTGGTGTTTCGGATCGTCTCGCACATCCCGGTGCCGGGCATCAATCCCGTCGCCCTGAACGCGCTGTTCGATCAGCAGAGCGGCTCGATCCTGGACATGTTCAACATGTTCTCCGGTGGCGCGTTGAAGCGCTTTTCGGTCGTGGCGCTCGGCATCATGCCGTACATCTCCGCTTCGATCATTCTGCAGCTGATGACCGTGGTTCATCCGAAGCTCGAGCAGCTGAAGAAGGAAGGCGAAGCGGGCCGTCGCAAGATCACGCAGTACACGCGCTATTTCACTGTATTGCTCGCGCTGTTCCAGGCCACGGGCGTAGCCATCATGCTGGAACAGCAGACCGTGGCGGGCATGCAGCTGGTGATAGCGCCAGGCCTCGCATTCAAGATCACGGCCGTGACGACCCTGGTCACCGGGACCCTGTTCCTGATGTGGCTGGGTGAACAGGTCACCGAGCGCGGCATCGGCAACGGCATATCGATGATCATCTTCTCGGGCATCGTCGCCGGTCTGCCGAACGCCATCGCGGGCACCTTGGAACTGTCACGCACGGGCGAACTGTCGCTTCTAGTGGTACTGATGTTGTTCGCGCTGGCCCTGGTCGTAACCGGGCTGGTGATCTTCGTCGAACGAGCCCAGCGCCGCATCACGGTGAACTACGCCAAGCAGCAGCGCGGGCGCCAGGCCTATAGCGGCCAGTCGACCAACCTGCCGCTCAAGCTGAACATGTCGGGCGTGATCCCGCCGATTTTCGCCTCCAGCATCATCCTCTTTCCGGCCACGATCGCCGGCTGGTTCGCCAATGCCGAAGGCATGGACTGGCTGAAGGACATCTCGAGCACGCTGTCCCCCGGGCAGCCGCTCTACGTGATGCTCTATGCCGCGGCCATCGTGTTCTTCTGCTTCTTTTACACCGCGCTGGTGTTCAACCCGAAAGAAATGGCGGACAACCTCAAGAAGTCGGGCGCGTTCATCCCTGGTATCCGCCCGGGTGAGCAGACCGCGCGTTACATCGATGGCGTGATGACGCGGCTGACGGTGGCCGGCGCCATCTATATCACCCTGGTGTGCCTGCTGCCCGAGTTCCTGATCGTCGAGTTCAACGTGCCGTTCTACTTTGGGGGCACGTCATTGCTGATCATCGTGGTGGTGGTAATGGATTTCATGGCCCAGGTGCAGGCGCACCTCATGTCCCACCAGTATGAAGGGCTCATGAAGAAGGCGAACCTGAAGGGTTACGGGCGCCGGTGAAGAGTCGGCCAAGAGGAATCGAGAATGAAAGTGCAGGCTTCAGTCAAACGCATCTGCCGGGATTGCAGAGTCATAAAGCGCAAAGGCGTGGTGCGCGTGATCTGCAAGGATCCGCGGCACAAGCAGCGCCAGGGTTGAACTTCGGAATGAACGTTGAGAGGAAGAGGCTATGGCTCGCGTAGCTGGTGTAAACATTCCCGATCGCAAGCACGCGGTCATAGCGCTGACGGCGATCTACGGGATCGGTCGGACCCGCGCCAAGCTGATTTGCGCCGAGACGGGTGTGCCGCCGGATTCCCTGATCAAGGATCTGACCGAGGGGCAACTTGACGCGCTGCGTACGGCGGTCGGCAAGTTCCAGGTCGAGGGCGACCTGCGCCGAGAAGTCAGCATGAACATCAAGCGATTGATGGACCTCGGCTGCTATCGCGGTGTCCGTCATCGTCGCGGCCTGCCGGTGCGCGGCCAGCGCACGCGCACCAATGCACGCACCCGCAAGGGTCCGCGCCGCATGGTCAAGAAGTAAGCTCGGGACTCAGGCATGGCAACATCTACCCAGCGCACGAAGAAGAAGGTCAAGCGTACCGTCGTCGACGGCGTGGCCCACATTCACGCGTCCTTCAATAACACGATCATTACGATCACCGACCGCCAGGGCAACACGCTCGCCTGGGCGACCGCCGGTGGCAGCGGCTTCCGCGGTTCGCGCAAGTCGACGCCTTTCGCCGCGCAGGTTGCGGCGGAGAAGCTGTCGTCCGTCCGCGATGAGTACGGCATGCAGAATCTCGACGTGTTCGTAAAGGGTCCTGGACCGGGTCGTGAATCCGCCGTGCGTTCGCTCAACTCCGCGGGATTCAAGATCACCAACATTACCGATGTCACGCCGATTCCGCACAACGGATGCCGGCCGCCGAAGAAGCGAAGGGTGTAAAGCAAGATGGCCCGTTACATTGGACCGAAGTGCAAACTGAGCCGGCGCCAGGGCATGGACCTGGGGCTGAAGAGCCGCGCGCGGCCGATCGAGACCAAGTGCAACCTGGAAAAGCCGCCGGGTCAGCATGGCGACAATCGCGGACGTCGACAGTCCGACTATGCCCTGCAGCTCCGCGAGAAGCAGAAGCTGCGTTTCATCTACGGCATCCTCGAGAGGCAGTTCCGCAACTATTACGCCCAAGCGGCCCGCCGTAAGGGTGCTACGGGCGAAAACCTGCTCCAACTGCTCGAGTGCCGGCTGGACAACGTGGTGTACCGCATGGGTTTCGGCGTGACCCGCGCCGAGGCTCGCCAGCTGGTCAGCCACAAGGCGATTCTGGTGAACGGTCGGAGCGTGAACATCCCGTCCTACCAGGTGTCGGCTGACGACGTCATCGCTATCCGCGAGCGCTCGAAGCAGCAGACGCGGATCGCCGATTCGCTGGCGATCGCCGAACAGCTCGGCTTTCCCGAGTGGGTCGAGGTGGACTCCAAGAAGATGGAAGGGCGGTTCAAGACGGTGCCCGAGCGCGCCGACCTGCCCGCCGACATCAATGAGTCACTCGTCGTCGAGTTGTATTCGAAGTAATCGTCTTTAAGGAGATCGCTGTATGGCGTCAGCATTGAATGAGCTGTTGAAGCCGAAGATCGTCGAGGTACAGGCGGTTGGCCCGCGCGCGGCCCGTATCACGATCGAGCCCCTCAACCGGGGATTCGGCCACACTCTCGGTAATGCTCTGCGTCGCGTTCTGCTGTCATCGATGACCGGCAGCGCCATCGTCGAGGTGGAAATCGAGAACGTGCTCCACGAGTACACCACGATTGAAGGTGTTCAGGAGGACGTTACCGATATCCTGTTGAATCTCAAGGGCCTCGCGATCAATATGCATGCGCGTGATGAGGCGACCCTGACCCTCAATCGCCGTGGCCCCGGGCGTGTGACGGCGGGCGACATCGTGCTCGATCACGACGTCGAGATTGTCGACCCGACGTATCACATCGCAACGCTATCGGACAACGGCGAACTCAACATGACCCTGCGCGTCGCGCGGGGTCGTGGCTACCAGCCCTCGACGGCGCGTCAGCCCGTTGACGACGCGGATCAGGCGATTGGTCGTTTGAAACTCGACGCGTCTTTCAGCCCCGTTCGTCGCTGCGCCTACGAGGTGCTGAGTGCTCGTGTTGAGCAGCAGACCGACCTGGACAAGCTCGTGGTAACCATCGAGACCAACGGCACGATTGATCCGGAGACGGCGGTGAAGGAAGCGGCGACGATTCTCCGCAACCAGCTGGCCGTGTTCTGTGATATCGCGCCCGACGAGCCTCGTCCGAGCGCGCAGGGCCCGGCACAGGACATCGATCCGATTCTGCTGCGCTCAATCGACGATCTCGAGCTGACGGTCCGTTCCGCGAACTGCCTGAAAGCCGAGAGCATCTATTTCATCGGCGACCTCATCCAGCGCACCGAGGTGGAGTTGCTCAAGACGCCAAACCTCGGCAAGAAGTCGCTGACCGAGATCAAGGACGTGCTGGCTGCTCGCGGGCTGTCGCTCGGTATGCGCCTCGAGAACTGGCCGCCGGCGGGACTCTATGAAAGCGATCGTTCGCCCCTTTGAAGCGAGACCCTAGAAGGCATCGAAACCATGAGACACTCGAATAGCGGGCGTAACCTCAGCCGCGACAGCGCTCATCGCAAAGCGATGATGCGGAACATGGCTGTGTCGTTGTTGCGCCACGAGATCATCCGCACCACGCTGCCGAAGGCAAAGGAACTCCGTCGCGCCGCGGAACCGCTCATCACGCTAGCCCGGACGGACACGGTGGCAAAACGCCGCCTGGCCTTCGCTCGACTGCGAGACCGTGAAATCGTGACCAAGCTGTTCAATGAACTCGGGCCACGCTATCAGAGCCGCCCAGGTGGTTACCTTCGCATTTTGAAGTGCGGATACCGTCCGGGCGATAAGGCTCTGATGGCCATCGTCGAGTTGGTCGATAGAGTCCACGAGCAAG
>JBFWYG010000012.1:0-92262 GCA_050186725.1 Gammaproteobacteria bacterium | reverse complement strand
ACGCAGTACTTCGGTCCGCCACCCGGCAGCCCGAGCTTCACGCGCGCGTCCGCGCCGCCCGCGCCCCAGCCGACCGCGCTGATGTAGTCGCACTTCGGCACCAGCACCCGCGGCGTGTGGCTGTTCAGCACGATGTAGTAGCGCCCGACGTGGGTGGTGAGAGTGGGCGTGCCGACCGAGCCTGGTCCGCGGAAGCGCAGGCGACGCGGATCGTCGCCGACACCGATGAGATTGATGTTGCCGTGGGGGTCGACCTGGATGCCGCCGACGAAGAATACCCGCCGATGCCAGTCCTTGACCTGCTCGAAGCGATGGCCCCGGTCACTATAGGACTCCGCCCAGCGCACCACGCGACGATCCCAGCCGAAGGCCGGCAGCGGCACGCGCTCGAGGTGATGCACGTTCATGCGCGCGCCCAAGAAGATCAGTTCCATGTTCGGCCCGTGCATGAGATGGGCGAGGCGCACCGCGGCTTCCGGGATGGGCAACGCCACGCCGACCTGCAGTTCCTCCCCGTCGGCCAGATCGCGCGCGAGAAAACACGCCAGCAGTTCGCTGACACTGCAGGGCTGCGTCTGAGAGTCAGTATTCATGCAAAGTGAGAAGGCGCTTGATGCCGACGCGCTCGAGATAGTCGCCGTGGCTGGCCGGCCCGCGACACCAGGCGTCCAGCCAGGCGTCCAGCGGGCCGCGTTCGCCCGACTCGGCGGCGGC
The DNA here is from genome assembly GCA_050186725.1 of Gammaproteobacteria bacterium. Lineage (GTDB taxonomy): Bacteria > Pseudomonadota > Gammaproteobacteria > JADJYF01. The sequence goes on along the minus strand of JBFWYG010000012.1, from coordinate 91,548 downwards.
GTTCGCGACCGCGAGGTAGTCGCGCCAGAAGGCGCTGTCCTGCACGTAGTGCCCGCGGCTGTAGTAGGGATGCGCGCCCCAGGGCATGCGCAGCACGTGGTCCGCGCGACCGATGGTGGTGGCCCAGGCGTCGGCGCGCACCTCTTCGTTCGGCACGATGCGCTCCACCTGTACCACCACGCGCGTCGCGGCGCGGGCCAGGAACAGGTCCAGCCAGCCCGGACCGCCCAAATGCTGCACATTGCCGTAGACGTCCGCGGCGTGCGCGTGGAGCAGCGCCACGTCGGGGCGGATGGCCGGTACCGCGAGCAGCGGTTCGCCGCGCAGCGGATCGTCGAAGGGTTTCAGATCCGGATTGAGCTCGGGCAGCGAGGTGCCCACGCCGCCGCGCCAGGGCAGGAAGGGCAGACCCTTGCCCGCGGCTTCGAGACCGCTGCTCAGAAGTCCTTCCTCGCACTCCCACACCTCGATCTCGCCTCGCTCGGCCGCGCGGCGAAAGCTGGGCGCGACCGGCACGCCGAAACCACCGCCCGCGTAGTAGGTGATGGTCTTGCGCACGCAGCCCGCGGCGATCAGCAGGTCGAGATGCAGGCCGCTCGCGATGACCGTCAGGTCGCGCAGGCCGGCCCGCACGATGTGTCGCACCATGGCCATCGGCGCCGGCTCGCCGAGCGCGATGGTCATGCCGTCTTCCAGCAGCGCGAGCGCGGTGGCTTCGTCGACCAGCCGTTCGGCGCGCGGCTGCACGGCGCGGCTCAGCCGTTGGAGAGCAGGCTGCGCAGGTCGATCACCGCCGCGTTGGCGCGCGAGATGAACGAGGCCATCACCAGCGAATGGTTGGCGACGAAGCCGAAACCGGTGCCGTTCAGGATCACCGGACTCCACACCGTGTCCTGGGTGGACTCGAGTTCACGAATGATCTGCTGCAGGCTGACCAGCGCGTTCTTCTTCTCCAGCACCGAACGGCAGTCGATCTCGATCGCGCGCAGGAACAGGATCAGCGCCCAGGTCGCGCCGCGCGCCTCGTAGAACTCGTCATCGAGCTTGGTCCAGGGCGTCTTCACTTCCACCTGCCCGGCGCGCGGCTTCGACTGGTCGCCCTGCACGCCGCCGCCGAGATCGGTGTTGACCCGCACCTGCCCGACCGAGGCGCTCAGGCGCTGCGACAGCGAGCCCAGGCGTTTCTCGACGATCGCCAGCCAGTCGGCGAGGTTGTCGGCGCGCGCGTAGAACTGCGCGTCGTCGTGGTTGTCGTCCACCAGGCGATCGAGATAGCGCTGCAGGCCCTCGATGCCCTTGCGGTACTCGCTCTCGCTGGACGGCAGGATCCAGCGCGAGTTGTCGAAGTTGAAACGCGGCTCGGCGTCGGACAGATCGAGGTCCTCGGTGGACTGGGTCTGGGAGCGGCTGAAATCGTTGCGCAGCGCCTTGGCGAGATCGCGCACCTGGGTCAGCACGCCGAATTCCCAGTTCGGCACGTTGTCCATCAGCACGCCGGGCGGCAGGCGATCGTTGGACAGGTAACCGCCACGCTTGTCGAGCAGGGTCTCGGCGGTCTGGATCAGAGTGGCGGTGGTGACCGCGCCGGTGATCGCGGCATCGTCGTTGGAGGTCACGTGCTCGCGCGCCGCGGCGCGCACGTCGACCAGCCCCGGCTCCTCGTCCCAGAAGAACATCACCAGCAGGATCAGGCCCACCAGCAGGCCCAGGCCGGCCAGCACCACGCTGCGCAGGCCGCGATTGTCGTCCGCAGCCAGCGTGTTGATGCCGTCCGCGTCGTCGTTACTGTCCGTCATGCCGCGAGTCACCTTGTCGAATTGCGAGACGTCATCCTACTCCATCGCCGCGCACGCGTCGGAGCCGCGGCTTCAGCGCGCGAGCATGCCCGGCAGCGCCATCAGCGGCCGCTGCCCGGCGAGCGGATCGCCCCCTGGGTTGGGACTCGCGTTCAGCAGCAAGAGTTCGTCCACCACGCCGCGATAGGCGGCGAGCCGCGCAGCGCATTCCGTCGGCGTGCCGCTGATGGTCAGGCGATCGATGCACTCGTCGGGAATGGCGTCCATGGCCTGCGCCAGGCGACCGGCGGGCATGTGCAGCAGGCATGCGTCGGCGGCGGCGCTGAAGCCCTGCTCGCGCATGGTGAACTCGTAGTAGGGATGCGGCATGGGGGCGTAGAGATGACACAGCGCGGCGCGCGCGGACTGGCGCGCGAGCGCGCGGTCCTCGTGCATGCTGATGAAGCCGACCGCCATCCACGGCAGCTGGGCGGGATCGCGCCCGATGCGCGCCGCCGCCTCCGCCGCGCGCGGCCGCAGCACCTCGCGCAGGTAGTCGACGCCGAGCGTCGCGCCGCCGCCCATGCGATCGGCGACCTCGGCGGCGACGGCCATCATGCTCGGAAACACCGCGGCCAGCGCCACCGGGTAGGGCTCGGGCCAGGGTTCGACCGACGGCGGCCAGTGCATGCTGTGCACCTTGCCGTCGAAGTCCACGCGCTGGCCCAGCCGCGTGCGCCCCATTTGCTTCAGCAAGGTCACGTACTCGCGCATCTTGGTCAGCACGCGCACGTGCGGCGTGCCCTGCCAGCGTTCGTTGATCAGCTTGTTGCCGCCGCCGACCCCGAGCACCAGGCGTCCCTGGCTGAACTCCTGCAGATCGATGGCCGCCATGCCGGCGATGAGCGGGCTGCGGCCATAGGCGTTCAGCACGTAGGGGCCGACGCGCAGACGCGTGGTGGCGGCAGCCACCGCGGTCAGCGCGACGAAGCCGCTGCGCCAGGCTTCCGCGAGATAGAGCCCGTGAAAGCCGGCCTGTTCGGCTTCGCGCGCGACGCCGACCAGGTCCGCGATGGTCATGCCGTTACCGGTGTAGAGCAGCGAGAGCTTCATGTGCGGGACTCCTTCAGCCCATGGGATTGACCTCGGCGATGCCGAGGCGCGCGCGGCCGAGCTGCTCGTAGGCGGAGTCGGCCACCATGTAGTGCTGCGCGGCGACGGTGACGTCGCGCAGGCAGCGCTGCACGAAGTGATGATCGAAGATGGCGGCCGCGCCGGCATGGCGGAACAGCTCGTTGACCACCTCCACCGCGACTTCGGTCGCGTAGGTCGCGGCGCTGCGCACTTCGCAATGCTGGGCGGCGTCGATGCCGCGCCCGGCGCCGGCGGCGTCCCACGCGGCCTCGTTGACCTCGATGGCGAGCGCGCGGGCCGCGCGCAGGCGGGTCTCGGCACGACCGAGCAGGTGCTGCAGAGCGCCGCGCTCGGCGACGCCGACGCCGCCCGGCGCATAGCCGCGCCGCTTGTTGCGCAGGATCTCGACCACGCCGTCCAGCGCGCGGCGCGCGACGCCGAGCGCGAAGCCGGCGTGTTCGTAGGCGACGAAGGTCGGCAGGCCGATGGCGTACAGCGCGCCACCGCGACGGGGCGCCTCGCCGGCGCCGAAGCTGAGTGCCTCCGGCACGAACAGATCCTGCAACTCGACGTCGCAGCTGCCGGTCCCGCGCAGGCCGACCACCTGCCAGTTGTCGTGAATGAGGCATTCGGCGGTCGGCACCACCACCCAGCGCAGGCCTGGCCCCGCGGCGGGCGCCGGCGTCTCGCGACAGATCGCGACCAGCCAGTCGGCGTGGCGAATACCGCTCGCGAAGCTCCAGCGACCGCTGACGCGGTGCCCGCCGTCGACCGGCGTCGCCGTGCCGGACGGCGTCACCACGATCGCGCCGCGCGGCGATCGTGCATCGCCAAACATGCGCGCGAGCCCCTCGTCGGGCAGGAAGGCGCCGGGCAGGGCGAGGCTCGTGGCGCCGACCATGGCGCACCAGCCGACGCTCGCATTGATGTTCGCGAGGCGTTCGAGCACTTCCATCTGCGTGACGAGATCGGCTTCGAAACCGCCCAGGACTTTCGGCAGTTTCATGCGCAGCACGCCCGTCTCGACCAGGGCTTCGACAGAGGCCGCGCTCAAGGTGCCGCCCCGCTCGTCCACTTCGACCTGCGCCGCCAGGCGCGCGCGTACTGCTTCTATGCCGCCGAACAGCGCGCTGCGCGTGGCCGCGCGCGCGGCCGCTGAATCCATCGACATTCCCGCTCCCCTCGCGATTGCCGCCCGCCGCCGCAGGCTAAAGGCCCCGGGCGAGCGTATTGCGGCCCGCCAGGAAACGCCAGCGGCGCCCCGCTCAGGCCTCGCGCGCGGCCAGCGCGTTGAGGTGCCGGCGCATGGCGAGGCCGGCGGCGTCGGTCGGTATGTGCATCTCGACGTAGTCGCCCGCCTGGTCGACCTGCTGCATGCGCGCGATCTGCTCCATCGCGAACTGGTCCTCGGTGAAGGCCTTGATCTGCGCCTCGCGCATGAAGGCGTCGATGTCCGGACGGCCGCGCGCGAAGTTGCGACAGCCGACGAACCAGTAGTGCAGGTGATGGCGATCGATGGGCGTGATGACCTGCGCGACGCGGATGGTCGGCGGCGCCTCGTCCGTCGGCGACGGCCGTTCGAGATTGGTGAGAAAACCGGTGTTGACGTGCAGCCCCGGCGCAACGAAGTGCGAGCCGGAGCTGCGCCGCGCGCGCTGCCCCTGCCAGCCGAGCGGCACGGCGTAGATGTCGGGCAGCGTGCACTCGACATGACGCCAGGCCTGGATGTCGGCGCCGGCCACCGCGAGCTCCACCGGCGCGCGCGCGTACTCCGGGGTGCCGAAGGTGCGCGGATGCAGGAAGGACAGGTGCGAGAGGTCGAGCAGGTTCTCGTGCATGTGCACGTAGCTCGCCGCGATGGGCAGGTAGCCGATGTACATGTCCCAGTCCGGCGCGCCGAGCCAGTCGGGATGGGGCAGCAGGCTCGCGTCGGCCGCCGCCGGATCGCCGAACCAGGCCCACACCAGGGGCGCGCGCTCGATCACGGGATAGGCGCGCAGCCGCAGCTGAGGCGGAATCTTGTCCTGCATCGGGATCTCGACGCAGCGACCGTCGGCGGCGTACTTGAGACCATGGTAGCCACAGCGGATGGCGTCGCCTTCCAGCGTGCCGTGGGCGAGCGGAAAGGAACGGTGGCAGCAGCGGTTCTGCAGCGCGACCGGCGTGCCATCCGCGCGACGGTAGAGCACGACCGAGGTCTCCATCGCCTCGCGTCCGAGCGGCGCGCGCGTGACCTCATCCGACAGCGCGACCACGTACCAGGCGTTGCGGATCAGCGGCGTGGCGGCATCGGCCAGCTGGGCGCGCGCCTGCGGTGGCGGCGCGGTAGTGGCACGGGCTTGGGGATCGGCCATGGCGTCGGCTCCGGGATGGGAATGGAACTGGCGAGCGCTGCCTATAATAGCGGCGGATTGATCACGAGCGACGCGCCGATGTCCGCCCTCCGCTACCTCGCCGGCTTCGGCAACGAATTCGAGAGCGAAGCCCTGCCGGGGGCGCTGCCCCAGGGGCAGTTCTCGCCACAGCGCCAGCCGCTCGGCCTGTATGCCGAGAAGTTCAGCTACACCGCCTTCACCGCGCCGCGCGGCGAGAACCGTCGCACCTGGTTCTATCGCATCCGGCCCTCGGTGCTGCGCGGCCGCGCGGTGCCGCAACCTCTCGGCGAACTACGTACCGCGCCCAGCCAGGAGGCGCTGGCGACGCCGGATCCGCTGCGCTGGGATCCGCTGCCCATCCCGGACCGCCTCCACGACTTCGTCGAGGGCCTCGTGACCATCGCGACCAATGGCGACTGCGCGGCGCAGACTGGTCTGGCCGTGCATCTCTTCACCGCCAACACCGGCATGGGACGCAGGTTCCTGCAGGTGAACGACGGCGAGCTCCTGTTCGTGCCGCAGAGCGGCGCCTTCAGGCTCGCCACCGAGTGCGGCGTCATGGAGGTTGCCCCGGGTGAAATCGCCTACGTGCCGCGCGGCATGAAGTTCCAGCTCGAGCCAGTGGACGGCCCGGTGCGCGGTTATCTCGCGGAGAACTACGGTGCGCCGCTCAGGCTGCCGGAGCGCGGACCGGTGGGCTCGGACGGCTACGCCAACAATCGCGACTTCCTGGCGCCGGTCGCGCATTTCGTCGACGACGACGCACCCGCCGAACTGCTGTGGAAGTTCGCCGGCAGGCTCTTCAGCGTGCCGCTCGCCCATCACCCGCTGGATGTCGTCGCCTGGGTCGGCAATGCAGTGCCGTGGAAGTATTCGCTGGCGCGCTTCAACGCGATGAACACCGTAACCTTCGATCACCCCGACCCATCGATCTTCACCGTGCTCACCTCGCCATCGGCCACGCCCGGCGCGGCGAATCTCGACTTCGTGATCTTTCCGCCGCGCTGGTCGGTGGCCGAGCACAGTTTTCGTCCGCCCTGGTTCCACCGCAACACCATGAGCGAGCTGATGGGCCTGGTGCACGGGCAGTACGACGCGCGCAAGGCGGGCTTCGAGCCCGGCGGCGTGAGCCTGCACAACGCCTTCGTGCCCCACGGCCCGGAGGCCGGCGTGTTCGAGGCCGCGAGCAGCGCGGACTTGAAGCCGGTCAAGCACCGCGACACGCTGGCCTTCATGTTCGAGAGCCGCTACCTCTACCAGCCGACCGCCTGGGCGCTGGCGAGCCCCACGCTGCAGGCCGACTACATCGACTGCTGGCGGGGGCTCGAACGACGCTTCGAAGGCGACTGAGCGCTCAGCCCACGCGCACCGGCAGGCGTTCGATGGCGCGGAAGCGCGCGCGCCGCGCGCGGCTCACGGGCCCGGCCAGCGCGAGGGCCGGAAAGCGCGTGACCAGGCGCTGGATCGCGATGCGCGCCTCGAGCCGCGCGACCGCGAGCCCCGCGCAGGTGTGGATGCCGGCGCCGAAGGACAAGTGGGGATTGGGCGCACGGCCGATGTCGAACTCGTCCGGGCGTTCGAACACCGCCGGATCGCGGTTCGCCGCGCCGATGGCGAGCGTCAGCACGTCTCCGGCGGCCAAGGGCTGGTCGCCGATCATGGTGTCCGCCGTCACCGTGCGATTGCCGAGCTGCACCGGCGCCTCGTAGCGCAGGCATTCCTCCACCGTGCTGTCGATGAGCTCCGGCGCCGCGCGCAGGCGCGCGAGTTCGCGCGGATGGCTGAGCAGCGCCAGCACGCCGTTGCCGATCAGGTTGGTGGTGGTCTCGTGCCCGGCGTTCAGCAGGAAGATGCACTGGTGGTGGATCTGGAATTCGCTCAGACGAAAGTCGGCGCTCTCCCAGCGGATGAGGCGGCTGATGATGTCGTCCGCCTCCGCGGCTCGCGCGCGGCGCTCGGCCATGAGCGTGGCCAGGAATGCCACGAACTCACTGACCGCGGCGTTGCCCTCGGCGAGACGCGCCGGGTCGGAGCCGAACTCGAGCGCGCCCAGGATGGCGTTCGACCAGCGCTGCAGCGGACCACGATCCTCGCGCCGCACATCGAGCAGGTTGCCGATGACCTCGATGGGGATGGCGCCAGCGAAGTCGCGCATGAGGCAGCACTCGCCCTTCGCCGCCATACCGTCCAGGAGGCCATCGACCAGCGTCTCCAGCGCCGGCGCCATCGCCGCCACGGTGCGCGGCGCGAGCGCGTCACCGATGGCCTTGCGTACCTGGGTATGCAGCGGCGGATCGTTGAATACGAGGCTCGTGGTGTGGTGCTCGTAGAGCGGGCTCGTGCCGAACATCGGCAGGAACTGCTGACGCTTGTCGGAGCTGAACAGGCGCGGATTGCGATACACCTGCGCGAGATCGGCGTGGCGGGTGATGAGCCAGCTGCCGTCCGGGCAGCGATGCACGGGACGCTCGGCGCGCAGCGCGTGGAACCATGGGTAGGGATCGTCGTAGAAGCCCTCGGGCAGACGACGCAGATCGAAATCGGACACGGCGGGGACGATGCTCATGGGCCTATTCTGGCCGCGATGCGCGCGGCCGATCCAGCCGCCGCCGCTAGCGCGGGACTTGATCCAGGACAGTGAATCATTCCACAGTTTCGAGCGCGCGCCCGCGAGTCTTCTGTTAAAGTTTCGCCTCACCCGGAGGAAGGAACAACAACAATGAGCGTCAACAACAACAATCGACGCGAGCTGTACCGCTACGAGCCGCCCCCCGTGTGGGCGCCGATCCTGAGCGTACTGCACCGTGGCCAGCGCATCGCCGCGGACCGCGTCATCGACGTCAACCTGAAGGGCGTGCGCGTGACCTTCGCCACCACGCGCCTGGCGACGCTGCCGGTCGGGGAAGTGATCACGGCCTCCATCCAGGCCCCAGGTCTGGACGGCTGCGCGGACCTCGGCGGCCGCGTGGTGTTCAGCGAAACGCGTGGCGCGGACCTGGTGGTGGCGATCGCGTTCGACGCAGCGCCCGATCTGGGCGATCGCGTGACGGCGGACTTCTTCAGCGTGTTCAATCGCCGCAATGCGCGGCGGCAGAGCCCGGCGCCGGGCGCGGACAACGTCTCCGCGCTGGTGCTGAACGCCGCCGGGGAAGCCGACGGCGTGATCGACCTGAAGCTTCGCGACCACTCCGACTGGAGCGTCGGTTTCGTGGTCGACGAGGACACCGATGCCTTCCTGCGCGAGGGCGCCGCGGTGGCCCTGCCCACCCCAGGCGGTCCGCAGACCGTGCGCCCGGCGGTCGTCCGGCGCCGCGAAGCGCAGGACGACAGCGTGTACTACGGATGCAGCTTCGACGACCCCGCGCCCGCGGGCGCCTGAGCCTCCCCCCCTCCACGCGGGCCGTCACGCGGCGGCCCGCGGTCCTGACGCCCCTAGCGCGAATCCTTGTCGGTCGTCGGCCCGGCGGCCTGCAGCCAGTCCGGCAGCGGCCCGTCCCCGGCGTTGTCGATCACATACTGACGAATCAGCTTGCGCACGACCTGCGAGGGCGTGAGGTCCTGACGCGCGCAGATGTCCTCGAACATCTTCTTCTTGCGCGGATCGATGAGGATGGTGAGGCGGGCGGTTCTCTGTTCCATACGCACATTTAATGGTAATCGTACTATCATTGCAATAGTCTTTGACGCTAATATGAGTCAATGACCCATCGCTTGCCCAGGGACGCCGTCACGCCCTCGATCTTGGTCCCGCGCCCATGATCTCGACGTCCGGCGCCCTGCCGACGGTGCTCGCGATCCTCGCGGCCTGGCTCGGGCTGGGCGCCGCCGGCCTGCTGGCCCTCGAGCGGCAGCGCTTCGTGGCGCGCGTGCTGTTTCCGTGCGGCGCGGCGCTCGGCGCGCTGCTCGCCCTGTACGCCGCCGGCGCACTGCAGGCGCCGCCGCAGACCCTCGTCCTGCCACTCGGCCCACCGGGACTGCCGCTCAGCGTGCGACTGGACGGTCTGGCCGCGCTGTTCCTGCTGCTGCTGGGCGGCGTGAGCGCGGGCGTGTCGTGTTTCGCCGCTGGCTATTTCGCGCAGCGCGAGGGCGCGCCCCCAGGCCTGATCTGCCTCGCCTACCACCTGTTCCTGGCCGCCATGGGCCTCGTGCTGCTGGCGGACGATGCTTACGGCTTCATGCTCGCCTGGGAGACCATGGCGCTGGCCTCGTTCTTCCTGGTGATCGCCAACGACCGCGATGCCGAGACGCGCGCCGCGGCCTTCATCTACCTGCTGGTGGCCCACGTCGGCGCGGTTGCGCTGCTCTCGTGCTTCGCCGTGCTGGCCGACGCCGGTGGCGGACTCGACTTCGCCGCGATGCGCGCGCGGCCGCCCGTCGGCGGCGCCGCCACGCTCGCCTTCACCCTCGCGCTGGTCGGCTTCGGCTCCAAGGCCGGGCTGCTGCCCTTGCACGGCTGGCTGCCGGAAGCGCATCCCGCCGCGCCTTCGCCGGTGTCGGCGCTGATGAGCGCGGTGATGTTGAAGACCGCGCTGTACGGCATGCTGCGGGTAGGCCTGGACCTGTTGGGGGCGCCGGCCGCCGGCTGGGGCGTGGCGCTGCTCGCCATCGGTCTCGGCAGCGCGCTCTACGGCGTGATCTACGCTGCGGTGCAGGTCGACATGAAACGCCTGCTCGCCTACTCGTCGATCGAGAACCTGGGACTCATGTTCGCGGGCGTGGGACTCGCGATGGTGTTCGAAGCCCACGGTAAACCGCGCTTCGCGGCGCTGGCGCTGTGTGCCGTGCTGTTCCAGGCGCTCGCGCACGCGCTGTTCAAGAGCCTCTTGTTCAGCGCGACCGGCGCGGTGCTGCATGCGACCGGCGAGCGCAATCTCGGACGCCTGGGCGGTCTCATGCGCTACATGCCGCAGGTCGCCTGGCTGTCACTCATCGGCGCGCTGACCAGCGCCGGGTTGCCGCCGCTGGCGGGTTTCGTCGCAGAGTGGCTGCTGCTGCAGGGCTTCCTGTTCACGCCCGAACTGCCCGATTCCTTCCTGAACATGCTGATCCCGGTGGCGGCCGCGCTGGTGGCGCTGATCGCCGCGCTGGCGAGCTACACCATGGTGAAGTTCTTCGGCGTGGTGTTCCTCGGCCGTCCGCGCGAGCCGGCGCTCCGCGACGCGCACGACGCGTCGTTGCCGGAGCGGCTGGGACTGGCCTGGCTTGCCGCGGGCTGCATCGCGCTCGGCCTGCAGCCGCTGCCGCTCTTGCGCGCACTCGATGGCGTCACGCGCATGCTCGGCGCCGAGGGATTGAGCGCGACGCTCGGCCAGCACACGTGGCTGGTGGCGCCGGTGGCGGTCGAGCGCGCGAGTTACGCGCCGCTGCTGGTGCTGCTCGGCGTGGGCGTGGTGTTCGTCCTCACGTTCCTCGGCGTGCGCCAACTGTTCCACGGCCGCGCGCGCCGCGCCGCGCCCTGGGACTGCGGCTTTCCGCTGCAGACTGCGCGCATGCAGGACACCGCCGAAGGCTTCGGCATGCCCATCCGGCAGATCTTCGAGCCCTTCTTCCACCTGCGGCGCGAACTGCCGACCGCTTTCGATCGCGCGCCGCGCTATCGCGTGACGCTGGAGGACCGCGCCTGGCGCGCGCTGGGTCTGCCGGTCGCACGCGGCCTCGAGGCCTGCACGCGCCTGGTCGCCGGTCTGCAGCAGGGGCGCATCAGCCTCTACCTGCTCTACAGCTTTGCCACGTTGATCGCGCTGCTGCTGGTGACCATGCCGTGAACGGCGCCGGCGTGACAGCCCAGACCCTCGCCCTGCTGGTCGCGCTGGTGCTCGCGCCGGTGCTGAGCGGGTGGATCGCGCAGTGCCGCGCCTGGCTCGCCAATCGCAGCGCGCCGCCGCTGTTGCAGCCCTTCGCGACGCTGCGCAAGCTGTTCCACAAGGAGGCCGTGGTCGCCCACGACGCGTCGCCGCTGTTCCGCGCCGCGCCCTACCTGGTGTTCGCGTGCATGGTGGTCGCCGCGGGCATCGTGCCGACGCTCTCCACCGATCTGCCGCTCGCACCGGCGGCCGACGCCATCGCGCTGGTCGGCCTGCTGGCGCTGGCCCGCGTGTTCATAGCCCTGGCCGCGATGGACCTGGGCACAGCCTTCGGCACGCTCGGCGCGCGGCGCGAGATGCTGCTCGGCTTCCTCGCCGAACCCGCCTTGCTCATGGTGCTGTTCTGCGGCGCGCTCATCGGTCACTCGACCGCGCTCACGACCATGGTGGAGACCGTGGCCGACGCCGGCTTCGTGATCTATCCCGGTCTCGCTTTCGCCGGCGTGGCCTTCACGCTGGTGTCGCTGGCCGAGAACGCGCGCGTGCCGGTCGACAATCCCAGCACCCATCTCGAACTCACCATGATCCACGAGGCGCTGGTGCTGGAGTACTCGGCGCGCCATCTCGCGCTGCTCGAATGGGCGGCGAGCCTCAAGCTCTTCGTCTACTCCTGCATCGGGCTCGCGCTGTTCCTGCCGTGGGGCGTGGCGCGCGGCGCGGCCGCGAGCGACCTGCTGCTCGCCCTGCCGGCGCTAATCACCAAGCTCGCGGTGGGCGGCGCGCTGCTCGCGGGGCTCGAGACGGTATGCGCGAAGATGCGCATCTTCCGCGTGCCGGAATTCCTCGCGACTGCGTTCCTGATGGCGGTCATCGGGCTCCTGGTGCACATCCTGCTGGCGGGCGAGGCATGAGCGCCTTCGCCACCCAGCTGGTCAACCTGTGCGCCGCCGTGCTGCTGATGGTGACCTTCGTGATGATCTCGCAGCGGCGCATCGTCACCCTCATTCACCTCTACACGCTGCAGGGCCTGACCCTGGTGGTGGCCGCCTGCGTGGTGGCCTGGGTGTCCGGTCAACCCCATCTCTACGGCTCGGCCGCACTGACGCTCGCGCTCAAGGTGGTGCTGATCCCGCTGCTGCTGCACCGGGCGGTGAACCGGCTGAACGTGCGCTGGGACGTCGAGACGCTGATCAACATCCCGACCATGATGATCATCGGCATCGTGCTGGTGGTGTTCGCCTTCAACCTCACGCTACCCATCGCGCGGCTCAGCGCAGCAATCGCGCCCGGCACGCTCGGCATCGCGCTGGCCTGCGTGCTGCTGTCTTTCATGATGATGATCACCCGCGCCAAGGCGGTACCGCAGGTGATCGGTTTCCTGTCGATGGAGAACGGCCTGTTCTTCGCCGCCACCGCCGCGACCTACGGCATGCCCATGGTGGTCGAGCTCGGCATCGCGCTCGACGTGCTGGTCGGCCTGCTCATCCTCGGCGTGTTCATGTTCCAGATCCGCGCGCAGTTCGACAGCCTGGACATTCGCCAGCTGGAAAAGCTGAAGGGCGACTGAGCATGGCCGCGCTCCTCTGGCTCTTGGGTCTGCCGCTCGCCGGCGCGCTCATGCTCGCGCTCTACGGCCACCATGCGCGCGCCTCCGCATTGAACGTCGCCTTCAGCCTGGCGGGACTGGTGGCCGCCGGCGCTCTCGCGCGGGAGGTGCTGGCGAACGGCCCAACCTTCGCGCTCGGCGCGCAGTTCCATGTCGACGCGCTCAGCGCCTGCCTGGTGGTGCTGACCAGCTTCGTCGCGCTCACCACCGCGCTCTACTCCGGTCCCTACCTCGCGCGCGAACAGGCGAACGGACGCATGACCGCGCCGCGGCGGCGGCTCTACCACGCGATGTACCAGCTGTTCCTGTTCACCATGCTGGTGGCGCTGACCACCGACAACCTGGGCCTTCTGTGGGTGGCGATGGAGGCGGCGACGCTGGCCACGGCACTCCTGGTCAGCGTGTATCGCACGCCGGCGAGCCTGGAGGCCGCCTGGAAGTATTTCATCCTGTGCGGCGTGGGGGTGGCGCAGGCGCTGCTCGGCACCGTGCTCTTGTACATGGCCGCGGAGAAGGTGGTGGGCATGGAAGGCGGCGCGCTCATGTGGACGCAGCTGAACGCGGTCAAGGGCGCGCTCGACCCGCGCATCGTCGGCCTCGCCTTCGCCTTCCTGCTGCTCGGCTACGGCACCAAGGTGGGCCTGGTGCCGGTACACAGCTGGCTGCCCGACGCGCACGCCGAGGGCCCGACGCCGATCTCGGCGGTGCTGTCCGGCCTGTTGCTCAACGTCGCGCTGTACGCCGTACTCCGCTGCAAGGTGCTGGTGGACGGCGCGCTCGGCACGCCGCTGGCCGGGCATCTCATGCTTGGCTTCGGGCTCCTCACGGTGCTGGTCGCGGCCTTCATGCTGGCGCGCCAGCGCGACGCCAAGCGCATGTTCGGCTATTCATCGATCGAACACATGGGTCTCATGACCTTCGCCTTCGGACTCGGCGTGCCGCTCGCCAACTTCGCCGCGCTGCTGCACATGAGCATGCATGCGCTGGTCAAGTCGGCGATCTTCTTCTGCGTCGGCCACGCCGCGCAGTCCTGCGGCACGCAGACCATGGCGGACATGCGCGGGCTGGTGCGCATCGATCCCCTGCTCGGCTGGGGGCTGGTGCTGGGCACGCTGGCCATCGCCGGCATGCCGCCCTTCGGCGTGTTCACCGCCGAGTTCCTGCTGCTCACGACCACCGTGCGCGCACTGCCGTGGGCCGCGGCGCTGCTCCTGCTCGGCCTCGCGGTCGCGTTCGCGACGCTGCTCGCGCGCGTGCAGGCCATGGTGTTCGGCGACGCGAGTCATGCGCCTGCCGCGCGCGATCGCGCGCGCCTGCCGCTCATCGCGCACCTCGGGCTCGCGCTGCTCGCGGGCCTCTACCTGCCGCGCGGCGCGGCCGACTGGCTGCACGCGGCGGCCGACGTGCTGGCGCGCTGAACCATGGGCACGCTGCGCGGGCTGCATCTAGAGGTCGCGCCGCTGGCGGCGGAGCCGCCGCGCTTCCGCGCGCACGGCAGTCGCGACGCGTGGTCGGTGCTCGCGCGCGACGTGGTGGCGACCGGCGGCCGGCTGGTGTCGCTATGGGCGAGCGATCGGCGACCGTTGGGCGAAGGCTACGCGGTGAATGCCGCCTATGCGCTGGCCGAGGGTCTCCTGTGGGTCAGCCTGCCCCTGGCTGCCGACCAGCAGGGCTACCCGGATCTCGCCGCACTGTTTCCCGCCGCCAACCGCCTGCAGCGCATGATGCGCGACCTGCACGGGCTGGACGCGCTGGGCGCGGAGGACACGCGTCCCTGGCTGCAGCACGGCCACTGGCCGTTGGATCTGCATCCGCTGCGCCACGACGCGCGCGCCGACGCGGGCGTGGACGATCCGGGCGGTGAAGCCTACGCGTTCACGCAGGTGCGCGGCGAAGGCGTGCACGAGATCGCGGTCGGCCCCGTGCACGCCGGCATCATCGAGCCTGGGCATTTCCGCTTCTCGGTGGTGGGCGAGAAAGTGCTGCGCCTCGAAGAGCGGCTCGGCTACAAGCACAAGGGCATCGCGGCACGCTTCGAGACGCTCGCGCCGCTGGACGCCCATCGCCTCGCCGGCCGCGTCTCCGGGGACAGCACGGTGGCCTATTCATACGCCTACTGCATGGCGCTGGAAAGCGCGTGGCAGCAACCCGCGCCGCCGCGCGCCGAGTGGCTGCGCGCGCTGGCGCTGGAGCGCGAGCGAGTCGCCAATCACCTGGGCGACCTCGGCGCGCTCGGCAACGACGCCGCGCTCGGCTTCGGTCTCGCGCAGTTCTCGCGCCTGAAGGAAGACTGGATCAGGGTCAACGCCGCGCTCAGCGGTCATCGCCTGCTGATGGATTTCGTCGTGCCGGGCGGCGTGGCGCGCGAGCCCGAGGCCTCCCTGCTCGCGGCGCTGCCGGCGCAGCACGCGGCGCTGCGCGATGCGCTCGCGCCGCTCGCCGACATCTACTCAAGCCACGCCGGCCTGCAGGATCGCTTCGTGACCACCGGGCGCGTCACGCCTGCGCTCGCCGGCGCGCTCGGCCTGACCGGCCTCGCCGTGCGCGCGAGCGGCCACGCGGTGGACCTGCGCGCCTGGCATCCCTCGCCGGCCTATGCGGCGCTCGGCGTGCAAGTCGCGGCCGAGCGCAATGGCGACGTCGCGGCCCGGGTCGCGGTGCGCTTCGCGGAACTCACGGAGTCGCTGCGCCTGCTCGATGCCTTGCTAGCCGGCCTGCCGGACGGCCCGAGTCACGTTCCACTTACACCACGCGCGGGACGCGCCGAGGGACTCGGCTGGATCGAAGGCTGGCGTGGGGAGGTGCTGGTGGCGCTGGAACTGGATGACGCCGGCGCGCTCCGTCGCTGCCATTGCCACGACCCGTCATGGCACAACTGGCCGCTGCTGGAACACGCGGTGATGGGCAACATCGTGCCGGACTTTCCGCTGATCAATAAGTCCTTCAACTTGAGCTACGCGGGGGTCGATCTCTGATGCTGCGCATTCTTCGCCAGATCCTGCGCACCGGCGTGGTGAGCGAGGCGCCGCCCACCGAGGGCCTCGCGCTCGAAGACGACGGCGAACGCATTCAGCGCGCCATCCTCGCGCACCTCGGCCGCGCCCTCGCGATCCGCGAAGTGGACGCCGGCTCCTGCAACGGCTGCGAGCTCGAGATCCACGCGCTCAACAATCCCTACTACAACCTCGAAGGGCTCGGCATCCATTTCGTCGCGAGCCCGCGCCACGCCGACCTGCTGCTGGTCACGGGCCCGGTTGCGCGCAACATGGAAGTCGCGCTGCGGCGTACCTTTGATGCCACGCCCGAACCCAAGCTGGTGGTGGCGGTCGGTGACTGCGCCTGCGACGGCGGCATCTTCGGCGAGAGCTACGCCTGCCGCGGACGCGTGGCGAACGTGCTGCCGGTGGACGTCACCATCCCCGGCTGTCCGCCGCCGCCCATCGAGATCCTGAAGGGCATCCTGACCGCGGTGCGGCGCGTGCCGGCGCGCGCGGCGCGCTGAATCGGACTGTTCACGCCACCGCCCCATCCGGGTAGTCCGGATGCAGACGAATGCCCGCCGGCAGCACCAGCCAGGGCTGGCCGCTCGAGGTCCACAGGCTGTAGGTCGGTCTGAGCCACGACTTGTCGTCCAGCGTGCCGCCCATGATCGAGCGGATCTCGGGATAGCGATCGAGCGTGATCATCACCGCCGAGCCGCAGGTCGGGCAGAAGTGCCGGTAGAGGCCCTGGCCGTCGCCATCGTAGGCGGCAAACACGTTCAGTTCGCCGCGCTCGAACACGACCGCCTCGCGCGCGAACACCGTCGCCATCAGGAAGGCCGAGCCCGACTGGCGCTGACAGCGCTCGCACTGGCACAGGCCGACATTGTTCGGTGCCGCAGTGCAGCGATAGCGCACCGCGCCGCACAGGCATCCACCGGTGATCGTCTCGCTCATTGGCCATGCTCCTCGTGAAATAGTACAAAGACGGCAGGGTGTCGGGCCGCCGCCATCGGCGGCGCCTAACTGACACCATTTCGCCGCTCGAGACAACTTGTCGCCGACCTGCACAGGAGCCTGCCCATGGCCAAGATGAAAGCCGCGGTCTTCGTCGAACCCGGACGCATCGTGCTCGAAGACAAGCCGGTGCCGGACATCGGCCGCAACGATGCGCTGCTGCGCATCACCACCACCACCATCTGCGGCACCGACGTGCACATCCTGAAAGGTGAGTACCCGGTCGCGCGCGGTCTCACCGTGGGCCACGAGCCGGTCGGCGTGATCGAGAAACTCGGCGCCGACGTGCGCGGCTTTCGCGAAGGACAGCGAGTGATCGCCGGCGCCATCTGCACGTCCGGGCACAGCAACGCCGCGTTGTGCGGCGTGCACGCGCAGGACGGCCCGGACAGCGCGCACGGCTGGCGCGCGCTCGGCGGCTGGAAGTTCGGCAACACCATCGACGGCAGCCAGGCGGAATACCTCCGCGTGCCGGACGCGATGGCGAATCTCGCCGCGGTGCCCGACGGGCTCAGCGACGAACAAGTCCTGATGTGTCCCGACATCATGTCGACCGGCTTCGCCGGCGCGGAGAGCGGCGCAATCCGCATCGGCGACACGGTGGCGGTGTTCGCGCAGGGCCCCATAGGACTGTGCGCAACCGCCGGCGCGCGGCTCATGGGCGCGACCACCATCATCGCGGTGGAGAGCGTGCCCGCGCGCCAGGCGATGGCGCGACGCATGGGCGCCGATCACGTGGTCGATTTCTCGAGTGTCGATCCGGTTGCGGAGATCCTGCGCTTGACGGCGGGACGTGGCGTGGACGTCGCCATCGAGGCGCTCGGTCGCCAGCAGACTTTCGAAGGCGCACTGCGCGTGCTGCGCCCGGGCGGCACGCTGTCGTCCCTGGGCGTGTATTCCAGCGATCTCAGCATTCCGCTCGATGCCTTCCTGGCCGGGCTCGGCGACCAGACCATCCGCACCACACTCTGTCCCGGCGGCAAGGAACGCATGCGCCGACTGATGGATGTGATCGCGTCCGGACGTGTCGACACCCGGCCGCTGGTCACGCACCGCTACAAGCTGGACGAGATCGAGAGCGCCTATGAGTTGTTCGCCAACCAGCGCGACGGCGTGCTGAAGGTCGCCATCGTGCCGTGAAGCGCGGGCCGGGATGAGGGCGCGGGCCGACATCGAGTTCGACGCCGACGGCGTATGCCTGCGCGGCTGGCTGTACACGCCCGCGGGTCGAGGCCCGCATCCGCTGGTGGTGATGAGCCACGGCTTCTCGGCGGTCAAGGAAATGGGGCTCGACGACTATGCCGAGGCGTTCAGCGCCGCCGGGCTCGCCGTGCTGGTCTACGACAACCGCAATCTCGGCGCGAGCGACGGTCTGCCGCGGCAGGACATCGATCCGGTCGCGCAGCGCCGCGACCAGACGCACGCCATCACCTTCGCGCGCGGCCTGGCCGGTATCGATCCCGAACGCATCGGCCTGTGGGGCACGAGCTATTCGGGTGGACTCGCGCTCATCACCGCGGCGCTCGATCGACGCGTGAAGTGCGTGGTTGCGCAGGTGCCATACCTGCATGGCCTGCGCACCCTCGATCTCGTCATGCCGCTCGCCGAGCACGCGGCCTTCCACGCGCGCCTCGACGCCGAGCGGCGCGCCATCGCCGCCGGCGCGGCGCCGAGCCTGACCGACGTGTGCAGCGACGATCCGGGCAAGCCGCCCGACTCGCCCGGGCGGCGCAGCTGGGCGTGGTTCAATCACTACGTCGAGACCGGCCGGGCACGCTGGACCAACGCGGTCACGCTGCGCTCGCTGGAACGGCGCCTGGAATACGACGCGCTGGCCTTCGTTTCGCGTATCGCGCCCACGCCGCTCATGCTCATCGCAGCCAGCGCGGACGACATCACCCCGACCGCGCTGGCGCTTGAAGCCTTTGAGCTCGCGCGTGCGCCGAAGCGGCTGGAACTGATCCCCGGCCATCACTATCGTCCCTACCTCGAGGACTTTCCGCGGGCCAGCGCCGCCGCCCGCGACTGGTTCTTAGAGCACCTGTGAGCGCGACCCGCGCGGAGCCCGCCATGACCGATACCATCACCGCCGCCATCGCCTACCTCGAGCCCGGCGCGCCACGCGCCCAGCACCTCATCTATCCGCCCAACTCCGGCCGGGCACTGGTGCGTCCGCCGCAGATCTACCAGCAGTGCGTCATCACCGACTGCCGAACGCTGACGACGCCGCCGGACGTCGACGAGGCCGGCTACGCGCTGCTGACGGCGCCTTCGGCCGTGCGCGACTTCTACGACGAGCGCGAGGTGCGCGACGTCTACTACCCGGAGGTCGCGGCCTGGCTGGCGCGCACGCTCGGCGCGCTCGACGTGGTGGTCTTCGATCACAATCAGCGCAGCGCGGTGCGCGCGGCGCGCGGCCAGCCCGGCGTGCGGGCGCCGGTGGACGCGGCCCACAACGACTACACGCCCGGCTCCGGTCCACGGCGCGCGGCCGAGATCCTGGCCGATGCCGGGCGACCGGCCTACGCCGACCGGCGCAAGGCGCTGATCAACGTCTGGCGCCCCATCGTCGGGCCGGTGCAGGACGTGCCGCTCGCGGTCTGCGACGCGCGCAGCACCGAGCCCACCGACTTCGTGCCGACCGACATCCACCACTTCGGCGAGGACGACCTCGAGCATCCGCGGCACAGCGGCGAGATCTACTCGGTGCGGCATAATCCCGGCCATCGCTGGTTCTATGCCTCGTCCATGCGGCCGGACGAAGTGCTGCTGTTGAAGAACTGGGACTCGGCGCCCGGCGTCGCGTGCTACACGCCCCACACCGGCTTCCGCAGCCCGGCCGCCACACCGGGCAGTACGCCGCGCGAGAGCATCGAAGTGCGCACGCTGGTGGTCTATCCCTGACGGAGCGCGTCGGCGCCACGGGCCCGCAACGGAGACATAGGCACGCGATTTCAGATTGCACCCAGCCATACGCTGCCGTATTGTGCCGGGTTCGCTTTTCCAACCTTCCAACCCAGCGGGCGCACTGTTTGATGAACGACATGACCCTCGGCCTGGACGCGGCCACTCTCACCCTCGGCATCCCGGGGTTCACCTACCCGGACCTGTACGAGCCCCAGGCGCTGGCGCGCCTGACGGCCACCTTCGATGCCTTCCTGGCCGCACGCGACCCCAGCGTCGGCGCGCGGCTCGCGGCCTACCGCGCCAGCCAGGGCGCCGGCATGACGCCGGAAGAACAGTCCTTCACGCTGGTCGACGCCGCGCCCCACCTCGGCGCCTTCATTGCCCGCCTGTTCCGCATCGAGGGCGAATGGAACGCGCAGGTCGAGGCGATCCGCGACGAAGACCAGACCGTGCTCGGCTTTCGCAACCAGTTCGTCGAACCACTGGCCAAGAAGTACAAGGGCGTCGACGCCGAGGGCTTCGAACGTCCGGCGCTGGCGCAGGCCGCGACCACGCTGCGCGACGCCGCGCGTGACGGCGCCCGGCTCGCCCACGACGAGGAGTACCTGACCGCGCGGGCCGCCGCCGTCCTGACCGGCGAGGCGCCGCCCAGCGCGAGCTTCCTGGGCGCCCTGAGGCGCAATCCCGCCTGGGCCGGACTCGCGGCAGACGGCGCGCTGATCGAAGCCGCGCGCACCGCCCTCGAGCAGTGGTGCCTGCTGGTGCAGGCCGACGCCGACTTCCATCCCGCCGCCGCCAACGCCTGGGCCTCGTTCAAGCAGCCGGCCAAGACCGATGTGCAGCACCTGGTGCATCACCCCGAGGTCGATCAAGGCGGCTACAAGGCCTGGGTCGCCGAAGACGCGCACCGCCGCCGGCGCGACGGCTTCCATCTCACCGACCCGCGCTACGGCCGTCGACGCGTGATGTACGAAGTCGATCACTGCATCTACTGCCACGACCGCGACAACGACACCTGCTCGAAGGGCATGCCGAACAAGAAGGACGGCGGCTTCAAGACCAACGCGCTCGGCGTCGCCGTCACCGGCTGCCCCCTGGGTGAGAAGATTTCCGAGATGCACGTCGTCAAGCGCGGCGGCGACAACATCGGCGCGCTGGCGCTGGTGGTGATCGACAACCCGATGTGCCCCGGCACCGGCCACCGCATCTGCAACGACTGCATGAAGGGCTGCATCTACCAGAAGACCGAGCCGGTCAACATCCCGCAGATCGAGACCAACGTCCTGACCGACGTCTTGAACCTGCCCTGGGGCTTCGAGATCTACGCGCTGCTCACGCGCTGGAACCCGCTGAACGTGCGGCGTCCGCAGCTCGCGCCCTACAACGGCAAGAAGGTGCTGGTGGTGGGCCTCGGCCCCGCCGGCTACACGCTGGCCCACTACCTGCTGCAGGAAGGCTTCGCGGTGGTCGGCATCGACGCGCTCAAGGTCGAGCCGCTGCCGAGCTACCTGACCGGCTCCGCCACCGAACCGCCGCAGCCGATACGCGACTTCGCCACGCTCTACGACGATCTCGACAGCCGCACCAACAACGGCTTCGGTGGCGTCGCGGAATACGGCATCACGGTCCGCTGGGACAAGAACTTCCTCAAGGTCATCTATCTCACGCTGCTGCGCCGGCGCACCTTCCGCGCCTACGGCGGCGTGCGCTTCGGCGGCACGATGACCTTGGACGACGCATGGAATTTCGGCTTCGACCACGTCGCGCTCGCGACCGGCGCGGGCAAGCCCTCGATCATCGGGCTGAAGAACAACCTGATCCGCGGCATCCGCAAGGCCTCCGACTTCCTCATGGGCCTGCAGCTGACCGGCGCGGCCAAGCTGAATTCGCTCGCCAACATGCAGGTGCGCCTGCCGGCCGGCGTGATCGGCGGCGGCCTCACCGCCATCGATACCGCGACCGAGGTGATGGCCTATTACCCGCGCCAGGTGGAGAAGACGCTCTATCGCTACGAGAAACTGTGCGCCGAGTCGAACGAGGACGCGGTGCGCGCGAAGTACGACGCCGAGGAACTCGGCATCCTCGACGAATTCCTCGCCCACGGCCGCGCGGTGCGCGCCGAGCGCGAGCGCGCCGAGAAGGCCGGTGAACTGCCCGACTTCGCGCCGCTGGTGAAGAGCTGGGGCGGCGTGACGCTGTTCTACCGCAAGAGCCTGAACGACTCGCCGGCCTATCGTCAGAACCACGAGGAAGTGAACGAGGCGCTGCAGGAAGGCATCTACATCGCGACCGGCATGAACCCGGAAGAGGCCTTCGCCGACGACTTCGGCGCGCTGAAGGCCGTGCGCTTCTCGCGCGGCAAGGGCGAGGCCGACATCGAACTGCCGCTGCGCGCGCTGTTCGTCGCGGCCGGCACCTCGCCGAACATCATCTACGAGCAGGAGCATCCGGGCACCTTCGATCTCGACGGCAAGTTCTTCCGTCGCTACGAGCCGAAGGACGGCAAGCTGGTGCCGGCCGAAGGCGTGCTGACGCCGAAGCTCGCGTCACCTTCGCCCTTCACCTCCTACGAGCGCGACGGTCGTTTCGTGACCTTCTATGGTGACAACCACCCGGTCTACGCCGGCAACGTGGTGAAGGCCATGGCGAGCGCGAAGGATGGCTATCCCTACATCGTGGAGCTGTTCAAGGACGAGGTCGCGAAGCTGAACCCGGACGATCAGCCGCTGCGCGAGGTCGACCTGCGCCGCTTCGTGCAGCGCCTGGACGAGTCCCTGCTCGCGACGGTGGTGGCGGTCAATCGCCTGACCCCGACCATCATAGAGGTCGTGGCGCACGCGCCCGCCGCGGCCGCCAAGTTCGAGCCCGGCCAGTTCTACCGCGTGCAGAACCCCGAGGCCTTCGCGCCGCGCGTCGAATACACGGTGCTCGCGCCCGAGGGCCTCGCGCTCACCGGCGCCTGGGTCGACAAGGACCAGGGCCTGGTGTCGCTGATCGCGCTCGAGATGGGTGCGTCCTCACGGCTCCTGCAGCGCTGCCGGCCCGGTGACCCGCTGGTGGTGATGGGTGTGACCGGCGCGCCGACCCACATCCCGAAGAACGGCCGCGTGCTGATGGTGGGCGGCGGTCTCGGCAACGCCGTGCTGTTTTCCATCGGCAAGGCGCTGCGCGCGGCCGGCAACCAGGTGCTGTACTTCGCCGGCTACAAGAAGCCCATCGACGTGTTCAAGCTGGATGACATCGAGGCGGCGGCGGACGTCGTGGTGTGGGCCGTGGATCCGGGTCCGAACGTGGAAGCCATCGCGCCGCGCCGCGCCCAGGACAAGACCTTCGTCGGCAACGTGGTGCAGGCCATGGTCGCCTACGCGGAGGGTCAGCTGGGCGAGGTCACGCTGCCCTTGAACAGCATGGAGGAAGTGATCGTCATCGGCTCGGACATGATGATGGCGGCGGTGAAGCGTGCGCGCAGGGAAGTGCTGGCGCCGTACTTGAAGCCCGAGCACGTCGCCATCGGATCGATCAACTCGCCCATGCAATGCATGATGAAGGGTGTGTGCGCGCAGTGCCTGTGCAAGCACATCGACCCGGTGACCGGCGAGGAGAGCTTCGTCTACTCCTGCTACAACCAGGACCAGCCGCTGGACGCGGTGGACTTCCCGAACCTGCGGGCTCGCCTGCGCCAGAACACGGTGCAGGAGAAGCTCTCCAACCTGTGGCTGGACCACCTGCTGGACAGCGGCACGGCCTGAGAGTCGGATGGCACGGTCGCGGCGCACCGCGACCGTCATCGCGCATCGTCACGCCCGCGCTCGTCGCGGGCGTGACGTTTCAGAGGTAGGGCAGGCCGCTCAGCCGCGGCGCCGACGCAGCGCCGCGAGCCCGCCCACCGCCGACAGCATCAGCCACGCCGCGCCCGGCAACGGCACCGGCTCCACCGTCACCGCGAGGTTGTCCAGGCCGAGCGCATCCTCATCGGGATTGGCGGCCGGATTGGTGATGGTGAAGCCGACGATGTCGCGCGCGTCGCTCAAGACACCGAAGAAGCCGAAGTTGCCATTCACCATCTGCGACGCCGATATGTCGCCGAACAGGGTGATGGTCTCGTCGGCGCCGTTCTTGAGGAGCGTCAGGACGAGGTTGGCGGTGGTCCGCGCATCGCCGGCCCAGTCGCTCGCGTCGGTCAGGTCGAAGCTGAAGCCGCGCACCGGCAGGTCGAAGCTGACGGTGTAGAACGCGCTGCCGTTCGCCGTCAGGCTGTCGAGGTAGCGCCCGCTGGTCGGATAGGTGTCGAACGCCCCCACGCCCTCCGCGATGGTGACGCCGCCGCTGGCGCTCGCGACGAGGCTCGCGCCGAAAGGCGTGAGCAACGTGCCGGGCGCCGGCCCCACCGCCAGGTCGTCGAAGGTCTGCACCAGCAGCACGCCGGCCGCGGCCTCGAAGGCGGCGCGCGCTGCGTCGGCATTGGGATGCGCCCCGCCGCCCGCCAGGTTGCTGTTGTCCAAGCCGCTGTAGACCGTGGTGGCGGCCTGCGCGCCCTGCGCGCCTGCCAGCAGCAGCAGCGCGGCGGCGCAGGCCCGCAGGCCGGTGATCTGTCCCGTCATCATGACTCTCTCCCATTGTTACGGGCCCGTTGCGGGCCTCGTGTCCCGAGGTCGGCCTCGATGCTAGCCGAGCCGCGTGCTCGACCGATGCGATGCCGTTCACGAAGCGCCGCAGGCGGTCGCGCGGCTTGCCGCTCCCGAGGGCGGCGAGGATAATCGCGCCACGCCATCAGCGGAGCACTTCATTGGACTGTTACCCCTCACGGTAGCCGTCCCCTCCAGCGCCTGCGTCATCCACCGATGACCCGGACGTCGACCGGAGTGGGACGGAACCCCACCCCATCCGGAAGACGAACGCTTTGCCGCCTGCCCGTTCCAGGCACTGGAGACGACCTTGCTGAACCTGTTCGCGCTCGACAACGGCCGCCTGAAAGGCGGCCTAGTGCAGACTCCGCTCGAGCAGTTGGAGCTGGGCGAGAACCGCCCGATCTGGGTCGACCTCGAAGACCCGACCGACGCCGAGAAGCAGTGGATCACCGACCACTTCGGTCTCATCATCCCGGCCGACGTCGAGGACGAGGACATCGAGGAATCGGCGCGCTTCTACGAGGAGGACAACGGCGAGCTGCACATCCGCTCGGACTTCCTCATCGACGACGATGACATGCCGCGCAACGTGCGCGTGGCGTTCATTCTCTACAACCAGGTGCTGTTCTCGGTCCACAAGGAAGACCTGCCGGTGTTCCGCCTGCTGCGCCTGCGCGCGCGGCGCATCCCGGCGCTGATCAACGACGACAAGGACGTGCTGCTGCGCCTCTACGACGCCGACGTCGAATACTCGGCCGACGCGCTGGAAGGCATCTACGACAACCTCGAGAAGTTCAGCAACATGGTGCTGACCACCGAGGTCAGCGACGAGGACGCCGGCAAGGTGCTGGCCGACATCGCGCGCGAGGAGGACTTGAACGGTCGCATCCGGCGCAACGTCATGGACACGCGCCGCGCGGTGAGTTTTCTCCTGCGCGGTCGCATGCTGAACCCGGAGCAGGTGGAGGCCTCGCGCCAGCTCTTGCGCGACATCGACTCGCTCGATTCGCATACCGCCTACCTGTTCGACAAGATCAACTTCCTGATGGACGCGACCGTCGGTTTCATCAACGTCAACCAGAACAAGATCATCAAGATCTTCTCGGTGGCGAGCGTCGCGCTGCTGCCGCCGACGCTCATCGCGAGCATCTACGGCATGAACTTCCGCTTCATGCCGGAGCTGGAACAGAACTGGGGCTATCCCTTCGCGCTGACCCTGATGGCCGCCTCGGTGGCGGCGCCGATGATCTATTTCTGGCGCAAGGGGTGGCTGCGCTGAGGCAGGTCGCGCGCAACTCCGCTCATCGCGACTGCGCGAACCGCTCGGACGTGGCCCGCTGGAGGGCCAGCAGTTCCGCGGCGGCGGCGCGCAGTTCGGCCACCTCGGCGCGCAGGGCCACGAGCTCGGCATCGCGCTTCGCGGTGTCACGCGCCACCGCCGCCAGCGTCGCGCGGGCAATCTCGAAGTCGCTATGCTGCTTCTGGAACTCGTTCAACAGCAGGACGGACAACGTCTGGTAGGCCACCGATTCCACTTCGCCCTGCGCGTCGTGGGCCACCAGTTCGGGAAACACCTCGGCCACCTCCTCGGCAATCAACCCGTACTGCAGCGGTCGACTGCCATCGGCCTCGGCCGCCTTGTAGCGGAACGTCACGGGCGCGAGTTCCAGCAAGCGCGCGCTGGCATCGGCCATGGGGGCGATGTCCTGCTTGAACCGGCGTGACGACGCCTGGATGCCGAGCTGACCATTGCTCCTGACCACCACCGGCAGGCCGCCGGTGACATTGACGCCGCGCACACCGGCCATGAAAGCCGCCCGGTGCCGACCCTGGGTGCCGATGCGAATAGTGCGCTGATCGGTCGCGATGCCCTCGTTGTCGAGCAGCAGGTTGCCCGCGCCGAACCTCAGGTTGAAGCCAGCGCGGCGGCCGATAGCGATATTGCCGCCGCCAAAGCTGTTGAACAGCGTGTTCTCGCCGATGGCGATGTTGTTGCTCGCCGTCGAACTGCGGAACAGCGACTGCAGACCGATGCCGATGTTGCTCGAACCGCTGGTGATGCCCTGCATCGCGCCGACGCCGACCGCGACGTTGCCGTTGCCCGAGACGAGTCCGGTCATCGCGCCGGCGCCGAGCGCGGTGTTGCCGCCGCCACGAATATTGTCCTCCAAGGCGCGCATGCCGACCGCCACGTTGTTGTTGCCCCTGGTGGTCGCCACCATCGCGTTCTGACCGAGGGCGACGTTGCCCGAGCCCGTGGTGAGCCTCTGCAGGGCGGAGATGCCGAACGCGCTGTTGTGATTGCCGGTGGTGGCGGCCGCCAGGGCATTCACGCCGAAGGCGCTGTTGCCGGTCGCCGTCGTGATATTGGCCAGGGCGTTGAGTCCGAAAGCGCTGTTGTCGTTGCCTGAACTCACTTCGAAGAGCGCGCCCACGCCGTAGGCGGAATTGTTCTGTCCGCTCGTCAGCGAGCCGAGCGTATGCGCGGCGATGGTGTTGTTGGACACGTCCACGGTCTCGGCATGCGCCCCGCCGCTCGTCAGGGCAGCGCACAGGATGACCGTCCGGAAGGCGCGCGAAAGCTCGGGATGGTTGGACATGGGGCCCGCTCCTGCGGGGGTGTTCGCTACAGCATAGTGAGGCAGCGACCGCGGGCAACCCCCGGAAGGTGGGCCGCACCGCGGCGTAACCGGATGTCACAAGTCGCGCGGCGGCTGCCTCGCCTCATGCCGGGACAGACCCCGTACGGGGTCTGTCCCTTCTGAATGTCGGGCTGAAGCCCGACCTACAATGGGGGCAATCCACCGAGGAACGGCCCATGGATCTCACCGACGTCATCCGCACCACCAATGCCTGCCGTTACTACAAGCCAGATCCGGTGCCGAACGACGCGCTGCTGCGCGTGCTGGATGCCGCGCGCTGGGGACCGACCGGCTCGAACAAGCAGCCCATCGCGTTCATCGCGGTGAAGGATGCGGCCAAGCGCCGCGCGCTCCACGACCTCTACCAGCCGCTGTGGGACGCCATCGTGCCGCGCTACCGCTCGGGCGAGGCGCAGGCCGGCTTCAAGCCCGGCTTCATCGACCACGTCGACCACTTCGCGCGGCACCTGGCCGAGGTGCCGGTGATGATCGTGGTCGCCTGCGACATGACCCAGGTCACCGCGCTGGACGCGAACCTGGGCCGCCTGCCGCTCACGGCCGGGTCCTCGGTCTACCCGGCGGTGCAGAACCTGCTGCTCGCGGCGCGCAACGAAGGTCTCGGTACCACGCTGACCACCATCCTCGCCATGTCGGAGACGGCGGTACAGGCGGTGCTCGGCATGCCGGCCCACATGGCCTGCGCGGCGATGATCACCCTCGGCTGGCCGGCCAAACCGTTTCCCAAGCGCCTGCGCCGCAAGCCGCTCGGCGAACTCGTGCACCTGGATGGTTGGGGCCAGGCGTTTCCCGGTGCTGAAGCCGTCTGAGGGGCGCGCGGCTTGACCCCGATCAAGTCCCTACCCGCTGGCGGAATGGCGGGCCGAGCGCGCGTTTGACGACAATGTCCCACCGGCGCGTGGCCAGTGTCGCGCGCCCCTCATTTCCAGGAGTCATCCCATGAAGTTCCATTGGTTCAACCTGATGCCCTGGCCCCACCTGCCGGACGACTTCACCGAGAAGCACCGGAGCGTATGGGTCGACGTGGACTCGCGCCTGTTCGACGCGCGCAAGGCCAACCGCATCTACAACGACTACCTCGACCTGCTCGAACTCGCCGAAGACGTCGGCTACGACGGCCTCG
Source organism: Gammaproteobacteria bacterium (assembly GCA_050186725.1). GTDB lineage: Bacteria > Pseudomonadota > Gammaproteobacteria > JADJYF01. Next base: position 63,538 of record JBFWYG010000012.1, on the reverse strand, counting down.
GCATCAACGAGCATCACCAGAACGCCTATGGGCTCATGCCCTCGCCGCAGCTGATGGCGGCCACGCTCGCGCGGCGCACCCACCGCGCCGCGATCCTGCTGCTCGGCCAGTCGCTCGCGCTCTACGACCCGCCGACCCGCGTGGCGGAAGAGATGGCGATGATCGACTGCATCTCCGGCGGACGTCTCATCTCCGGCTTCCCGGTCGGTTCGTCGATGGACGACAACTACGCCTGCGGCGTGAACCCCGCGACGCTCCGCGAGAAGTACCACGAGGCCCACGAACTCGTGCGCCGCGCATGGTCGGATCCGGACGTGTTCGCCTGGAACGGCAAGCACTACAAGCTGCGCTACGTGAACCTGTGGCCGCGCCCCATCCAGACCCCGCCACCCATCTGGATCCCGGGCGGCGGTTCACTCGAGACCTGGGACTTCTGCGCAGAGCACAAGTACAACTACAGCTACCTGTCGTTCTCCGGCTACATCCGCGGCGCGCAGCTGATGGAAGGCTTCTGGCAGCGCATGGAACAGCTCGGCGCCGAGTTCAATCCCTACCAGGCGGCCTTCGCCCAGCAGATCTGCGTGGCCGAGACCGACGCCGAAGCCAAGCGTTTGTACGAGAAGCACGCGCGCTACTTCTTCTCGCGCTGCCTGCACGTCTACCCAGGCTTCGCCGACGCGCCCGGTTATCGCACCGAGCCGACCATCCGCGCGGGCCTGGTTACGCAGATGGCGGGCCAGTCCTCGGCGCTCAACCAGGCCGCGGCGCTGTCCTGGGAAGAGATGATCGACAAGGGCTACATCGTCGCCGGCTCGCCGGACAGCGTCGCTGCCCAGATCGAGAAGGTCATCGACACCTTGAAGATCGGCCACCTGGTCTGCCTGCTGCACTTCGGCGACATGCCGAACGATCTGTGCCGTTACTCGACCCAGATGTTCGCTGACAAGGTCATGCCGCAGATGAGATCCAAGTGGGCGGGCTACGAGGATCACTGGTATCCGCGGGCCATGCCGCTGGAAGAACGTGCCGAGCCGCGCACGGTCACGCCCTTTCCGGCGGAGATCAGCGAGCCGGCGCGCAAGCGCGTCGCGGAGGTGAAGTGATGAACCTCGAAACCATCGCCGTCGGCCCGGCGCGCCGCACGGTCCACTACTACCGCAAGGGTCACGGCCAGCCGCTGCTGTATCTCCATCACATGCTCGGCATCGTCGGCTTCGAGCCGCTGCTCGCGAAGCTCGCCGAGAGTTTCGACGTCATCGCGCCCTACGCCCCCGGCTGGGGTCCGGCCAAGGACCAGCTGGAGGAGATCGATCCGGGCGCGCTCGACATCACGCTGCACAACGTCGACCTGCTGAACGCGCTCGGCGTGAAGAGCGCGCATGTGCTCGGCATCAGCATCGGCGCGTGGATGGGCGCCGAACTCGCCGCCATCGCGCCTACGCGGGTGCTGAGCCTGATGCTCATCAATCCGCTCGGCCTGTGGCTGGACGGCGTGGAGTGCGCCGATCCCTTTGCCCAGCACCCGGGCATGCCGTCCGAGATCCAGTTCTCCGAGGGCGGCATGCGCAAGAGCCTCCTGCTCGAGGGCCGCGACAAGATGGACGCTCACGTGGAGGAACTGCTCAACCTGCGCGCCAGCGCGAAGTTCCTGTGGCCCATTCCGGACACCGGTATTTCTCGGCGCCTGGGGCGTATCGAGGCGCCCACGCTGATCGCGACGTCGGAACGCGACCCCATCGTGCCCGCGGCCTACGGCCCCGCATGGCGAGACGCCGTCGCCGGTAGCCGCTTGACGACCATCGCCCAGGCAGGGCACCTTGCAGGCCTCGAACAGCCGGAGACCTGCGCGGCCCTGGCGCGCGATTTCGTGCGTGACCACGCGATGCCGGCGGTGGCCTGAGACGGGCCCTCGACAGCGACGGTGACCCGGGACGGGTGACCGTGATACCTACAGGAACGCCGGCGCCCCGCCGGCGTTCCGTTTACCGGGGAGAAAAGACATGAGCGATACACACAAGGGCAGCTGCTTCTGCGGCGCCGTGCAGTTCGAAGTGAGCGGCGCGCCGGTCGCGATGGGCATCTGCCACTGCGACTCCTGCCGCCACTGGTCCGCGGGTCCGGTCAACAGCTTCGCGCTGTGGCCGAAGGACGTGGTCAAGATCACCGCCGGCGCGGACGCCATCGGGACCTTCGCCAAGACCGACAACAGCCATCGCAAGTGGTGCACCAAGTGTGGCGGCCACGTGATGAACGATCATCCGGGCATGGGCATGGCGGACGTGTTCGCGGCGGTACTGCCGACGCTGGAGTTCAAGCCGGCCATCCACGTGTTCTACGGCGAGAAGATGATCGCCATCAAGGACGGCCTGCCGAAGTTCAAGGATCTGCCGGCCGAGTTCGGCGGCTCGGGCGACACCCTGCCGGAATAAGCGCGCTCCAGCACGGCGGCGGCGCGCGCCGTCGCCGTGCGCCACGCGGGTGCCGGGGTCCCGCCGCATGGAAACCTACGACTACATCATCGTCGGCGCGGGCTCGGCGGGCTGCCTGCTCGCCAATCGCCTGTCGGCCGATCCCTCGACTCGCGTGCTGCTGCTCGAAGCGGGCGGGCGCGACGACTATTTCTGGATCCACGTGCCGGTGGGCTATCTCTACACCATCGGCAACCCGCGCACCGACTGGTGCTACACCACCGCGCCCGATCCGGGTTTGAACGGCCGCAGCCTGGGGTACGCGCGCGGTCGCGTGCTGGGCGGCTGCTCGTCGATCAACGCGATGATCTACATGCGCGGCCAGGCCTCGGACTACGACCACTGGGCCGCGCTCGGCAACGCCGGCTGGTCCTGGGCGGAGGTATTGCCCTGGTTCAAGCAGAGCGAGGACTATGCGCACGGCGCCGACGAGTTTCACGGCGCGGGTGGCGAACTGCGCGTCGAAGAGCGGCGCGTCAGCTGGGAGATCCTCGACGCCTGGCGCGCGGCGGCCGCCGAGTGCGGCATCGCGCCGATCAAGGAATTCAACCGCGGTGACAACGACGGCTGCGCCTACTTCCAGATGAACCAGCGCCGCGGCGTGCGCTGGAGCAACGCCAAGGCCTTCCTGCATCCGGTCAGGCATCGCGCCAACCTGACGGTCATCACCCACGCGCTGGCCGAGGGCCTGGACTTCGAGCGCGTGGACGGCACGCTGCACGCGCGCGGGCTGCGCTATCGCGTCAAGGACGCCGGCCAGCACCAGGCGCGCGCACGACGTGAAGTCATCCTCGCCGCCGGCGCCATTGGCTCGCCGCAGCTGCTGCAGCTGTCCGGCGTGGGGCCGGCGCCGATGTTGCTCGCGCAGGGCATCGAGGTGCTGCACGATGCGCCCGAGGTCGGCGCCAACCTGCACGATCACCTGCAGATCCGCATGATGTACAAGGTGCGCAACACCCGCACTTTGAACGAGCGCGCCAACTCGCTCATCGGCCGCGGCCTGATGGGGCTCGACTATTTACTGCGGCGCCGTGGTCCCCTCACCATGCCGCCCAGTCAGCTCGGCGCCTTCGCGCGCAGCGACGCGACGCGCGACGCGCCGAACATCGAATGGCACGTGCAGCCGCTGTCGCTGGACAAGTTCGGCGCCCCGTTGCACCCCTTTCCGGCCATCACGCCCTCGGTGTGCAACCTGCGGCCTGCGAGCCGCGGACATGTGCGCATCAAGGCGCGCGATCCCGCGGCGGCGCCAGAGATCAATCTCAACTACCTGTCGGACGAAGACGATCTCAAGGTCGCGGTGGATGCCATGCGCTTCACGCGTCGCATCATGGCGGCGCCGGCGCTCGCGCGCTTCGAGCCCGAGGAGTTCCGTCCGGGGGCCACGTTCGAGAGCGACGCCGATCTGCGCCGCGCCGCGGGCGATCTCGGCACCACCATCTTCCATCCCGTCGGCACCTGCCGCATGGGGCAGGACGCGCACGCGGTGGTGGACGAGCGCCTGCGTTTTCGCGGCATCGCCGGACTGCGAGTGATCGATGCCTCGATCATGCCGCGCATCACCTCGGGCAACACCAACGCGCCGACCACCATGATCGCCGAGAAGGGCGCGGCGATGGTGCTGGGGGACAATGCCTGAGGCGCGAAGCCCGTGGATGCCCGCTTGCGTGGAATGACGGGTTGTGTGCGTGATGCATGCGCGAAACGGCCGCCACCGCCGCCCCACTAGTCCGTCACCCTCGCGCAAGCGAGGGTCCACCGGCGATCGGTGAAGCCCATGGATTCCTGCGTTCGCAGGAATGACGGGTTGGATAGGTCGATGGGCGTTTCACGGCCTTTGCCATCACCCCCTACACCGTCACCCTCGCGCAAGCGAGGGGCCATCGACGATCGGTGAAGCCCATGGATTCCTGCTTTCGCAGGAATGACGGGTTGGATAGGTCGATGGGCGCTCGACGGACTTCACCGTCGCCCACTACACCGTCACCCTCGCGAAAGCGAGGGTCCATCGGCGATCGGCGGAGCCCATGGATTCCTGCTTTAGCAGGAATGACGGGTTATTCGCATGAGGATGGGCGGAGCAGTCAACACCGTCGCCCACTACACCGTCACCCTCGCGCAAGCGAGGGGCCATCGATGATCGGTGAAGCCCATGGATTCCTGCTTTCGCAGGAATGACGGGTTGGATAGGTCGATGGGCGCTCGACGGACTTCACCGTCGCCCACTACACCGTCACCCTCGCGAAAGCGAGGGTCCACCTGCGCCCGGCGAAGCCCATGGGTTCCCGGTTGCCCGCGAATGACGGGGCGACCGCGCGCGAAGTCGCGGCGCAGGCACCGTCTTCACGACGCCCCGAACAGTCCCCCATCCACCGGCAACACCGTGCCATTGACGTAGGCCGACGCGCGAGACGCGAGGAAGATCGCGACACCCGCCGCGTCCTGGCCGTTGCCCATGCGCTTCATCGGCACGTTATGCACGATGGCATCCGGTCCGATCTTCTCGAGCATTGGCCGCATCATCTCGGTTTCGAAGGGGCCAGGCGCGATGCAGTTGACGTTGATGTGGCGCACCGCGAGATGCGCGGCCAGCATGCGCGTCAGGTGGTGCAGCGCGGCCTTGGACGGGCCGTAGGAGAAGTTTTCGAAGATCGACGTGTGCATGCCGTCCACCGAGCCGACGTTGATGACCCGCGCGGGATCGGCGGCGCTGGCCGCGCGCTCGAGCGCGGGCAGGAGCTTCTGCAGCAGGAAGAACGGCGACTTGACGTTCAGAGCCATGACCTTGTCCCAGCCGTTCTCGGGGAACGCGTCGATGGTCGAGCCCCAGGTCGCGCCGGCGTTGTTGACCAGGATGTCGAGCTTCTCCTCGCGCGCCTTGAGTTCGGCCGCGACGCGCTCGATCTCGCTCATCTTGCCCAGATCTGCCGGCAGCGATACGCAGGTCCCGAGCTTGGCGAGCTCGGCCGCGGCGGCATCACACTGGTCCTTTTTGCGTGAACTGATGTACACCCGCGCGCCGGCCGCGACGTAGCCGTGGGCAATCATGTAGCCGATGCCGCGCGAGCCGCCGGTGATGAAGGCGGTCTTGCCGGCGATGGAGAAGAGTTCCTGGATCATGGTGAGTCGAGTCCGTCAGAAGTTGCCGGGCTGGCCGGACGCGTCGAAGTCCCCTTCGAAGGGCACCACGCGCGGATTGGGCCGGGCGTTGAACATGAGCCGCAGCACGTCGGGCCGCGAGTAGTGGCCGACTGGATCGGCCGCCGACTTGGCATAGGCAATCGCGGCGAGATCGATGTCCGCCATCACCAGGCCCTCGGCGTCGGGCGCGAGCGGCGCGCCAAGCGGTGCGCCGTCCGGCCCGAAGATACGCGCGTGGCCGCCACCGGCACGCAGCAGTTCGCGCTTGGCGGGCGTGTCGCACAGGAGTTCGATCATCTCCGGCGAGACCACCGCGCAGGCCGCGAGCACGAAGCACTGGCCCTCGGCCGCGTAGAGCTGGCTCGCGGCGGTGTTCAGTTCCGGACCGAGCGCGTAGGCCGCGCCGTTGTACAGGCTGAAGCTCGGCCACGCGGCGACGTGGATCTGTTCCTGCTGCGCGTACATAGCGTACTTGGTGAGCGGCTGCAGGTGCTCCCAGCAGCACAGGCTGCCGATTCTCCCGAGCGGTGTCGCCACCACCTGCAGGTCGCTGCCGTCGCCCTCACCGAACAGCGTGCGCTCGACATGGGTGGGCTTGAGCTTGCGGCGGCGCGCGAGCACGCCGCCGTCCGCGCCGTACAGCCACTGGCCCATGTAGAGGCTGCCGCCATCGCGCTCGGAGACGCCCATGGCGACGGTCATGCCGTGGCGCCGCGCGGCGTCCGCGAGCGCGCGATCCTCGGCGCCGCCGGCTACCAGCGAGTTGGCGTGGTAGGCGCCGACGAAGCGCATGCCGGCGGCCGGCGAGTCCAGCCAGATCCAGAAGGGATAGCCGGGGATCCAGGTCTCCGGAAAAGCCAGCAGCTCGACGCCCTGACGGCCGGCGTCGTCGATGAGCGCGATGGCCTTGTCGACCGTCGCGGCAAGGTCCAGGAACACAGGTGCCGCCTGCACGGCGGCGACGCGAAGCGTGGGCATGACGAATCCTCGAAGCGCCGCGGCGCGGCGCGGCTAATGTAGCAGGCTCAGGGCGTCGCGCCCGGTCGCTGCATGCCCGGCCCCGGCGCGTTCGCGCCCGCGGTCTGCTCGGCAAGCAGCGCCTCCAGCGCCGCGCGCAGCCTGCCGGCCTGGGCGCTCAGTTCGGCGTCGGTGTTGGCCTCCGCCTCGAGGCGACGAAAGGTCTCCACCGCGTCGCGCAGCTGCACCATGCCGAGGTTGAAGCCGGCCTTGGCGTAGGCCGCGTCGCGCGCCAGCACGGCGCGGTAGGCGCTGACCGCGCCGTCCGGATCGCCGACCCGCGCGCGGGCGTTCGCGAGCCGGAACCAGGCGTCGGTATTGGCCGGCTCGGCCGTCACCAGGCGCTGGTAGGCCTGCGCTGCCGCGCCCCAGTCGCCCGCCGCGTAACGGGCCTCGGCCTCGCCCGCAAGGCGCATCGTGTCCATCGGCACCTCTGGTTCGGGGACGCGCGCGGCGCTCCCGCAGCCGGCAAGCAGCACGCAGACGAGCAGGCCCGCGGAGCGACGGCTCGCGACGCCTCTCATTGCGCCACCGGTCGCGCGACCACGGCCGCGCCGTCGTCGGCGGTGACACGCTCGAGCGCGGCGCTGCGCTCGGTGGCAAAGAACAGGCCGCAGAGCGCGAGCCCCGCGATGGCGAGCAGCGTCACGATCATCACCTGCTCGGTGCGCGCCTCGATGCCCGGCACCTCGTCCTGCTGTTGTTCCATGCACTCGCCCCACGACCTGGTGGCGGCCACGATAATCGATGGCCGCACCCAAGCCCAAGCCCGGACGACGTGGCGGCGGCAGACGGGTTTCGTTACCCTTGCCCTCTCGCGCACAGTCCCGGGGAGCAAGCGACATGGCCGGCGTCGGCACCACCAAGATATTCGAGAACGACAAGATCAACGTGTGGGAATTCGTGCTGGAGCCGGGCGAGACCACGCCCGTGCACACCCACGAGCTGGACTACATCTTCTACGTGCTGGACGGCGCGCCGCTGCGCGTGTTCGACGGCGACGGCCAGGAACTCACCACCTTCGACGCCAGCACCGGCTCGGTGTTCGTGCTGCGCATGGACGGCAGCGATCTGGTCGGCGTGCACGATCCGTCGATCCGCATTCCGGCGCGCCACGCGGCGCAGAACGTCGGCCAGACGCGCTACCGCGAAATCCTGGTCGAGACCAAGTAGGCCGCCGTGGCGCGCTACGTCATCGTGCATGGCGCCTGGCACAGCGGGCGCGAGTTCGAGGCGACGGCCGTGCCGATCAGGCTCGCCGGGCACGAGGTGTACCTGCCGACCCTGGCCGGCAATCGTCCTGGCGACGGCAAGGACGTGGGCCTGGGCGAGGCGGTCGATTCCCTCGTCGACTACCTGGACCAGCACGGCCTCGAGGACATCGTGCTCGCCGGCCACAGCTACGGCGGCATGATCATCACCGCGGTCGCCGACCGCCTGCCGGCGCGCATACGCCGGCTGGTCTATTGGAATGCCTTCGTGCCGCAGGACGGCCAGGCGCTGATCGATCTCGTGCCGGTGCACTACGTGCGCATGTTCGAGTCGCTGGTCGCGGCCGACGGCAGCGTGATGCTGCCCTTTCCCGTCTGGCGCGAGGCGTTCATGAACGACGCCGACCTCGCCACGGCGGAGGCGGCCTACGCGCGCCTGAACCCGCATCCCTGGCGGACCTTCACCGAGCCGCTGCGCCTGTCCTGTGCGCCGGCCGCGCTGCCCTGCGCGAAGTCCTACCTGAACGCGACCGAGGACACCGCCCTGCCCCACGGCCTGCCCTGGCATCCGCGCCTGTCGGAGCGTCTCGGGCTGTTCCGCCTGGTGCAGTGCGCCGGCGGTCACGAGCTCTGCTTCACCAACCCGACGCTGCTGGGACGCAAGCTCATCGAGGCCGGGCGGGACTAATGGCCGGCGCCTACGGTGAGGGCGACGCGTCGTTCCGCGCCGCCGGGGGCGAGGCCGGGCTCGTGGCGCTGGTCACGCGCTTCTACGCGTTGATGGACACCCGCGAAGTCGCGCACGACATACGCGCCATGCATCCGGCCGACCTCGCCGTGTCGCAGGACAAGCTCGCGCGTTTCCTCTGCGGCTGGCTGGGCGGACCCAAGCGCTACCAGGAACGCTACGGCGGCATCAGCATTCCAGGCGTGCACGCGCATCTTGCGGTCGACGGCGCGGCGCGCGATGCCTGGCTGACCATCATGGCCGAGGCCATCGACGAACAACCCTGGGCCGACGACTTCAAGGCCTACCTGCTGCGCGCGCTGTCGGTGCCCGCCGAACGCGTGCGGGTGGTCTGCGAGCAGCGTCGGAACTAATCCTGAGCTTCGGAGACGCCATGTCCACCCTCCCCACCGACCCACACGAACTCGCGCGCCTCGCCGGCAGCAACATGTATGCGCGCGATCGCGCCTCGCAGGAACTTGGCATCCAGCTCCTCGAATGCGCGCCGGGCTACGCGCGCATGTCGATGGTCGTCCTGGACTGGATGCTGCAGGGCCACGACGTCTGTCACGGTGGTCTCATGTTCGCGCTGGCCGACACCGCCATGGCCTTCGCCAGCAACTCGCACAACCAGTCGCATCTCGCGCTGAACGCCAACATCGACTTCCTGCGCCCCGCGCAGCTGGGCGAGACGCTGGTAGCCGAGGCCCGCGAAGGCAATCGCACGCGCCGCACCGGCATGTACGACGTCAGCATCGTGAACGACAAGGGCCAGGCCGTGTGCCACTTCCGCGGCCGCACCTTCGGCGTCGGCGGCGAGGTGATTCGCTGAGCGCCGGCAATCGCCGCGGTCACAGCCGAAACCACCCTGTAGGGCGGATTTCAATCCGCCATTCATCCCAGAGCGCCAGTCCGTGCCCGCCGAAACGAATGTCGGACTGAAGACCGACCTACAATCCCATCGCCACCTCGAATGGACCGTCCTCGTGCTGGTCGGCGCGGCGTTCCTCAACATCTACCTCACCCAGCCGGTGCTGCGCGTGCTGGAGACGGAGTTCCACGCCTCGGTGCTGGCGGTGTCGTTCAGCGTGTCGGCGGTGCTGGCCGGCATCGCGTTCGCCAACCTGCCCTTCGGCTGGCTGGCCGATCGCTGGCCCGTGCAGCGACTCGTCCTGCTGGGCGGTGGCGTGATTGCCCTCGCCGGGTTGGTGTGCGCGTACACGCAGTCGCTCGAGGTGCTCATCGCCGCGCGCTTCGTGCAGGGCTGCTTCGTGCCCGCGCTCACCAGCTGCCTGGCCGCGCATCTCGCGCGCAACCTGCCGCCCGCACGGCTCAACGTCGCCATGGGCGGCTATGTCGCGGCGACGGTGCTGGGCGGCATGGCGAGCCGTCTGCTCGGTGGCTGGGTGGTGGCGCCGGCGCACTGGCGCGGCGCCTTCCTGCTCGCCGCCGGCGGCACGCTGGTGGCGGTGGTGCTCGGCCTGCGCGCACTGCGCGGCGCGGCGGCGCCCGCGCGCGCTCATCGTGACGCCGTCAGTTTCGCGCGCCTGCTGCGCGAACCGGTGCTATGGCTCGCGACCGCCTGCGGGGCGGCCGGCCAGGCGGTGTTCTCGCCGATGTTCAACTACATGCCCTATCGCCTGGCGGAAACGCCCTTCCTGCTGGACACGCGCCAGACCTCACTGGTCTACCTGGTGTACCTGGTCGGCATCGTGATGGGTCCGGGCGCCGGGCGGCTGGCCAACCGCCACGGCACCGGGCGCACGCTGGTGGGCGGCGCGAGCGTGCTGATGGTCTCGCTCTTGCTGCTGCTCGTGCCGAGCGTCGCGGCGGTGGTGGTGGCGCTGGTCGGCGTGTGCGGCGGCTTCTTCACAGTGCACGCATCCGCGGTCGGTCTGCTGAATCGCCGGCTGACGTTGGGCCAGGGTCGCGCCAACGGACTCTACGTGCTCGGCTACTACCTCGGCGCCTGGTTCGGCATCAGCTGGGCGGGCGCCGTCTACCAGCGCTGGCAGTGGCCGGGCGTGGTCGCGGGCTGCCTGCTGCTGGCGCTCGTGCCGCTCACGGCCGGCGTGCTGGTGCGGCGGACGGAAAGGGCGACGCCCGCCGCCGCCACGGCCAGCGCGGGCGATTGACCAGCATCAGGCTCGCGACCACCACCGCCCCGCCGACCAGCACCGCCGGGCTCGCGCGCTCGCCCAGGAACAGCGCCGCCGCCGCCACGCCGAAGATCGGCGTCAGGTTGATGTACACCGCCGTGCCGACCGCGCCGAGCGCGAGCATCGCCTGCGAGTACCACAGGAAGCCGAGCGCCGAGCCGACCAGGCCGAGGAAGAACATCAGCATAAGCGCGCGCGGGTCGCTGAACACCGCGACCGTCGCGCGCGGCTCGACCGCCAGGAAAGGCAGCAGCATCGCGAGTCCGGCGAGCGCGGCGTAGGTGGTGACCAGCAGCGGCGAGTAGCTGTCCAGGAGATCGCGACCGAGCACCGAGTACACGGCCCAGGCCAGCGCCGAGAGAAAGGCCAGCGCTTCACCCGGGCCGAGACCGATGGCGCCGAGACGCGCGAGGTCGCCCTCGCTCAACACCACCGCGGTGCCGATGAAACTCAGCAGCACGCCGCACAGGGTGAGGCCATCGGGCAGGCGGCGATAGATGAGCAGGTCGAGTACCACCACCTGGATGGTGATCAGCGACACGACGATCGAGGCGGTGGTCGCGCTGGTGTATTCCAGGCCTTTGTACAGGAGCCCGTTGTGCAGCAGGATGCCGGTCGCGCCGAGTGCGGCGAAGCGCCACCAGTGTCGCCGCGGCACCGCGCGGAACTGGCCGGCCGCGGCGCAGAACGCGACCAGGAACACGCAGGCCACCATGAAACGCCCGCACACCACTACGAAGGGCGCCTTGAATTCCGCGAGCACGCGCCCGATGGTCGGCGTCGCGCCCCAGAACAGGCAGGCCAGCAGCAGTTTGAGGTGGACCGACATGGTGCGGCGATGATGCAGTATCGCCCTCGCCGTCACCACCCTCGAAGGGGCGCCTCGGCTGCGTCCCGCGCGTGCCGGGGCTTGAACGCGCGGTGTAAACTGCGGGGCGCCCGCTACCCGTTCACGCCGAGAGACCCGCCATGCTGATGTCCGCCGCCGACTACCGTGAATCCCTGCGCCGCTACACGCCTCGCGTGTTCGTCGAGGGACAGGCGGTGACGAGCGTGGCGGACGAGCCGCGCCTCGCGCCGGGCATCAATGCCATCGGCGTCACCTACGACTACGCGCTCGATGCCGCCCGCGCCGCGCTGGCCCTCGCGCCCAACCTGGACGGCACGCGCCAGGTCAACCGCTTCCTCGCTTTGAACCGCGACGGCGACGACCTGCTCGCCAAGCTCGAGTACACGCGCCTCGTGTGCCAGGAGACCGGCTGCGCGATGCGCTACCTGACCATGGATGGCCTGAATGCCGCCTGGCAGCTGACCCATCGCCTCGATGCGGCGGTGGGCGGTGAGTATCACGCGCGGCTGCGCGCCTATCTCGCGCGCGTGCAGGACGAGGATCTGACCGTCGGCATCGCCATGACCGACGCCAAGGGCGACCGCAGCCTGCGCCCGCATCAGCAGGCCAACCCCGACGCCTACGTACACGTGAGCAAGCGCGAGGCGGGCGGGGTGCGCATCTCCGGCACCAAGGCCATCGTCACCTCGGCGCCCTACGTGCACGAGCTGCTGGTGCTGCCAGGGCGCGCGATGACCGCCGAGGACGCGCCCTTCGCGATTGCCTGCGCGCTGCCGGTCGACGCGCCCGGGCTCACCATGATCGCGCGCCCGGCCGGCCGTCCCGGCGAGGACAAGGCGATTTTCAGCAACAAGTACGGCCAGACCACCGCGGTGTGCGTGTTCGACGACGTGTTCGTGCCCTGGGACCGCGTGTTCCTGTGCGGCGAGTACGAGCATTCCGAGTTCCTGACCAAGAGCTATGCCACGCATCATCGTCACTCCTGCATCGGCGCGCGCGCGGGCTTTGGCGATTTGCTGATCGGCGCCGGCGCGCTGATGATCGAGGCCAACGGCCTGTCGATGCTGCGCAATACCCACCTGCGCGACACCATGGTGGAACTGATCAAGACCGTCGAAGGTTTCTATGCCTGTGGCGTCGCGGCCTCGGTCTACCCGCAAATCGACCCGGCCGGCGTGGCCGAGCCCGACGCGGTGTTCTCCAACATCGGCAAGCTCCTGCTCGCGACCCAGATCTACGACATGCACCGCCTCGCCCACGAGGTCTCGGGCGGCCTCATCGTCGCGCTGCCGGGCCCGGACGACGACCACAATCCCGAGACGCGCGCCTCGCTCGCCGCGGTGCTCGGCGGCCGCGCCGACATCCCCTACGACAAGCGCGCACAGGTCGCGCGCTTCATCGAGGACCTGACCGCGTCCGACGCGGCCGGCTGGATGTCGCTCATCAGCCTGCACGGCGGCGGCTCGCCGCAGGCGATGAAGGCCGAGATCTTCCGCCGCTACCCGGTCGGCGAGAAGCGCGCGCTGGTCGAACGCCTGATGGAACGCGGCGTGCTGACGAGCAACGCGTCGAACGCCAAGCAGCCGGGACAGTGCTGCGAGAAGGGGTGCGAATAACGATCGGCGGCGCCGTGCGTGGCCGATTGAAATCGGCCCTACAACGGAGCCACCTGTAGGGCCGATTTCAATCGGCCAACGCCAGACATCACTTTTCCGGGGAGATCACATGACCACAGTAGCCTTCGTCACCGGCGGCGCGAGCGGCATCGGCGCCGCGACCGCGAAGCTGTTCCGCGCCCTGGGCGCGTTCGTCTACCTGGGCGATGTGCAGGCCGAGAAGGGTCGCGCGCTCGCGGCCGAGCTCGGCGAGGCCGAGTTCCTCGAACTCGACGTGCGCCACGAGCCCGACTTCGAGCGCGCCTTCGCGCGCATCGCCGAACGCCACGGCAAGCTCGACGCGATGGTCAACAACGCCGCCATCGTCGGCGTGATGGGCCCCATCGCGAGCCTGCCCATCGAGCAGTACGACTACTCGCAGGAAATCATCCAGCGCAGCGTGGTGCTCGGCACCAAGCATGCCGCGCGTCTCATGCAGCCGCGCAAGTCCGGCACCATCGTCAATGTCGCGAGCGTCGCGGGCCTGGCCGGCGGCTTCTCGCCGCATGTCTACGCCGCCTGCAAGGCGGCGGTGATCAACTTCACCCACTCGGTGTCGCTGGAACTCGCCGAGGACGGCATACGCGTCAACGCCGTGTGTCCCGGCAACGTCGCGACCCCGATCCACACCGGCGTCAAGGACGCGCGCTGGCTGGACCGCATCGAGAAGGTGCGCGCCGCGGCGGTCGACGACCAGCCCCTACCACGCATGGCCGAGCCCGAGGAACTGGCGGCGGCCATCCTGTGGCTGTCCAGCGACGCATCCAGCTACGTGGTCGGGCACGCCATGGTGGTCGACGGCGGGCTGTCCGCCGGCAAGCTGTGGCGCAAGCAGCCGGGCTTCATTCGCGAGTTCCACCCGGCGCGCACGTGAACACCGGCCCGCGCTTCGGCGTCTGCCTGCTGCCCACCGACCAGACACTGGCGCCGCCGGCGCTGGCGCGCGCGGTGGAGGAACGCGGGCTCGACATGCTGTTCTTCGCCGAGAACAGCCACGTGCCGGTCAGGCACCGCAAGAACAAGTACCACCGCGCCGACATGGTGGAGCCCTTCGCGCGCATGCACGACTCGATCACCGCGCTCGCCGCCTGCGCGGCGGTGACCGAGCGCATCCAGCTCGGCACCGGCGTGTGCCTGCTCACCGAGCGCGACCCGCTGATCACCGCCAAGGCCATCGCCACGCTCGATCATCTCTCGCAGGGCCGCGTGCTGTTCGGCATCGCCGGCGGCTGGATCAAGGAAGCCATCGAGCATCACGGCGCCTCGTTCAAGGCGCGCTGGGACATCGTGCGCGAACGCGCGCTCGCGATCCGCGCGCTGTGGCACGACTCGCCGGCTGAATTTCACGGTGAGTGGGTGGACTTCGGGCCGTCCTGGTCCTATCCCAAGCCTTTCCAGCCGGGCGGACCGCCGATCTACATCGGCTCGAACTCCGACGCGGTGCCGGCGCGCGTCGCCGACTACGCGGACGGCTGGATGCCGATCTATGACCGCTACGAGGGCGACCCGCTCGCCGACCTGCGCCGCGCGTGCGACGCCGTGGGCCGCGACTTCCACGCGATGACGGTGCTCTTGTTCGGCGCGCCGCAGGACGAGAAGGTACTGAACGACTTCACCGCGCGCGGCTGCGACGGCTTCGTGTTCCTGGTGCCACCGGCGCGTCAGCACGAGATGGAGAAGGCGCTGGACGAAATCGCCGCGCTGCGTGCGCGACTGCAGGCCTAGTCAGCGCGGGTTGACCAGGACCGGCAGCACGCCGCTGTACCAGGCGCAGTTCAGCCCCAGGGCCTCGTCCTGCTCCAGGTCCCGCGAGCACAGGTCGAGGCGCATGGCATGGATGCCCAGCAGCAGCCAGGCCAGGTCACCGAAACGCTTGTTGTCGGGCGGCATGCGCATGACTACAGGTGCGCCGCTGGTGCCACGATGGGTGCGCGCGTCGGTGAGGAAGTAACCATGGCCGTCGAAGCGCAGACCATAGGCGGAGGCCACCACCGCCTGCCGCACCACGGGCAGGTGGTGCAGCTGGTCGTGGAAGCCAAGGGGAAATCCCACGATCAGGACCGAACTGCCGACGCCGGGAAAGTCGTTCTCGGTCGGCAGGTGCGCGGCGCTGAAGGGCTTGATGTGCGCGGCGGCGGGCAGATGCTCGCGCTCGAGTTCGATGGCGGCGGCGTCGATCGCGCCCCCGTCATCGCGCGCGTCGCACCACAGTCCGCGGCCATCGCGGAACAATGGCAAGGAGAAGCGCACGGACGCGGCGAGGTTCCGCACGTCGGTGTGCAGTTCGACCTCGATGCGATCCGGATGGTGATCGGCGGTCTCGTCGCACAGCACGTGACGGCAGGTGACCAGGAACAGGCGCTCACCCTCGGCATAGAGGAAACCGGTCGCATGGGTCAGCGCGCGTTCGCCGGCGAAGGTCGCCACCGGCACGACGCTGAACAGCAGCGTATCCTGCTCCGCGGCGACGGGGGTGACATCGCTCACCGCGGGCGGATCACGGCGCAACGCGTTGTGAGTCGTGCGGCGTCAGCGGAAGCATTTCATTGACCTGCAGCCGGCTGCCCTCCATCAGCGTGGCGTGCAGCGCGGTCACCGCCAATTGCGCGTCGCCGCGGTTGGGCATGAACACGAAGCCAAAGCCCTTGGAGCGGCCGGAACCTGCCTCCTGCATCACCACCGCGCGTGTGACGGAGCCGAGCGGGGCGAATGCGCTACGCAGTTGGTCGGCGGTAACGCCTTGGGCAAGATTGCCTACATAGATTTGCATGGGGATGAGTTCCATGAGGGGTGCCGACCGGCATGGCTCGGACGGAACGCGGGGTTGTCGGAGGTGGCGCCAGCGCGGGAGTCTTCGGGCGTGGAGCCTGGGCGCCGGTCATCGCGGACGGGCCGCCCCAGCCAGGCAGCCTACGGCATCGGCCGGCCCCGGTCAGTGCGGCACACCGCATTGCGTCGCCGCTAAGCGCTGCAGCGAACAGACCGGCCAGGATGCGGAGCGCACCATCGCTCGCCCCGCACTGCGAGTCTCGCGATGAACCTGCTTTCCTGGATCGTGCTCGGTGTGCTGGCCGGCTACGGCGCCAGTCGCCTCAGCAATCTCGCGGGGCCGACCTATGTGGCCGACGTGCTGGTCGGCATGGCCGGCGCGGTGATCGGCGGGGTCGGGTGCGTGGCACTGGCCGCGCATCCGTCGCAGCCATTCGATATCACCAGCCTGCTCGCCGCCGGCCTCGCCGCGGCGCTGGCGCTGCGTGGCTTTCATGTGTTTTTTCCGCGCAAGATGGCAACGGTGGTGAAGCCCTCGAAGCGCTGGCATTGAATCGTTCGCCCGATCATTCCAGCGCCGCCAGGCGCTCGGTCTCGCGACGGACGACGCGGTAACACTCGCAGGACAAGGCTTCGATACGCGCGCGATCGAGCACCACGATGCGGCCGCGGGTGTAGCGGATCGCGCCCTCGCGCTGCAGCTTCGCCGCCGCCTGACTCACACCTTCCCGACGTACGCCGAGCAGCTGCGCCAGGAGTTCCTGGGTGAGCGCCAGGGTGCTGCCCGTGACGCGATCCAGGGACAGGAGCAGGCAGCGGCATAGCTGCTGGTCGATCTGATGATGCCGATTGCAGATGGCGGTCTGCGCCATCTGCGTCAGCAGCGCCTGGGTGTAACGCAGCAGCGCTACGTGCAGTTCGGCGTGCCGCTTGAACTCGGTCTTGAGCTGCGCGGCGGGCAGGCGCAATGCCTGGCCGGCGGCGCGCACCACGGCGCGACCCGGCGTCGACTCGCCGCCCATGAACAGCGCCACGCCGATCACGCCATCGTTGCCGACCTGGGCGATCTCCGCGCAGCCGCCGGCCTCGGTCAGGTATTGCAGCGAGACGATGCCGGCGAGCGGGAAGACCACGTGGCCGGGCGAACTGCCTGCGTCGTGCAGCACTTGGCCGGCGACCAGCGCTATCGGTTCGAGGTCGGGCGCGAGGCGCGCCAGGGCGTCTGGCGGCAGGCGCGCGAGCAGCCCGTTTCGCGGCGCGGCCCGCGGCTCAGTCATGAATGGGCGCCGCGGGCGGTCTGTCGTCGCGCAGGGCATCGAGCCCGGACGCGCTCCACCAGCGCGAGCTCAGGATGTCGAAGCGAATCATGGTGGGTTCGCCGCTGAACAGCGGCGTGCTGCGATACTGCGGATACTTGCCGCGCAGCGCGGCGCTGGCGGCCTCGAAGTCCGGATGCTCGGCGTTCACTTCGCGCGCGAGGGCCGCGAGGCGCAGCCACCACAGCCTCCGCCAGTCGTGCGCATACCGATCGATCACCAGCCCGACCCGTGGCTCGCGCGCGATGTGGCGCAGCCGCGCGAGCCGCGTACCGCTCTTCGGTTTGCCATCAATCGGCGAATAGAGTGATTGCGCGACGCGCGCGAACACGATGGGCGTGACCTCGGGCGCGCCGTCGTCGCCGAGCAGGGCCAGGCGCGCCACGGGCTCGCGGTCGAGAATCTCGGCGAGCAGTTCCTGGGGCAGTGCTTCCACGCGCTCGCGTCGGCGCCTCAACCCGCCTCGAAGCCCTGGCTGAACGTGCCGCTCGCACGCTGCCGCCTGCGCGGGCCGGCCTCGTCGTCGCGCGCCACCGTCACCTTGCGTATCACGGCCAGGTAGCCCGGCTCGGTCTCGATGCGCGCGCCGAAGCCGTTCTCGCACAGATAGCGTCGCAGCAGCGCCAGGCGATAGCAGGGCACCCACATCAGTAGGTGATGCTCGAGATGCAGGTTGACCCGGTAGGGCGCGACCAACAGGCGTTCCAGCGGATTGGCGAGGGTGGTGCGCGCGTTACCGAACACGTCGTCGGGCGCGCGCACCATCGCATGCTCGGCGATGTTCCGGATGCGCAGCACGAGCTGCTGCCAGGTGAGCAGCGGGACCAGCCACAGCGCGGGATACAGCCAGCCATGGCCGAGGCGCCAGGCGCACGCCCACAGGCCGAGATTGACCAGCGTCTGTGGGCCGAGATGTTGCCAGTAGCGCCACGCGCGCGCGGCGCTGGGCAGCGTCCCCGGTCCGAGCGCCTGGAGGACCTGCGCCTTGCGCTGCGCGAAGCCGGTCTGGCCGCTCAGATCGCGCAGCAGCTTGCGACGCAGGCTCGCCCGCGTGATGGGGAAGTGCGCCGAGAGGATGATGTCCGGATCGTCCTCGCGCTGCGTGCGCATATGGTGCTTGAGGTGGTAGGTGCGGTAGACGTCGGTATCGGCGAAGGTCGGCCACGCGCAGAAGCCCTGGGCCAGGAAGCGATTCAGCCAGGCGCTGCGCGCGAGGCTGCCATGCGCGCCATCGTGCATCAGGATCAGGAGCCCCAGTTGGCGACTGCCGATGACCATCACCGCCAGCAGGTAGGTCAGTGGGTTCTTCCACAGCACGAACAGCGCGGCCGCCGCCAGCATGGTGAGCCAGGCATGCGCCACCAGCGCCACGCCCCAGGCATCGGAGCGGCTGCGCACGGCATCGAGCTGGGCCGGGGTGAGGAGTTCGGTGGCGGCGGGACTGTTGCGCATGACGGGGCTCGCGGGCAGCCTTGAGTGTAGACAGGGCGCGCGGCGCTGACCAGCGCCGCGGCATGTACTCCATCGACCGCGGCACGCGGTGGATGTTCGGCCGCGCAGACCGACGCATGCGCCGCGTGGCCACCGCCCGCTCCCGTCGGGCCGTCAGCCAAGGGCGGCAGAGCGCGCGCTCGGGCGCGCTCTGCCGCGGACCGTCAAGGCCGGCGATGCCTGTACGGTCGCAGCGTCTCCAGCGCGTCGCGCTGCTCCGGGGTCAGCAGGGCCCGCAGCGCATGCAGGTTGCGCGCGTGCAGCACGGCGAGGTCCACCATGGTCGCGCTGCCGCTCTGCGCCTGCGCGCGCACGGCCGCCTCGTCGAAGACCTCCGCTTCAGTCAGCGCGCGCATCGCGCGATGCTGCTCGACCAGGCGCCGCACCAGCGGTCGTGCGTCCGCGCGCGCCTGGCTGGTCAGTTTCTCGAACGCGGCGCGCTGCGTGTCATCGAGCTCGAGTTCATCCGCCAGGTGCTCGAAGCGGAACAGTTCGCGGCCGACGAAATCGCCGCCGCCGAATCCCGGACCGGGTGCGGCGTGCGCGCCGCCGACCGCCAGGCAGAGCGCGAGCAGCGCCAGGTGGCGTCTGAACGAGGTGGTTGCGAATTGCATGATGTTGACTCCAGGTTGCCAGGGGTTGGATGACGCGCATGGCGACGTCACGGCGGCAAGTATCGAAGCGCATCGCGCAGCGAGCGTGGACGATGCGGCCACGATGATGCGGAACATGGAGGAACGGTGCAGACACGGCGCAGATGGTGCAGTTTGCTTGCCGCGTCCCGCCGCGTGGCGCACCATCGCGTCCAGCATGCGTCTGCGTCTGTTCCACAAACTGCTGCTGGTGTTGGCGGGTACGAGCCTGGTCAGCGTGCTGCTGTTCGCGGGCTTCGCCCACTGGTACATCCACCAGAGCTTTCTGCGCTACCTGGACGAGGCGCGCGAACAGCGGCTCGAGGCAGTGGCCGATGAGCTCGAAGCGCTGCATCAACGCGACGGTGACTGGCGCGCGCTGCGCGCGGACCGACGCGCCTGGCGCCGTCTCCTGCGGCGCGCGATGCGCGACTCGTCGGCGCTCGGCGACGTCGAGGAGCCGCCACCGCCGCCGCCGCGCGTGGGGTCACCGCTAGAACCGCCACCTCCCGGCGCGCGCCCACTCCGCCCACGGCGTCACCACGAACCCCCACCGCTCGAGCCCGGCCTGCTGGACGCGATGCGCCGGCCGGTGGTGGGCGCGGCGCTGGCGCCGGACGATGGCGGCCTGCGCGCGCTGCGCGTCGACGGCGAGGTGATCGGCTGGCTGGGCCTGCCGCCACTGCGCCACCCGGCGAGCCCGCGCGACCAACGCTTCGCCGAGCGCCAGGCGCACATCCTGCTCATAGGCGCGGGCCTCACCGTGGGGGTCTCGATACTCGCCGCGACGCTGGTCGCGCGCCGCCACGTGCGTCCCATCACGCGCATCGGCGCGAGCGCGCGGGCGTTGGCCTCGGGCGACTTCAAGACTCGCCTGCCGCGCCTGGGCGACGACGAGATCGGCGCGCTGGCCGACGACTTCAACCTGATGGCGCGCACGCTCGAAGAGAACGAGTCGGCGCGCCGCCGCTGGTTCGCCGACGTATCCCACGAACTGCGCACGCCGCTGACCATCATGCGCGGTGAACTGGAGGCGGCGCGCGACGGCGTCCGCCCCCTGAACGCGGCGCTCCTCGCGTCGGTGGAGCAAGAAGCCGCGCGGCTCCATCACCTGGTGGAAGATCTCTACCAGCTCGCGCGCGCCGACATCGGCGCGCTGGACTACGAGTTCACGCAGGTCTCGCTCGGCGCGCTGGTCACCGAGTCGCTGACCCACTTCGCCCATCGCTGGCAGCAGGCGGGTCTCACCTACGACTACCAGCTCGACGCGGAACTGCACGCGCGGCTTGATCAGCGACGCTTTCGCCAGCTGCTCGAGAACCTGTTCGAGAACGCCACGCGCTACACCGACGCGCCAGGTCGCATTCGCGTGAGCCTGTCCCGCGACGGCGACGAGGCGCACCTGGTGGTGGCGGACAGCGCGCCCGGCGTGCCGGCCGAGGAACTGCCGCTGCTGTTCGAGCCCCTGCACCGCGCCGAACGCTCACGCAGCCGCGCGCACGGCGGCTCGGGCCTGGGGCTCGCCATCTGCCAGCGCATCGTCACCGCCCATGGCGGACGCATCAGCGCGGCCCCGGCACAAGAGGGCGGCGTCGCCATCCATGTCCACCTGCCCCTGGCAAGCTGAGAGCGCGCTGCCATGCACGACACCGGACCGCACATCCTGATCGCCGAGGACGAAACCAAGATTGCCGAGCTGGTCGCCGACTACCTGCGCGCCGCCGGCATGCGCACGACCATCGTCGCCGACGGCGCCCTGGTGCTGCCCGCCGTCGCGCGACTCGCGCCGGCGGCCCTGGTGCTGGATCTCATGCTGCCGAACCGCGACGGCCTCTCCATCTGCCGCGAGCTGCGCCAGGCGAGCACGCTGCCGGTGATCATGGTCACCGCGCGCGTCGAAGAAATCGATCGACTGCTGGGCCTCGAGCTGGGCGCGGACGACTACCTGTGCAAGCCCTTCAGTCCGCGCGAACTGGTGGCGCGCGTGAAGGCCGTGCTGCGTCGCAGCCAGGGCAACGCGGTCGGCCCGGCGAGCGCGCCGCGCTTCGAGGTGGACGAGGAACGCATGCGCGCGGTGGTCGATGGCCAGCGCCTGGACCTGACGCCGGTGGAGTTCCGCCTGCTGGCGACCATGGCGCGTCATCCGGGGCGGGTCTACCGCCGCGACGAACTGCTGGACCTCGTGTACGACGACTATCGCGAGGTGTCCGATCGCACCATCGACAGCCATGTGAAGAACCTGCGCCGCAAGCTGGACCACGCCCTGCCCGGTGTGCCGGTGATCCACTCGGTGTACGGCATCGGCTACCGCTTCGAAGTGGACTGAGGGCACGCCGGCCTGCTTCCCATCGAAAGGCCAAATCACGACAATACCGGCGGCCCAACCCACCGGATCCGCCGCGCATGCTCGCTGTCATCTCGCCCGCCAAGACGCTCGATTTCGCAAGCGAGCCGCGGGACGTGGTGACCACCCGCCCGGCATTCCACGCCGAGGCCGAAGCGCTGGCCGCGATCATGGCCAAGCGCAGGCCCGCGCAGCTGAAGAGCCTGATGGACATCAGCGACGAACTCGCGCGACTCAATCACGCGCGCTTCCAGACCTGGTCGCCCACTCCTTCGCCGGACGCCGAGCGCGCGGCGCTGTACGCCTTCAGGGGTGACACCTACCTGGGCCTCGGCGCGCCCAGCCTGAATGCGCGCCAGGTCGCGTACGCGCAGGACCATCTGCGCATCCTGTCCGGCCTGTACGGTGTGCTGCGGCCGCTGGACACCATCCAACCCTACCGCCTGGAGATGGGCACGGCGCTGCGCACGCCGCGTGGCCGCAATCTCTACGCCTGGTGGGGCGAACTGCCGGCGCGCGCGCTGGCCGAGCAGGCCGCCGCGTTGCGCACCCGCTGGCTGATCAATCTCGCGTCGCAGGAATACTTCGGCGCGGTCGATACGCGCGCGCTCGATCTCGAGGTGGTCACGCCGGTGTTCCAGGACTGGTCCGGCGGACGCTATCGCACGCTCGGCCTGTTCGCCAAGCGCGCGCGCGGTATGATGGCCCGGTATCTCATCGAACACCGCTGCCGCAAGCCGGCCGACTTGCTCGCCTTCGACACCGCCGGCTACGCCTACGACGCGGAAGCTTCCACCCCCGACGCGCCGGTGTTCCGCCGCCGCGCCGCCACCGCCTGAGCGCCACGCGGCGCACCACGCCTGGAGAGATCATTCATGATTCGTGTACTGCTGCTGATGATGGCCCTGGCCTCGGGCCCGGCCCTGGCCGCCGACACCGCGCCGCGCGTGGTGTTCGATACCTCCGCCGGCGCCATCACGGTCGAGCTGGACGCCAAGCTCGCGCCGGGCACGGTGAAGAACTTCCTCGACTATGTGAACGCCGGCTTCTACGCGGGGACGATCTTCCACCGGGTGATTCCCAACTTCATGATCCAGGGCGGCGGCTTCACCGTTGACATGACGCAGAAGGACACCCGCGAGCCGATCAAGAACGAAGCCGGCAACGGCCTTCTGAACGCCCGCGGCACCATCGCCATGGCGCGTCGTCCCGATCCGCACAGCGCCACGGCACAGTTCTTCATCAACCTGACGGACAACAGCTTCCTCGATCACCAGAGCGACAGCCCGTCGGGCTACGGCTACGCGGTGTTCGGCAAGGTGGTCGACGGCATGCAGGTCGTGGACGCCATCGCCGCCACGCCCACTTCCTCGCAGGGACCGTTCGAGGATGTGCCGACCAAGCCCATCGTCATCAAGAGCGCTCGCCTGGTCACGCCCTGAACGCACGAGGCCTATCCATGCCCTACATGATTCGCACCTATGACAAGCCGGACGCCGCGGCGCTGCGCGCGGCCACCCGCGCCGCGCATCTCGAGTACCTGCGTCCTTTCACCAGCCGCCTGCTCGCCGCCGGTGGCTTTCTCGAGGACGACGGCAGCGTCGGCCGTGGTGGCATGATCCTGTTCGACACCGACGATCGCGCCGAGGCCCAGGCGCTGATCGACAACGATCCCTTCACCCGCGCCGGCGTGTTCGAACGGGTCGAGGTGCTGCGCTGGCGCAAGGTGTTCTTCGACGGCCGGAATCTCACGGCCTGAGCCCGACGCGCCGGTACGCCGGCGCCATCCGCCATGTCCCTGCTCTCCCTGTTCAATCTCAATCTCGACTTCGGCGAGCAGGTGATCTTCCGCGACGCGGAGTTCACGCTCGAGGCCGGCGAGCGCGTGTGTCTCATCGGCCGCAACGGCGCCGGCAAGTCGACCCTGTTCAAGGTGATCACCGGCGCGGTGGTGCCGGACAGCGGTGAAGTCCGCAAGCGCGGCGACGTGCACATCGGCCAGCTCGAACAGACGCTGCCGGCGGATCTCTCGCTCACGGTGCGCGACTCCGTCGCGGGTGGGCTTGCGGCGCACATCGCGCTGATCGAACGCTTCGGCCAACTCACCGCCGCCGGCGCGCTGGACGACGCGGGACTGCGCGAGCTGGAGGACACCCAGCGGCGCATCGAGGCGCACGGTGGCTGGGACGTGGAGAGCCAGATAGCCGCCGTCATCACCGCGCTGGAACTGCCCGGCGAGCGGCGCCTGGCCGAGCTCTCGGGCGGCTGGCAGCGGCGCGTGTGTCTGGCCCGCGCCCTGGTCAGCCAGCCCGACATCCTGCTGCTCGACGAGCCGACCAATCACCTCGATCTCGCCGCGATCGAGTGGCTCGAGAAGCGCATTCGCGCGTTCAAGGGCAGCGTGCTGTTCATCACCCACGACCGCGCCTTCCTGCAGGCGCTCGCCACGCGCATCGTCGACATCGATCGCGGTCGCCTGCAGAGCTGGCCCGGCGACTATCAACGCTACCTAGCCTTGAAGGAACAGGCGGTGGAGACCGAAGCGCGCCACGACGCGCTGTTCGACAAGCGGCTCGCCGAGGAAGAGGCGTGGATTCGCCAGGGCATCAAGGCGCGCCGCACGCGCAACGAAGGCCGCGTGCGCGCGCTGGAGCGCATGCGCGAGGAGCACGCTCAGCGCCACAAGCGCGATGGCCGCGCGCGCATCACCGTGCAGGAGGCCGAGCAGTCCAGCCGGCGCGTGGTCGAGGCACGACACATCAGCTACGCCTACGGCGACACGCCGGTGATCAAGGACCTCACGGTCAAGATCATGCGCGGCGAGCGCATCGGGCTCATCGGCAACAACGGCGTGGGCAAGAGCACGCTGCTGCGCCTTCTGCTCGGCCAGCTCGAACCCGACAGCGGTTCGATCAAGTTCGGCGAGAACCTGGAGATCGGCTACTTCGATCAGCTGCGCCAGCAACTGGACCCGAACAAGACGGTGGCCGAGGTGGTGGGTGACGGGCGCGACTACATCCTGGTTAATGGCAAGGAACGCCACGTGGTGGGCTACCTGCGCGGCTTCCTGTTCAGCGCCAAGCGCGCGATGACGCCGGTCGGCTACCTGTCGGGCGGCGAGTGCAATCGCGTGATCCTGGCCAAGCTCTTCACCCGCCCGACCAATCTCATGATCCTCGACGAGCCGACCAACGATCTCGACGTCGAGACCTTGGAAGTGCTCGAAGAACAGCTCGCCGACTACCAGGGCACCATCATCGTCGTATCCCACGACCGCGCGTTCCTGGACAACGTGGTGACCAGCACACTGGTGTTCGAGGCCTCGGGCGACGTGCTGCGCTATCCGGGCGGCTATTCCGACTGGCTGCGGCACGGCCGGCAGCTGGCGGCGCGGGACGAGCCGGTGGTCGCCAAGGCGACCGCGCCGAAGCGTGAGGCGCCCGCGACGCCAAAGGCCGAGCCACCGGCCAAGGGCGGCAGGCTGACCTACAAGCTGCAGCTCGAACTCGAGCAGTTGCCGGGCCGTATCGAGGCGCTGGAAGCGGAGATTGCCGCGCTGGAAGGCGAGACGACGGCGAGTGACTTCTACAGTCGTCCCTACGAGGTGATCCAGCCGCTGCTGGACAGCCTCGAAGCAAAACGCGCGGATCTCGATGCCGCCATGACGCGCTGGGACGAGTTGGAGACGCAGCAGCGGGGCGGGTAGCGGTGAATGGCGGGTTGAAACCCGCCCTACAACGCTCATGTAGGGCCGATTTCAATCGGCCATGCGCGGCATCACCGACAGGCCGTGCCCGGCGGGTTGAAACCCGCCCTACGACGCCCATGTAGGGCCGATTTCAATCGGCCCTACACGGCAGCACTGACAGGCCGTGCCCGGCGGGTTGAAACCCGCCCTACAAGGCGCCGATGGACAAATCGATCAAGTCCCCAGCCGCCGCAGCGCCGCCGAGGTCAGGTACTTGTCGTACACCTCCACGCCCTGGTTGACGAACATCTCGTAGCCACCGGCGATGCGCTTGACCTGCTTCAAGCGCGTCATGCGGTTCGACTGCACGTCGTGCGCGTGCACGTGCGTCCAGGACCAGTAGGGATTGGCCCCGTCCATCACCTGCTTGCCCTTGTTGTCGTACACCGAGTAGGCGCCGTCGAAGGACTTGAACATCTCGCCGCGGCGGTCGTAGGTGACCATGCACACCGGCAACCCGGTGCGCGCATCGAACCACACGCGCTTCTTGCTGATCGGCGCGCGCGCGTAGCCCGTGGGCTCGGCCTCGCAGATGATGGTCTCGGGGATGAGTTCCACCTTGGTGTCCCAGAAGGTGTTGCCGATGGGGCCGCCGTGCACCTTGCCTTCCCAGTTCTCGTCGTCCGAATCCCAGTTCTCGGTCAGACCGGCGAGGAACGGACCGCGGCCGACAATCTTGTAGTTGCCCCAGGTGAGATAGGGATCGCCCGCCGTCCACGCGTCGGACAAGTAGAGCGTGGAGCCTGGAATGAGCGGCTCGAAGCGCTGGCTGGTGGGGAAGTTGCGCACGCGTTTGAACTGTGGCAGGTAGCCTTCGAGCTCCGGGAACTTGCGCTGGTCGTAGTACCAGGTGTTCAGGAAGGACGAGCCCTTGTAGTCCTGCGGCACGGTGAAGAACACCGACTGGTAGCGCAGCTTGTCTTCGTGGCCGGGCCAGTAGGGCTTGGGATCGGTGACCAGGCGGCCGACCGGCGAGAACTCGCACCAGGCGAGCTCGTAGTTGTAGAGCACCTTGCCCGACACATCGAGTTCGTAGGACTTCACCGGGTAGAAGGACACGTCGTGCCGCCCCCAGGAGAGCGTGATGCCGGCGAAGATCTCGAGGCCGCTGGTCGGCTCGGGAAACGGGTTGCCGCCGATCCAGGGCTTGCCGTCCTGGGTGACGACATTGCCGTCGGCATCGAAGGTCGCCTGCCCCTTGTTGCGCAAGGTCGCCTCGATGTACTCGATGGGACTCAGCTTGGACATGTCGGTGGTGGCGGCGGTCATTTCGATCTTCCGCCCCATCTGCTTGATCTGCATGTAGCGCACGCCGTCGAGCAGATCCTGCACGAGATCGACGTTGTCGGCGGTGATCATGTCGCCGGTCTTGATCTGGCCCTTGGTGTACTCCTCGATGGACAGGAGTTCCGCCGGGTAGGACTGGGTGAAGTCACCGTTCTCGGCGGCGGTGGACCACACCGGCGCGAGCACGCCGGCGCCGAACAGGCCGGCGGCGGTGCGCTCGAGAAACGTGCGGCGAGTGAAGTCGGGCGTGTATTTGCGGATACGGATCATGGGGCGTTCCCCTTGCAGCGTGGTGTCCTGGTTCAGACACACAGTGAGTTGAACAATTCGTCGATGCGGTTCACGTCGAGATCGCGGCCGATGAAGACCAACCGACCTTCCTCGTCCGCGTCCGGCCAGGACTCCAGCCACGCGAGTGGGTAGAACTTGTCCTGCACCGCGTGCATCAGTGCGGGCCGTCCACCCTTTTCGCGAAACGCCGCGATGCCTTTTACGCGCAGCAGGCGGTCGCGGAACTCGTTCACCACGCGGTTCAGGAACACGCTGGTGCCGGCCAGGCTCCACGCGCCGGCGTGACGGATGACGTGCGCGCCAAAGCGCGCGCCGTGATCGTGCTGGTGCGCGGTCGCCGCGAGCCAGCGTCCAATCGTCGCGTCCCGCGCCGCGGGCTGGAAGAGTCCGCGATCGAACAGGCAGGCCGGGTCGATGGCGCCCTGCGCCACCTCGTGCACTTCCACGCCCGGGTTCAATGTCGCCAGGCGCGCGCGCAGCGCGTCGATGCTCTCGCGCGGCGCCACGTCCACCTTGCTCAGCACCAATACATCGGCGAGCGCGACCTGATCCTGAGCGGTGTCATGTTCCGCGAGCGTCGCGAGGCCGAGTTCGCCGTCCGCCACGCACACCACCACATCCAGCGCGTAGACGGTGAGCAAGGGCCGGTTGGTCATCAGGGTGTGGACCAGGGGAATGGGATCGGCGAGACCGGTGGTCTCGACCAGCACGCGGCGAAAGGCCGGGATCTCGCCCAGGATGCGCCGCCGATGCAGATCGCGCAGCGTCATCAGCAAGTCGCCGCGGATGGTGCAGCACAGGCACCCATCGCGCAGCTCGACGATGTTCTCGGCGAGGTCCGCGACCACCAGGTGGTCGATGCCCACTTCGCCGAACTCGTTGATGATGACCGCCGTGTCGGCGAAGCCGCCTTGGGCCAGCACGCGGGCGAGCAGCGTGGTCTTGCCGCTGCCGAGAAAGCCGGTCAGGAAGGCGACCGGGATCCTGCCGCGCATGCCGACCGTGCTCAGCCGTCGGCCTGGGCGGTGTTGGTCGCGCAGCGCGCGCCTTCACGCACCGCGCCGAACTGGTCCTTGAATTCGGCGGGCAGGTACTGGCGATGCTTCTCCATCTGCTGGAGCAGCGGGCAGACTTCGTCCGGCCGGTTGGACTGGGTGCGGATGCGCGCGCGGCTCAGCATGCCCTCCCACCAGATGGCCATGGTCGGCACCGCCTTGTTGGTGATGACGCTCCACGAGCGGTCGGCCTCGAAGGGCTGACCAAAGGCCTCGGCGCTCTTGGCCAGCAGCTGCCAGCCGTCGCCCGACTTGGGGAACTGCTTGACGAACTCGCGGGAGGCTTCGTACGCGGCAGCCCCGTCTTTCTTCTCCAGCAGGCCTTCGATGATGAGCCGCGAGAAACGTCGGTCCATCTCAGGCTGCGCCTTTACTGCAGGGCGTACCAGCCGTGCCAGCGCCATGCGCTGCTCGACGTCCTTGCGCTCCTTGATGAAGGGATAGAGATACTCCACCTGCCAGCTGGGAATGCCCTTGGCGGCGAGTGCGCGCACGAACTCCAGGCTACGGGATGGATCGTTCATGCGATCGTAGAGCTGCAGCCGCGACCACACGAGCGCGCGCTGGATGTCGTTGTTGAGATTGCCCTTCTGCTCGATCTGATCGAGCGCCTTCAGCACCGCGTCCGGCTGCGGATCGACCAGCGCGCGCATCTGCAGCAGCATGGCGAAGTTGAAGGTGTCCTTCTTGTCCTCGGGCGGCAGGGTCTGCCAGGCATCGATGCCTTGGCGTGCGAGGCCACCGGCCTGCGCGGTCTTGCCGCGCGCCACTGCCGCGCTGAAGTCGCGCGCGATGATCTGGAAGGCGGTGCGGCCGATCTCGGCGCGCGTCTGGGCCGAGGTCGTCTGGCTCATCTGCTGCAGCGCCTGGCTCGCGCTGCCGGAGCTCTGCGCGATCACCAGGCGCGCGGCGTCGGCCGCCGGATCGTTCGGGCTACGCAAGACGAAGCGCGCCGCCGCCTCGCGCAGACGCTTGCGGTTCGATTCCGCCGCGTTGCCGCGCTGCTCGCGCGTGGCGAAGATGACGTAGAGCAGCTTGGACGCGTTCTGGTCCAGCTCCTCGGACAGGTTGCGCTGCGCGAACAGCTTGTTGAGGATGTCGATCGCGGGCTCGTAGACATCCGCCTTGTAGGCCGCGTAGGCCCAGCGGTAGCGATAGGGATTGAGATCGAGATTGTCCGGCGAACCCACCGCCTTGAAGAACGCCGCGTACTTCTGCATTGCGTTGTACCAATGCTCGTACTGCAGCGCGAACTCGCCACCGGCGAGATCGGTGTAGGGCCCGATGTCGACGCTCGCGAGTTCCTGTGCGTAGGTCATGAGATTGCCAAGCAGGTCGTCGTCGAGCTTGCCGGCGGCGATCACCGCCTTGATGCGCTCGGCGGCCTGCATCGGCCGGCCGCCGGTCTTACGACTGTCCTGCAGCAGCGCGAAGATCTCGTTCTTGAGCAGCGCCGCGTCGCTGTCGGTGACCTTGCCGCCGCGGCCTGGGAGCGCCGCGCTGACCGTGCCCGCCTTGGCATCCAGCATGCGCAGTTCCAGGCTCACCGCCTGGCGCACCGGCGAATCGGGTTCGGCGGCAAGCGCTTCCTCGAGCTTCTTGAAGATGTTCCGCGCGCGGTCCTTGCGACCGCCCTCCAGTTCGACGAAGCCGAGTCCGAGCCAGCCACCGTAGACGAGTCCGGGCTTGAACAGCTGCACCGAGGCCAGCTTGAAACCCGCCTGCGCGGGATGCAGCGCCTTGGTCTTCTCGCCCGGATCCTTCACCAGGCGCGCGAGTTCCAGGTCCACCCAGGCGCGCCAGTAGGGAAAGGCCGCGAGCGCGAAGCTCATGTCGTCCCACACCCGTGAGCGGTACATGCTCTCCAGCGCCGCTTCGTCGTCGTGCGTGTCAGCCTCGTACTGATCGAGACGCTGATCGGCGAGCGACGTCATCAACTCCAGCTGGCGACGCAGCGCCTGCAGCTTGTCGGGCGAGAGCCCGGCCTGGCGCAGTTCATCGACCACCGGTCCCACCTCGTTCGCCACCTGGGCGAACACCTCGGAACTCGGCATCGCCTGGAGCTGCGTGGTGAGTGCGATGAGCTTCGGCATGCCGCCGGCCCCGCCGGCGGGCTGGGCGGCGTCGGCCGCCGCGAGGGTCGGCGCGCGCAGCGCGCAGAACACCAGCAGGGCAAGAGCCAAGAACGCGGGTGCGCGAGTCATGCCGGCGCTCACAGGACTTCCAGCAGCGACTGCATTTCGGTGGCGAACTGGTCGCCCATGATGAGCCGCACCAGCCGCTTGGTGAGTCGCACCTCGCCATCCAGGGTGGCGGTATCACCGCCGCCTGCCTCGCCCAGCACCAGCCAGTCGGCCATGGGCGCGTTGCGATACATCTCGCGCGGAATACGGCGGCCGAGCTTGGCCTCCAGCAGGTGCGGATTGGCCTGGTCGCTCACGTCCAGCGCCGACAGCGTGCCGCCCGCGTGGCGGAAGTTCTCGATCAATCGAGCGGCCTTGCGTGCCTGGCCTTCGCGCATGGGGGCGTCGCCCACCACGATCACTATCTTGCGCGCGCCCATGCGCCAGCCGGAATCATCGATGGCGACCTTGATGCCCTCGTCGACCGCCTCGAACCAGTCACCCCCGCCCTTGGCCTCGAGGCCGGAGAGGAATGCGTTCAGCTTGCCGGTGCTGTAGGTGAGCGGCTGGATGCGCGTGGTGAAGTCCGGCCCGTCGGTATCGCGGTAGGCAACCAGGCCGAAGCGCGCGATGGGCACCAGGGTGCGCACGAACTTGGCGATGTCTTCGATGCGGTCCTTCACTTCCGACAGCACCCAGCCCATGGAGCCGGTGGCATCGATGCAGAACACCACGTCCAGGCCCGCTTCGCGCAGGCCGGCGATGTAGGCCGCGAAGCGCGAGGTCCCGTCGCCGAGGCCATTGCCGATGCCGGACTTGAAGCCGCCGAAGCCGCTGCCGCCGGTGCCGGGAATGGTGCCGATGCTGATGCCGCCGGCCACATCCGACACGGGTTGCCCTTCGGTGCGCTCGTCGCCGCCGGAGCCGCCGGCCTGGGCCTTCAGCGCGACGGTGATGTTGGGCGGTGGCGGCGCGATGGCCTTGGGCGCGATGAGCACCTCGGGCGGCTCGATCTCCAGTTCTTTCTCGAACTCGAGTTCGTCCTCCGGCGGCGGCTCGCGCTCGACGATCTTCTGCGGCGGCGGAGGCGGCACCTTGACGTCGATGACCTCCTCCACCTGGTGGCGCATGCCGAGCGCGCGCTCGATTTGATGACCGACACGTCCGGAGACGATGGCATGCAGGATGGCGGAGAAAGCCAGGAAGCTGATCCAGAGGACGGCACGGCGGGAGCTATCCATGGTCGCCGACTCCGCTCGCAACCCGCGGCGCCAGGCCGTAGCGGCGCCAGGCCCGCGCGACCGCGGGGGACCAGTCAAACAGCGGAACGTATAGCGTCATGGTCGAGGTATCGGCTCGTGGGTTGCCCGGCACGCTGTTCGACACTTACGGGCCAGCATGATCACCTTCGTGGCATGCCGTCCCGGTCCTTCGGGGGTGCGCGGCATGATAGCAAAGACGATGCGCGTGAATAGCCGAAAGTGGTGGCTCGGCAAGCGTGAAAAAAGGTCGCGCGCAGAATGGCTGCGAATGTGCAGCGCACAAAAAAAGAGCCGGCACTGGGCCGGCTCTTTCTCTGATCGACGCTGCTTCTTAGAAGAAGTGGGTGGCGCGGACGAACATTTCGTCAGCGAAGTCGATCGTCTCCGTAATGGTGTCGTTGTTACCACCCGGCGACCCGATGAGGGTCGCGTACAGGTCCCACTGCCACTTGGCGGACGGACGGTAGCGAACACCCGGCTGGAACAGGTAGCCACCAGCCGTATCGACCAGGATCGCCGCATCCAAGCGCCAGATCAGGTTCGGGAACGGCTGCTGGAACGCGAACACCACGTAGTCGGCGTTGGCATTGCCTTCCGGCTTCATCTCTTCCGGTTCGAACGCTGCCGGCTTGAAGTGGCCGGTCTTGCCATCGACGAAGTGCTCGATGCCCTTGGTGCCGTTCTTATCCAGGTCGCGGCCGAACCGGTCGGTCGAGGTGCGGTGCATCCACTGGCACACCAGGTAGGTGGCCGGGAACGCCTCGGAAAAGCGGTAGTACTTCTCGAGGATAAGGGCCGCCGCCACCACGTCGTCGACCTTGGTATATTTGAACGACTGATCGTTGGTCAGGCGCTTGTTCGGCGTGACCGCCACTTCACCGCGGATGATCAACTGGTCGAGGAGGCCGTAGTGCGACACCACGACGTAGTTACCACGAACCATGAAGATGGTCTCACGCTTGAACTTGCGGCCTACCCATTGGATGTAGGGTCCGTACGCAGTAGATTCATTCACGCCGCAGGGCACGTGGACTCGTGTGGTGCCAGCGGCGAAACGCACGACTGAACGCTGCGGGGCTCTGATAGCCGAGTAGCTCGGCGATACGCGCCAAGGTGAGTCCTGAACGTTTGACATGACGCAGGGCGAGGTCCGCACGCACCTCGTCGACCATCCCACGAAAGCTGACGCCGGCAGCCGTCAACCTTCGCTGCAGCGTCCGTGGCGAAATTGCGAGCGCACGGGCGATGACATCTATGTTACAAGCTTCGTGGTAGATGAGTGTGCTCAACAGTGCCCTCACCTGCGCAACTATGGCATCGTGGTACCCCGCCGCTTGCCGTAGTAACGCATCGTGTACTGCGCGCCGCTCGGCGCCCTCCCCCATCCGAGCAGATAGCGTTGACCGGTCGATGTAGACCGCATTGCGCTCACATCCGAAGGCGACACCCGGCCCGAAGAACGCAACGAACGGCGCAGGATCGTCTGGAATAAGCTGTAGCTCTACTCGCCGCGGCTGCCACGTGTGCCGCTGATTTTCGCGCACGAAAAGGCAGATGCAGCCGAGTGTCAGCAGGACGGCCTGCGTGCACCCGAGGCGACCAACCGGCAAGAACGAGGACACCACCCACAGGCCGTCGCCGTCGCGATGCGCGCGCAGAGTCCCAGCGTCTGTGTACAGGCTGTACAGCCGCACGAAGTCGTGCAGCGCTTCGTCGATGGTGTTCGCCGCGCGCATGATCGTCCAGCCCGCACCAAGCATGCCCAGCGGCAGGCGACGGGCATGAAGCAAGCCGAAATCCGGACGCTGACTCGCGATGGCGGCCAACTCCAGATAGTCAATCAGACGCCCCGCTTGGACGTACAGCCCGGGATCATCGAACACGCGCGCCGACAGGCCTGCTTCACGCGCCACAGTGTCCGAATCCACGCCCAGTTCGGCAAGCAGCTCCCGTGCCCCAATCAGGCTACCGCTAACGAGGACGGCGTTCTCAATACCCACTGGAATGACACTAAATGCAAAGTCTGTGTCGCGTCAAGCAAACTCGATAGCCCTTCAGTCAGACATGATCGACCCTGCTCGGAACATCAGCGCTCGGCCGCCTGACGCGGCCCAAGGGGAGATACAAATGGCTCAATACGATACTGTTATCAAGAACGGCACCATCATCGACGGCACCGGACTGCCGCGCTTCCGCGGCGATGTCGCCATTCGTGGTGGTCGCATCGCCAAAATTGGTAAAGTTGATGACACTGCGGGAGCGCAAGTCATTGACGCCAGTGGACTCATCGTCGCGCCCGGCTTCGTCGACCTGCACACCCATTACGACGCCCAGATCCACTGGGACCCGTACTGCACGATCTCGGGTTGGCACGGTGTCACCTCGGTCGCCATCGGAAACTGCGGTTTCGGCTTCGCCCCGGCCACACCGGACAAACGCGAGCGGCTGCTGCACATGATGACGCGGACTGAGCAGATCCCTTATGAGTCCATGGTCGAAGGCATGGGACTCGATTGGGATTGGGAAACGCTACCAGAATGGATGGATCATCTCGAGCGCTTGCCGAAGGGAGTCAATCTTCTCAACTACGTGCCGCTGAATCCGCTACTCGTGCATGTTCTCGGCCTCGAGGATGCGAAGGCGGGGCGCGAACCCACCGCGGACGAAATGGGCGAGCTGAAACGCCTCATCAACGAGGCAATGGATGCAGGCATGATGGGCTGGAGCTGCCAGCGCTTGGGCGCACACTCCATCCAAGCCGATTACGACGGCACCCCGATGCCGACGGATTTGGTATCTCCTGAAACCCTGTACGCGTTTGCCGACGTGCTGCGCGAGCGGGGCGAAGGCTTTATCGAAATCATCAACGCCACTGACGGCGATCCGGTCCGCAATGCCAATCCTGAAGACCGCCGAGTCGTGGAGGAAATTGCCCGGCGCTCCAACCGTCCGGTGTTGTTCAATGCCGTCCTGGCGATGGACGACCCGGGCTGTGACGATGTGCACAAGCGTGCGATCGCCTGGCTGACTAACTGCTTCGAACGAGGCCTGCAGGTTTATGGACAGGCCGTCACCGTGCGCGCTCCATTCCATTTCACGCTCGAACACTGGAATCTGTACGACTCGAGCCCTGCATGGAACAACGCCACCCAAGGCACTCACGAAGAGCGCGTGGCAAAGCTTTCCGACCCCGAGATGCGCAAGCAGATGATCGCTGAGGAGGCGAGCCTGGTGACCTCCGGTGTCGGCGGCCCAATTGAACTGCTGATCGTGCAAGAGACGCCCGACCATCCAGAACTTTCGCACTACGTCGGCCGCAAGCTCTGCGATATCGCGGCCACAGAAGGCAAGCACCACATTGAGGCGATGCTCGACATAGCGCTCGCCGGCGATCTCAAGGTCGTCTTTCGGACCAACGATCTCGCCAGTCTCGATCCCAACAAGGTTGGCGAACTGGCCCGTTGCCAGTACGTGATCCCCGGCATTTCCGACGGCGGCGCCCACACCAAGTTCTTTACGGGTGGATCATTTCCCACCGACATGATCGCGTGGCTCGTACGCGAGACCGGCCAGCTGACGCTCGAGCAGGCGCACTACCGTCTCAGCTACCTGCCGGCGCAAGCGGCGGGCTTCCTTGATCGCGGCTTCCTTCGCGTCGGTGCGCCGGCGGACATCGTGGTCTACGACTATCAGAACCTGCGCCGCGTGCCCGAAGTCGACTATGAGGTGGCTCGGGATTTCCCGGCTAATGAGTGGCGGCGAGTGCAACGTGCAGAAGGTTATCGCTGGATAATGGTGAACGGCGTGGTCACGTTCAAGGACGGTGAGTGCACCAACGCGACGCCTGGACAATTATTGCGACTGAATCGTTGGAACTCTCTCAACGAGAGACTTGCCAGCGCCGGCTGAAGTACCTTGGACAGGCATCCGCCATCCGCGTCGGCGGATGCCTGTCCGATGAGGTCGGCACGGCCTGCGATCAGTCAGCGTCAACCAGCCGTCGAAGCGCGCTGGAGTTGACGTGCACCTCGATTGCCCGACGCGGAAGTCGCTGATTCGGCACGACGGGGTCAAGTTAATCGATGCACACATCGAGCGAGCTCAATGTCATGCCACCTGCCACCGGAACGCTCGGTAAGGTGAGACACGATTCTCCCTTCCCGAGTCCGCTCCAGCACTGCCAGGAGTAGAACCATGGCCAAACCTATCATCTCAGCGGACAGCCACGTCTGCGAACCGCCGAACTGCTATGTCGACTACATCGACCCAATGTTTCGTGATCGTGCTCCGCGCCTCGTTCACGACGCCAAACGGGGCGACATGTTCCAGATCGAAGGAAGTAAGCATCCCATCCCAATGTCGCTGGTGTCCGCTGCCGGGAAGTCAGCAGAGGAACTGTCTGCAGAGGGCGCCGTTTTTGAAAATCTGCATCGCGGCGGATGGGATCCCCAAGCAAGGATCGCCGATCAGGTGCGTGATGGTATCGCGGCCGAAATCATTTATCCGTCCGTGGGTATGGAAATTTGCAACATTCCGGATCTCGGACTCAAGCAGGCATCCATGGAAGCCTACAATCGTTGGCTCGCCGAATTTTGCGCAGCCTATCCAGCCCGACTCGTAGGTCTCGGGCAGTGTGCGGTAAGAACCCCAGATAGCGGTATTCGCGAACTCGAGGCAATTAAGACGCTCGGCTTCAAAGGTGTGATGCTGCCGGGGCTGCCAGGTACCGTCGAAGATTACAATCACGAAAGCTATACGGAGTTCTTCGCCGCGATGGTCGAGCTCGAACTGGTGCCGAGTTTCCACATTCTGACTTCGGGTGAAGGGTTATCACGAGGTTTTCGTGGATCCAAGATCAACTCATTCATGTCAATAGTACGCGGCAACCAAGACTTGATGAGCATGTTCGTTTTTGACGGCATCTTTATGCGTCATCCCAAACTAAAAATTGTATCGGCTGAAGCCGATGGCGGCTGGATTCCTCATTTCATGTATCGCATGGACCATGCCTATGACCGCCACCGCCATTGGATGCGAGGTCGCGAGTTGGAGCGCAAACCGAGTGAATATTTCCGCGACCACATCTACTTCACCTTCCAAGACGACTTTACCGCGTTTCGATTCAAGGACCACGTAAACCTTGAGCGCATGCTGTGGGCAAATGATTTCCCCCACTCGGACTCGACCTGGCCGTGGTCACAGCGAATCATTGCCGAGCAGACCGCTCATTTGTCCGAGAGCGAGAGAGACCTCGTGCTTCACGATAACGTCGCAGCACTTTATGGACTGGACACGGAAGCTTTAGCGGACGTTGCCTGAGTGCAGAATGGTCAAGTCCGTCATTGGCGGCTGACAGCCTGGCCCGCAAGGCCCTGAATATACGAGTTCAATCATCGGGCCGTCCGTCATGCCGTTGCCGGCGCATGCTTTAGCTCTTGGGAAGGATTGAACGACAAGAAGAAGGCGTCGCACGGCGCTCATGAGTTGCTCGAATGTTGTGTAGCGATGGTGGTGTCGTGCATGGCCTTCCAGGGTCGCACTACGACTTTGACCGAGGCATGGTAGACGGACAGGAAGCACAAGGAGATGCGTGGATGGTGGTGCAACCAGGCGCGCGCGACTCGACTGCGGTGGCCCCGTACTTGTCGAGCACGACGTCGAGGTGGCGTACGCTGGCGGGATAGGCCGCCTCGACCGCTTCGAGCAGGCGCAAGAACAGGTCGGTATTCTTGCTTTTCACCGACGAGCGGGCGGCCGCCGGGGCACGGTCGATGCCTGACACCGTCCCGCCCCGGGCCAGCATCAATGACGCCGAGGCGCGCCTGGCCACGAGCGCGCCACGGCGGGCTGCGCCGCACCAGACGAACGAGACGCCAGCGCATCCCGCAGTGCAGGCCTGGTAGACTTCCTTCCATCGGGTGACCTCTTCTGACATTGACGAGTTCTGGTAAACCCATCGATATCGAAACGTCACCCGACTTCCATCTCACCTGACCGATATTGCGGAACAGCTAGTTCGTGCGACCCGCGAAGACGGCCGCCGAGCCACACCCAGCCCGCGCCACGGAGCGGGCTGCGCCACTGGCGGCGACGGCTCTCAGTGCTTGCGCACCACTCCCCGGCGACGCCAGCCGGTCCAAGGACCGGCTGGGAAGCAGCAGTTCAGTCATGTCACGCCTCGTCTCATGCGCTGCGGCTGTTTGGGTCGGCATGCGTTGCTCACAGCGCCTCTGAGGCCAAGCGGAAAGGGCGCACTGCGGTGCAACAGCACCTGCCTAACGTCGGCGGGCGCTGGGCGGGCGCGACAAAACAAAAAAAAGAGCCGGCACGAAGCCGGCTCTTTCTCTGCTCGACGCTGCTTCTTAGAAGTAGTAGGTCGCTCGGACGAACATTTCGTCAGCGAAGTCGAGCGTCTCGGTGATGGTGTCGTTATTCCCGCCCGGAGAACCGATGAGGGTCGCGTAGAGGTCCCACTGCCACTTGGCCGACGGCCGGTAACGAACGCCCGGCTGGAACAGGTAGCCGCCGGCGGTGTCGATGAGCACCGCGGCGTCGAGACGCCAGACCAGGTTCGGAAACGGCTGCTGGAACGCGAACACCACGTAGTCAGCGTTGGCATTACCATCGGGCTGGATCTCCTTCGGATCGAAGGCCGCCGGCTTGAAGTGACCGGTCTCGTCGTCGATGAAGTGCCCGACACCCTTGGTGCCATTGTTGTCCAGGTCACGACCGAACAGGTCGGTGGCCGTACGGTGCATCCACTGGAACACCATGTAGGTCGCCGGGAACGCATCGGAGAAGCGGTAGTACTTCTCGAGGATGAGGGCGGAGACCACGTCATCGAGCTTGGTGAACTGCTGCGACAAGTTGTTGGTGACGCGCTTGTTCGGCGTCACCGACACTTCACCGCGGATGATCAACTGGTCGAGCAGGTCGTTATCCGACTCCACGACATAGTTGCCACCGACCATGAAGATGGTCTCGCGCTTGAACTCGCGGCCCACAAAGCCGATGAAGGGGCCGAAGGAGCTGCGGAATCCTTCAGTCGTGCGGTAGATGTCGACGAAGTTCATTTCGTCGCCGAAGTTGAAGATGTCACGCACCGCCCACTGTGCCGCGGGGAACCCGTTGATCGCGTGCTGCACGTAACCCAGCTGGTGCATACGTGCCTTCGAGACGCCCTGGAAGTGCTGCAGCGAATTGGAGCTGCGCGGATCCGGCAAGAAGGGCGAACCGCAACCGTTCTCCTGGTTGCGGAAACGACGGTCCAGCGTCGGCATGCCGAACACCGCCTTGGCCAGCGCGTCGCCCTGGCCGCCGGAGAGGAAGTTCGCCGTGTCGTTGAACTGGTTCAAGCAGCCGGTGTTGATGCGGCCGTTGCTGACCGCCGGCGTGTCGACGTGGCGAAACGCGCCATCCTGGTTGCGGCGGTTGACCACACCGAAGATACCGGTGAACTGCTCGGTGAACGGCATGGTCATGCGCATGCCGTAGTTCAGCGACCCACGCGCATCGTCGTAACCGGCACGATCGTTCAGACGGCCGCCCGAAGTCGGGATCAGGTTGTAAGCCGTGTTCTGGCCCGGCAGCACGGTCGGGTTGAACAGCTGCACGAAGGCGTCGAGCTCGTAGCCATTGTTGAAGCTGTAGGACAGGCGCAGGCCCGGCGAGGCGATGCGCTGGTCCTGGTACTCCTCGGCACCCGGCCCCAGGGTCAGGTGACGACGCAGGTCGAGGCCGTTGGCCACGTCCATGGTGCGGAAGAAGTACGCCTCACCCCAGGCGATGACCTGGTTACCGGCGCGCAGCCACAGCGGACCACGGTTCCAGTCGAGGTAGAAGGCCGGCAGGTCGACGATGGCGTCGGGCGAGTTCCACTCGAGCAGCGTCTGGCGACGGCCGCCCCACATGCCCTGGTTGAAACGTCCAGCCCCGAAGCTGTCGCCGATCTTGCCGTCGGTGAAGTGGCGCGTACCGTCGTAGTAGATACGCGTCTTCATGTAGGCGGAGAATTCGTCGTTGATCTTCGCCTGGATGTCGAACTCGAGACGCGTGTTGAACAGGTTGAAGTTCATCGAGTCTTCGGCGTCGAGCTGCAGGCTGCCGGGCGGCACCTTGCCACCCTTGACCTTGGCGGCACCGAAGGCGCCGGTGTCGACCACCGGGCCGGCCGCGTTCAGGGTCGAGGAGCCACCGGGCAGACGCTGCGCGCGGCCCGCCGGGGCCGGGCAGAGCACGCCGGGGAAGGCAGTGAAGCCGCCGATGTTCGGGCCGAAACCGAGGTTGCCACGGTTCGCGCCGGCGGCGATGGCCGAAACCTGGCTCAGATGGCAGTCCACTGGCGAGGAGGTGTTGCCACCGGCAGCCATCAGGCGCGCGTTGCCCGCCGTGCCGCGGAGGTCAACGGGGGAGCCCGCCGCAAAGGACCGATTGCCCGAACCACCGAGGCCGTAACCGCGGGCGCGACGCACGGCCGGGTCGAACACGTCCGGGTCACCCCAGTAGGTGGAGGCGCCGGCGCGGAAGTTGGCATTGCCAGCACCTGCGACGAAGAGGTCGGGGTTCGCGGCGATTACCGCCGCGCTGGTGGCATCGTCACCGAAGTTCGCGTGGGTAATGTGCGGGTGAATCCGATCGATGAACGGGTCGTCCATCTCGTTGTTCACGTTGCCGTCCGAGTTCAGGCTGTAGGCAATTTCTTGACGGACGAAACCCGTGAAATTCCAGTCGATCGCCGACGCCGGGCCGGCATATAGGACGCCGCCGGCCAGGCCACCCGCCATGAGCATTTGCGCGATTGCGTATTTCTTCACTCCCGCTCTCCTCTGAAAACATGTCTCTTTTTTGGAACCCCAGTAGCACCGAGACGACAATCTGACGTTGTTAATCCGGTACAAATGAGAACGTTCGCGCCGGCCCCACCGGCTACGTTGCCATTACGTACCGGTTTGGGGGGCGCTGTCAATGCCTTTAGCGGCCGGCTTTAGGCATTTCCCCATCATTTTTTCGGCCTTGTTGTTGCGAAGCAACGACAGATTTCCGAATTTCAGCGAGTTAGAACGTCCATTCGAGCCACATGTAGCCGCACCGCAACATTCGCCCAAGTATCTAATTCGTAAAGATCAAAAAGCGCCCCAGGGGGGCTTGAAAGAAGGGGTTTTTGGGCACCGCAGCGGGTGTGAAGTGCGTTTTCGGGAGGGGACAGGGCCACAAAAAAAGAGCCGGCACTAGGCCGGCTCTTTCTGCATCTTCCGAGTCTGGACTCAGAAGAAATAGGTCGCGCGCACGAACATCTCGTCGGCGAAGTCGATGGTCTCGGTGATGGTGTCGTTGTTGCCACCGGGCGAACCGATCATCGTCGCGTAGAGATCCCACTGCCAGTTGGCCGACGGCCGGTAGCGCACACCCGGCTGCACCAGGTAGCCGCCCGCCGTGTCGATCAGGAGCGACATGTCGAAGCGCCAGATCAGGTTGGGGAACGGCTGCTGGAAGGCGAACACCACGTAGTCGGCGTTGGCGCTGCCGCGCGGCTTAAGGGCTTCGGGATCGAAGGCCGCCGGCTTGAACGCACCAGTCTCGGCGTCGATGAAGTCACCGATACCGCGCATGTTGTTCTTGTCGAGATCGCGGCCGAACATGTCGGTCGAGGTGCGATGCATCCACTGGAACACCATGTAGGTCGCCGGGAAGGCCTCTGAGAAGCGCATGTACTTCTCGAGGATCAGGGCGGAGACCACGTCGGTCACTTCCTTGTAATCCCACGAGAGGTCGGTGGTCAGCCGCTTGTTCGGCGTCACCGCCACTTCACCGCGGATGATCAGCTGGTCGAGCAGTTCGTTGTCGGATTCGACCACGTAGTTGCCGCCAACTATCGCGACCCATTCACGCTTGAACTCGCGGCCGATCCACTGGGTGAACGGCCCGAAGGACGAGCGGAAACCTTCCAGCGTGCGCATCGCGTCGACAAAGGTGAGTTCGTCACCGAAGTTGAAGATGTCACGCACCGCCCAGCGCGAGGCCGGGAAGTCGTTGATGATGTGACGCAGGTAGTTCGCGTTGTCGATGCGGCCCGCGGCGATGTTCGACCAGTAGTTGATCGAAGTCGCGGCGTTGGTGTCCGGCGCGAACGCCGATCCACAGCCGTTTTCCATCGTGCGCGCGCGCTTGTCGAACGTCGGGAAGCCGAAAGCCGCCGCGTTCTGCAGACCATTGCCACCGTTCAGGAAGTTCAGCGTGTCGTTGAACTTGTTGACGCAGCCGGTGTTGATCAGGCCCTGGTGCACGGTCGGCGCATCGACATTGCGGAACACGCCATCGGGATTACGACGATTGACGAAGCCCACGATACCGGTGAACTGCTCGGAGAACGGCATGGTCATGCGCGCGCCGAAGTTCAGCGAACCGCGCGCGTCCTTAAAGCCGGCCTGCTCGTTCAGGTAGACGTCGTCGGTGATCAGGTTGTAGGCGGTGTTCTGCCCCGGCAGCAGCGACGGCTGGAACATCTGCACGAAGGCGTCGAGCTCGTAGCCGTTGTTGAAGGTGT
Source organism: Gammaproteobacteria bacterium (assembly GCA_050186725.1). Lineage (GTDB taxonomy): Bacteria > Pseudomonadota > Gammaproteobacteria > JADJYF01. Next base: position 21,449 of record JBFWYG010000012.1, on the reverse strand, counting down.
AGGACATGCGCAGACCCGGCGACGCGATGCGCTGGTCCTGGTATTCCTCGGCGCCCGGGCCAAGCGTCAGGTGACGGCGCAGGTCGAGGCCGTTGGCGAGGTCCATGGTGCGGAAGAAGTAGGCCTCACCCCAGGCGATGACCTGGTTGCCGGCGCGCAGCCACAGCGGCCCGCGGTTCCAGTCCAGGTAGAAGGCCGGCAGGTCGAGCATCGCGTCCGGAGTGTTGACTTCGAGCAGCGAACCACGGCGGTTGCTCCACACCGGGTTGCGGAAGCTGTCGCCGATCTTGCCGTCGGTGAAGTGACGGGTGCCGTCGTAGTAGACGCGCGCCTTCATGTAGGCAGCGAACTCGTCGTTGAACTTGGCCTGCACGTCAATCTCGACTCGCGAGTTGAACATGTTGAAGTTCATCGAGTCGTTCTGGCCGAGCGAGAAGTCCCCGGTCGGGACCTTGCCGGCCTTGGCGAACTGGTTGCCACCGGCCTGCGGGGAGCCGCCGCCGTTCGGGCACAGCGCGCCCGGGAAGGTCGCGAAGCCACCGATGTTCGGGCCGAACCCGGCGGAGCCGGAGGCAATGGCGCGCTGCTGGGAGAACTGGCAGTCCACCGGCGAACTGGTGTTGAGGCCCGCCGGCGCGAACAGTTGGCCACCGATGTTGACCACACCCGGAGCGGCGTGGTCGGCGCTGGCGCGGGCGCGAGAGTTGGCCAAGCCGGGGCCTGGCAGGAAGAAATTCGGGTTGGCGGCGATGGCGGCCGCGGAACCGGCGGCATCGCCGAAATTGGCGTGCGTGACGTTCGGCGTGATGCGGTCGTTGAACACGTCGTCCATGGTGTTGTTCGGATTGCCATCCGAATTCAGGCTGTACGCAATCTCCTGGCGTACCAGGCCGGTGACATTCCACTCGATGGCGGACGCAGTGCCGGCGAACAGCAAACCGCTCGCGACGCCTCCGGCCATCAGAATGTCGGCGAAACTGTGCTTCTTCACTCGACTCTCCTCGGTAACCCCAACAATCGTTTTTGAACCCCGGGTCGACCGTGCCCGCTGTTTTGTTGCGGATTTGCTACGTTCGATAAAAGAATGAGGGTTCATTCTCGAATGAATATTCATTCACTGAGTATTAGCGCCCATGCGTAGGGCGCTTGTCAACGCTTTGGTGTCAAAAGTTCGGGAAAAGGGCGACAGACCGGGCTAGTCCGTTGCGCAGACGACACAACGGCTGTGCGGGCCGGAACGAAGCAGGGGGCTTGGTCTGGCCGGTGCTCGGCCGTGGCGAGGCGCGGAAGAGTCAGGAGAGAGCGCGGACGCGGCCGAGCGAGCGGCCGCGTCCTGAAGGCCCGTGGGAGGCGTTGGAAGCCTACTTGACGACGCGGGCGATGGAGCCGCGGTATCCGGCGATGAACACGTTCTGCTGGCGCAGGAAGCCGCGTTCGCCCGCCTTGGTCTCGGACACGCCCGCGGCGATGCCCTGGAACCAGGTGCGGATGATGCCGGGGTCCTGCGAGACAGTGAAGGTCGCGCCGTCGTCGCTCGAGCGCAGCATCTGGCGAATGCCGACAATGACCACTTCGCCGTTGCCCGACCAGGAGCCGAGCAGGTTGGCATCGGTGCCGGACTGCACGCGTTCCCAGTTCTGGCCGCCGTCCGCGGTCTTCAGCACCATGCCCTCCTGACCGACGGCGTAGCCGGTGTTGCTGCCGTCGCGCGCCATGGAGAGCGAGAAGACCGATTCCTCGCCCTTGTGCACGGCGCGCCAGGTATCGCCACCATCGTCGGAGCGCAGGATGAGGCCGAATTCGCCGGCCACCATGACCGAGCCTTCCGGCGTCACCAGCACGCCGTAGAGGTGCGGCTCGTAGCCTTCCTCGTTGAAGTCGGTCCATTCCATGGTGAGCGCCTCCCAGGTGGCGCCGTGGTCCTTGGAACGGGCGATGTAGCCGAACTCGCCCACAGCGATGGTCAGTCCGGCCTCGTTCATGTCCACGTTGAGCAGGCGCTTGTCGAGGCCGCTCTTGACCTCCTGCCACTCCCCGTCGCCGGTCTTGGTGAGCACGAAGCCCTGCTGCCCCACCACGACAGTGTGATCACCGGCGCGCTTGACGCCGAGCAATCCGAGCGAGGTCTTGGCCGGCAGCGTTTCCCACTTCGCGCCGCCATCCTTGGTCTCGAGCATCAGGCCGAAATTGCCGACGGCAAGGCCCCATTCGCCCTTCATGTCCAATGCGAACAGGGCGTCGTGCGGGATACCCTGGCGAATGAGTTCGATGGTCGCATCGGCGGCCGCCTCCGGAGCCGCGGGCGCGGCCGGCGCTGCTGCCGGCGCGGCCTCGGCCGGCGCGTCTTCGGCCAGCACCGGGCTGCCGAACAGGACCGAGCAGGACAGCATGGCCGCCAAGGGCGCGTAACGACGGCTGAAGCGAATGAGCTTGTTCATTGTGTTAAGACTCGACTGCAAAGAATGAATGGACGGATTACGAGTGGCGGCCCGCGCGCGGCACGCCACGCAAATGACCTGAGCGGGCACGCGGCCCGCGCTGACAGCCGCTTCGGCTGAAGCTTCGGCTCTTCATTGATTTGACTCCCCTGGCCCAGCCGCGCAGCCCATGTCGGGCGGCAGCCGGACAAACCCTTTTTTTCGATCTTCTGGAGCAGCACCGAACGCTGCGATACATCCCCCGCCGTCGGCGCAAAACCCTCGCGAGCGTGGCGGTAGGCCGCGCCTCGAGCGCACGAATTATCACAGATTCCACCGGCAGCGTGAGTTACCGTAACGGTGGTAGCAAATACCCCTCGCCCGCCGCGGGCCCAGGGACTATAGGGGCGTGACCCACGAGTGTCAACCGACTCATTTTCCTAGGAAATCTGAACCACCATCGGTGAGCGTCACGACTTGCCGAAAGACCGCCTGCCGGCACGCGGAGCCGACCGCGCCATCGGCTATCATGCGGTCCTGCGGAATACCAAGAATCGACGGTGAACAAGACCTCGCACCGGCCGCGTCGCGGCCCGACGCCCAGCAAGCGCGGCGCTGAACTCCTCGACGCCCTGGAGGACATGGTCCTGCGCGAAGGGTTCGCCGAACTCGGCGTGTCCGAGATCGCACAGCGACTGAGTTGTTCGAAGCGCACGCTGTACGAGTTGGCGCCGAGCAAGCGCGAACTGGTTCTGCTGGTACTCGATCGCTTCTTCGCGCGCATTCGCGAGGAAGCGGGCCGCGCTACCGAGAGTGCCGGCGACGCCCACCTGCGCATGTATGCCTATCTGCAGGTCGGCGTGCGGGCGGCCGAAAGGCTGAGTCCCACCACCATCGCCGACATCCATCGTTGGCCACCGGCCCGGGTGCTGTGGCAGGAGCATGTGCGCAAGCGGGTGGACGGTCTGAAACGCATCATCGACGCCGGCGTGCAGCAGGGCGAGTTTCGCGACATTCCGACCGCCTTCGTCGCCGAGGTGGTGTTCGCGAGCATCAATCGCCTGCGCGAACCGGACTTCTACGACGCCACCGACCTGACGATTTCCGAAGCGTTCGACGAACTCTACCGCATGCTGCTCGCGGCGCTCACCCCCGAAGAGCTGGCCGCCGGCAACCTGGCCGAACGCGGCGCGCACCGCGCCGTGTCACGCCTGCAGCGCGCGCGCGACTGAAGCGACCACCTCCGGCGTGGCGTCAACCGGAATCGATCCGTACAAGAGCAGCGCCGCGTCGGATTCGGGGAGCGCGCCGCCCCGCCACACGGCGTCATCGAGTCCACCGCCGGTCGCGGGACGCGTCTCTCGCGGCAGGTTCGCGACCGGCCGGGCGGGCCACAGCACGAGGTCGAGATCGAGCCCCTCGCCCTGCACCATGCCCGTCGCGTCGGCGGGGAGCGCCAGCGCGGTCGACCAGCCATAGTGACGCGCGGCGCCCAACAGCGGTTCGTAGGCGTCCACTTCGTCTGCCGACAAGGGCGTGACGCGCGCCGTCTCCAGCAGCAGCGCCGTCACCGGGCGATCGGCGAAGCGCCGGATGCAGGTGGCGAGCGCGCTGCCGACATCATCGAGCGCATCGAAGTCCGGCTGCCCGCCGCCTACCAGGTCCCAGGGCGCCTGCAGCTTGAGCACCAGGTCGATGCGGCCCTCGAAGCGATGCGCCAACGCGGCGAATGCATCGGCGAAGAAATCCTGGGGCGCCGCCTCGCCCAGGCGCGCGAGCACCTGCGCCGCGTCCCGCGCGCCCAGTCCCGCAACGAATGGCGCGGTGAGGTCGAGGATCAGTGCGTCGGACGAAATCACCCCCTGCGCCTGCATGAGCGTCGCGGCATAGCGCGTTGCGTCGCCGTACCAATCGGCGGGATCGTTGGCAAACACGCGCCGCGCGTAGACCTCGAAGTCGATCCAGCGCAGGCGCGTGTCACGCGCGCTCAACCACGACTTGAACAGGCTCACGAACTGGCGCCTCAGCCTTTGCCCTGGGCGCGCAGGGCCGTGAGCTCCGCTTCCAGTTGTTCGATGCGCACGTCCTTGGGGTCACGCATCATCACCGGCACGATGGCGTCGGCGGGGCAGGTGTCGTGGCGCGAGCCGCGATAAATGAGCGCCTTGTCCTTCCACGAGCCGTAGTACGGCAGGTGCTCGGGCGGATGCTCGGTCTCCCATGCCTTGACGAACTCCTTGTAGGGCTTGCCGAGCCGCTTGCGCTTGTCGCGCTCGGCCTGGCGCCTGGCCGCGGTGGCCGCCTGGTCGACCGCGCCGCTCTCCGCGTCGAGCACCACGTGGTAGATGTTGTTCACGGTGTTCATAGAGATGAGTTCGTCGAGGTACTCGCGGGCCACTTCCTCCGGCTCGCGCTCGAGCACGTCGCCGTAACCGCCGCCCGAGCCCTGCGTAATCATGTAGAGCTCACCCGGCTGGGCGAACTCGAGCTGCAAGCCCATGTGGTGGGTGGTGTAGCGCCCTCCCGGGAAAGGCTGCTCGTTCATGATCTCCTCGACCGTGAAGCGCAGCAGGTCGCGGTTGTCCTCCATCTGTTCGAAGACGTTCACGCCGCGCACCTTGCACAACGGGTAGCAGCCCGGCGCGTAGCCGCCGAAGATGCCCATGGTGGTCGGGAACTTGGAGCCGATGGAGCAGCACATGAAGCCCCACATGGAGGAATCCTTCATGGTCGCGATCTGCTGGTAGCCATGACCACCGCGGAACTTGCCGAAACCGTTGGCGTCGCGCATCAGGCGGTGCGGCACCACCTTCAGCAGGGGCACCTCTTCCTCGATCAGTTCCTGCTCGCCGATGTCGGCCATGGGCGCGAAGATCGGCGCGATGGAATGCTCGCCGTCGCGGTTCCACCGCGCCGCGCCGCCCATGCCGTTCAGGTCGGCGCACACGTTGCCGACCAGCTCGCCGTACTGGTTCACGCCACCGTAGATGAAGGTGACGATCATGTTGTACCAGCCGGCGATGACATCGGTGGCGCGATGGCCCGCGCTGTAGAGAAACTTCGGCACCGCAATCTGCACGGCGGTGAAGCTCGGGAAGAAGGTCATCATGCTCTGCGCGTTCGGCGCGTCCGGTGAACAGTGCAGCGCCGAACGCTTGTCGGTGCGCAGCTTGATGGGCGCGAACACCGCCTGGTTGCGCGGCAGATCCGGCCACACGAAGCTCAGGAACTCCTGCGCCAGCATGCCCTTCAGCGATGCCAGCACGGTGTTGTTGGCCCGGTTCAGGAACTCGGGCGACGAGCCGCGGAAGTCGATGATGAGCTCGTCACCGCGCTTCTCCAGTTCGCAACGGATCTTGATCAGGCAGTTCTCGCGCAGCGTGCCGTCGGCGAAGAGATTGGTGCGCACGATGCCGTCCGGCCAGGTGGACAGGCGTCGGCGGGTCTCCTGCTCGGTGTCGAGCAGGGTCTTGCGCAGGGTGGCGATGACGGCCTGCACGCCGTATTCCTCGATGGCGTCGCGCACCCGGGATTCCATGCGCATCGCGGCGAACAGCTTGGACTTCATGCCTTCGAGCTGCAGCTTGGGCTCGCGCACCGAGTTCTGCAGGAAGGTCATGATGTCGCGGCGGAATTCGTAGTTCTCGCCGACCTTGAACGGCGACATCTTGAGGCCTTCATCGAACGGCGATTCCGCCGCCGAGGGCATGCCGCCCGGCTCGCAGGCGCCGTTCTCGCCCTCGTGCACGATGGCGCCGGTGAAGCAGATCAGCTCGCCTTGGTGGAACACCGGGATGATCAGGCTCTGGTCGGTGTTGTGGATGTTGCCGTAGCGCGCGTCGTTGTGCATGAAGATGTCGCCGGGGCGAATGCCGACCGTCGGATCATCCTTCCAGTACTTCAGGATGAACTTCACCGGGTGCTGGGTGAGCACCGAGAAGATCAGCACGCCGCCCATGCTGGCCATGGCCAGGTCGCCCTGCGCGGTCCACACGCCCGAGATCAGGTCGCCCCACTTTGCGCCCGGCGCCGCGCCCATCTGTTCGACCATGTCGAACGACTCGTTGCAGGCGGTCTGCAGCTTGTGGCGCACCAGGTTCACCTGGTCGGGATTGTTGAACGCCGCCATGGCCTCGGTCTCGCGCGCGGAGACTGGCGCCATCTGGTGGCTCTCCATGATCTCCGGGTCCGGCCCGAGGAACAGCACGTTGTCTTCCAGGAATTTCTCGATGACCGACTTTTCCTGATCACCACCCATGTCTCTTCTCCCGCGCGCGAGGCTGCGATTGATTTAAGCGTTCTTCACCATCACCGCGGAGCCCATCAGCCCCATGGTCAAGGTCCACCCAGGCTCGACCAGGTAGGTCGTGCGCGGCGTTTCGATCAGCGCCGGTCCGGGCACTGACATGCCGTCCGTCACCGCGGTGTGGTCGTACACCGGGGTCATCATCGGCTCGGCGAGCTGCGGGAAATGGCAGGGTCTCTCGGTGCGCGCCACCGGCCGGGCCGGATCGCTCGCGGTGGACCGGGTCAAGGTCAGCTTGTCGTGTTCGACGTAGGACACCACGCGGATGACGTTGATGCGCACTCCCGCCTCCGGCGCCTGGCTGCCCTCGCCGAAGCGCTGGGCGTAGTTGGTGCTGAAGCGATCCAGCAGGGTGATGATGTCCTGCGGCTGGCTGAGTCGCGTGATGGGACTCGTCACGCTGATCTGCGCGAGCTGGTTGCCGTAACGCATGTCGAGTTCGACCCGGGTGCGAATCTGGTCCAGCGGCACGTTCTGGCGGATGAGGTCATCGCGGCCGCGTTCCTCGAGCTCCGCCACCGTGTCGTTGAACACCGTGTAGTCCGACAGCACGGTACGGAAGGTCGCGTCGTAGAGCATCAGGTACAGCGACTTCTCGTGGATGTGCAGCTGGTTCATGTTGCCGGCGCCGAGCGCCGAGAACACCGAGCTGAACGGCGGGATCAGCACCTTGGCCACGCCGATTTCGCTGGCATAGCCGCAGGCGTGGATCGGGCCGCCGCCGCCGTAGGAGAGGATGACGAAGTTCTTCGGGTTGTAGCCCTTGACCGCCACTTCCTTGAAGATGGCCGAGGCCATGTTGGCGTCGACCTTGCGCTTGATGGCCTTGGCCGCGTCGATCAGCGACAGGCCGGCCGGCTTGGCCACGTACTCCTCGATGGCGCGCTCGGCGCGCCGGCGATTGAGCTTGATGGTACCGCCGGCGTAATTGTTCTCGTCGAGATAGCCCAGCACCAGGTTCGCATCGGTGGTGGTCGGCAGCTTGCCGCCACGGCTGTAGCAGGCCGGGCCGGGATCCGACCCCGCCGATTCGGGCCCGACCTCGACCGCGCCCCACAGCCGGTCGTAGCGCGCGATCGAGCCGCCGCCCGCGCCCAGCGTGTGCAGGTAGGTCATGGGCGTCGACACCAGCCAGCGGTCGATGACCGGGTTGAAGTCGTAGAACTTGACGCCGTCGGCGGTCACCAGCCCGATGTCGAAGGACGTGCCGCCCATGTCGGTGGCGATGACGTTCGGCTCCTTGAACTGGCCCGCGAGGTAGCCGGTCGCTTCGAGGCCCGCCACCGGCCCGGAATGAATGGTCTGCAGCGAATGCGTGGAGTTCAGTTGCGCCATGCCCGAGGTGTTGTGGACCAGCAGCATCGGGCGCGCGTAGCCGTTCTGGCGCAGCGCCACTTCGAGCGTCGACATGCCGTGGTACATCTGGTCGTGCAGGTAGGCGTCGAGCACGGCGGACATGGTGCGCGAGTACTCTGCCTTGCGCCCGGCCACGCGGTGCGACAGCACGATCGGCAGGCCACCGAGCACGTGGGTCGGGTACTCGCTCAGGATGATGCGCTCGATTTCCTTCTCGTGGGCCGGGTTCACCACCGCGTTGACCAGCGCGACGACGAAGGCCTGGCAGCCCTGGTCGACCAGCTTGCGCACCTGGCGACGCACGTCCTCGTCATCGACCCGCAGGCACACCGTACCCTTGTAGTCGATGCGTTCGCGGATGCCGACGATCATGGGGATCGGCACCAGCGGCTTCGGCCGGTCGGCGCCCGGCAGATCGGTCTGCTCAGCGTGACCGAGACCGTCGCCATAGCCGCGCGCACGCATCAGCGGCACGGACGACTCGTAGCCGGCGGTGGTCACCAGCCCGACGCGCGGGCCGTTGCGCTCGATCAGCGCATTGGTGCCGAGGGTGGTGGCGTAGCGCACCGCGTCGACGGTGGAGAGCACGTCCCGCACCGACAGTTCGAGCTCGCCGCAGGCGTTGCCCAGGGCCTCCATGAAGCCGGAGGCGAGATTGTGATGAGTGGTGAGCGCCTTGGCCTCGACGTACTTGCCATCGTAGGCAAGAAAACAGTCGGTGAAGGTGCCGCCGATATCCACGCTGACCCGTCGCATCGTTACTTGGCCTCCCCCTGGGCGTGGCGCTGCTTCAACTGGTCGATGTCGAGTTCGATGTCGCGCGTCAGCGGATGACCGGGCGGCAGGTATTCGTTCTCGACCATGGTGCCGCAGCTCGGGCAGTAGAACTCGATGATGCGGCACCAGCTCGGATCGGGCGCATAGGTGAACTCGTACTTCGTGTCGTCGAGTATCGGCCGGTGGATCTCGCGCGGGTCGCGCTCGTATACCAGCAGTCCTTCCTTGTAGTTCTCACGGGCTGGTCCGATGTCGTGGCCGCAGCGCCGGCAGTGCCAGCGTTCGGCCTCGAGATCGATTTCCAGGTATTCGGTGATGGCGACGGAGTTGGCGGCCATGATCAATTGCCCTCGACGAGAAGATCGCCGTTGCGGGAAACGCGCAGTCGCCAGCCTGCGGCAACGACGCTGGTGAGGTAGCTGCCGCGCACCAGCGCGGGCCCCGCGACTTCGTCGCCGGGAACGAGGCTGGCGTCGTCGACCAGGGCCAGCGCGGCGGCGCCGCGGCCGTCCAGGTTGACTTCGGCGCGTGCCCCGGACTGGCGAGGCGTGTAGTGCGCGACGTCGTTGACGGCGAGCCGGGTGGTGGGCAGTTCGTAGACCGCGCGCACGGTCAACCGCGGGTCCTGCTCGCCCTGCGCGAGCGTGTAGCGCTCGCCGTCCAGTTCGCGTTCGACCGCGTGGCTGCCGGCCGCGGCCCACAGGCGCACGTCGTAGCGGCAGGCGCCCGGGTCGACGCCTTCACCGTACATGTCGCGTTCGACCCGGCGTCGCAGCTCGCCGCGCAGCGCGGCGACGTCGTCCTGCGCCTGCAGCGGCACCTGGTACTCGTGCGCCAGGTGGCTGAAGCCGATGCCGAAAGCCGAGAACACCGACGAGAGGCGCGGGATCAGCACACGCTTGATACCCGCCGCGGCGGCGATGCCGGCCGCGATCATCGGGCCGCCGCCGCCGAAGGCGAGCAGCGTGGCCTGCGCCGGCGCGCGGCCCGATTCGGCCAGCGCCTCGCTCACGTGGCGGCCGACGCTCGCTTCGAAGGTGGTGATGATGTGCGCCACGGCCGCGTCCAGGCCGAGTCCGAGGGGCGTCGCGACGTTGGCCAGGATGGCCTGCTCGGCGCGCGCGCGGTCGAGTTTGAGTTCACCGCCGAGATACTTCTCGGCGTCGAGCACACCCGCGACCAGCAGCGCGTCGGTCAAGGTCGCGGCGGTGCCGCCGCGCGCGAAGCAGGCCGGCCCGGGCGCCGCACCCACCGAGTCCGGACCAATGCTGAGCGCGCCGTCCGCGACCCGCAGCACCGAACTGCCGCCGAGACCGAAAGACAGGATGGTCGGCAGCGCGAAGGACGTCGCCGCGCCCTCGATCTCGCCATAGGCGAGCTGCTTGACGCCCTTGTCCAGCACCACCGAGATGTCGGTCGTGGTGCCGCCCACGTCCATCGCCACCACCGTGTCCAGGTCGTAGTGACGGGCATAGGCGAGCGAGCCTTCGAGCCCGCCACGCGGGCCCGAGCCCCAGGTCTTGATGGCGGTGGTCTTGGCGACCCGGGCCGAGTCGCCGTCGTTGCGGAAGATCAGCAACGGCCGGCGCAGGTGCTGGGCCTTGCAGATGTTCTCCGCGCCGTACAGGAAATGCTCCATGCCGGGATGCAGGTAGGAATTGATCACCGCCGTCACCGTGCGGCGCGCCATGTCGGCGTCTTCGGCGAGTTCGGAGGAGATCAGGAACGGAATGGCGCCGAGCAGGTGGCGCGGGTAGCGATCGAGCAGCATCGCCTTGACCGCCTGCTCCGCCGCGGCGGACGACAGCGCCACCACCAGGCGCAGCGCGCCCTGGGCGAGCAGCCGGTTGATGGTGACGGTGAATTCACCGGCGTCGACGCTGCCATCGGCCCCAACACGAATACCCGCCGGCGACTGCGGCACCATCGCGCGCCACAGCTCGTTGCCGCCCATGCTGGCGATCGCGCCGTAGACGTCCTGCTCGCGGCCGGCGTCCACCAGCAGCGCGACCGGCGTGCCCTTGTGTTCCACCACGGCGTTGGTGCCGGAGGTGGTCGAATAGCGCAGGCAGTCGGCCTCGCGGATGAGTCGCGCCGCGTCGTCCTCGCCGTAGAGCTCGCGCGAGCCGCGCCTCAGGACTTCGAGGAAGCACTGCGTGAGATCGTGCGGCGTGGTCGGCGACTTCGCGTGCACCACCCTCTCGCCGTCGCTGATGCAGACATCGGTGAAAGTGCCACCGTTGTCGATGTTGACCAGAATGCCCATGGCGCGCGCGATCCTCCCCAAGTAGCGATGCGAAGCAGGCCCAGTCGCGCAGCGCATCGCGCGTCGCGTAGCGCCGCATGAACGGCGCGCCGGACGCTGAGACGACAGGCGAGAGAAGCGGTACCAATTAGACTTTAGTGTTACCGGATGCGCAACGGGCGCAACGCCGCTGCACATCGCATTGCAATCTTCGCGAAGTGCGCGCGGCGCTCACGTGATCGACATCAATTGTGCGGCGCGGCAGAGACCGGGGCGACGCGCTCAATAGGTCGGCGGTTCGACGTCCGGCACCGTGCTCTCAGGTACGTCTATCGTCTTGGCCGCGACCCGCGCGCGACCGCCGCGATCGAGACGCGCCAGGTGGAACAGCGCGTCGCCCTCGTTCACCAGCGGCAGGGAAGTCTGGCCGATGACGATGCCCTCCATGTCGCACACCACGAACTCCTCGCGCGCGCCGAAGGGATCGGAGATCACGCCCAGGCGGTCGCCGCGCCGCACGCGCTGTCCGAGTTCGACTTCGATGCGGTGGATGCCACCACGCGACGCGCGCAGCCAGCGCGTGTGGCGCGCCACCACGGTCTTGCTCGCCACCGCCGCCGCGCGCCGCGCCGGCAGCATGTCGAGCGCGCGCAACGCGTTCATCACGCCGCTGAGGCCGCGCCGGATCACCTGTTCGTTGAAGCGCAGCCGCTCGCCGCCTTCGAACAACAGCACCTTCACGCCGAGATCGCCGGCCGCCTGGCGCAGCGAGCCGTCGCGGGTGTTGGCGTTCAGCAGCACCGGCACGTCGAAACTGCGCGCCACGCGCAGGACGTCCTTGTCGTCCAGGTTGGCGCGCACATGCGGCAGGTTGTTACGGTGGGACGCGGCGGTATGCAGGTCGATGCCGTAGTCGCAGCGCGCGGCTATCTCGCGCAGGAACAGGTGCGCGACCCGCGAGGTGAGCGAACCGCGCTCGGACCCAGGAAAGCAACGGTTGAGATCGCGACCGTCGGGCAGGTAGCGGGTCTGGTTCAGGAAGCCGAACACGTTGACGATCGGAATGCAGATCAGCGTGCCGCGCAGACGCTTGAGCGCCGACTGCTGGCGCAGCAGGCGGTGGATGATCTCGATGCCGTTGATCTCGTCGCCGTGGATGGCCGCCGAGATGAACACCGTCGGTCCCTCCTCGCGCCCACGAATGACCTCGATGGGCATGCTGAGCGGGCCATAGGTGTACAGATCGGCGAGCGGCATCTCGATGCGACGACGCACGCCAGGCGGCACTTCCTGGCCGGCAATCTTGAAGGTGGGCTCGGCCATCGTTCAGCCGCGGCCGCGCGTACGGGTGGTGCGGCGCCGTTCGCGGCGCTCGAGAAACTCGATGATGAGCCCGGCAATGTCGAGACCCGAGACCTGCTCGATGCCGCGCAGCCCGGGCGAGGAATTCACCTCCATGATCACCGGGCCCTGCGCCGCGCGCAGCAGGTCGACCCCGCACACGTTGAGCCCCAGGGTACGGGCGGCACGCACCGCGGTGGCGCGTTCGGCGGCGCTGATCTTCACCGCGCTGGCCTGCCCCCCACGGTGCAGGTTGGAACGGAACTCGCCCACGGCCCCGACCCGCTGCATGGCCGCCACCACCTTGTCGCCGATCACGAAGCAGCGCAGGTCGCAGCCGGCGGCTTCCTTGATGAACTGCTGCACTAGGATGTTCGCGTCGAGCCCCATGAAGGCCTCGATCACGCTCTTGGCCGAGTTCTTGGTCTCCGCCAGCACCACGCCCAGTCCCTGCGTGCCCTCCAGCACCTTGATCACGAGCGGCGCGCCGCCAACTTCGTCGATCAGCCCGTCGACGTCGTCCAGGGAGTGGGCGAAGGTGGTGGTCGGCAGGCCCAGACCCTCGCGGGACAGGAGCTGCAGGGAGCGCAACTTGTCGCGCGAGCGGGCGATGGCCACCGACTCGTTGACCGAGTAGGTCCCCATCATCTCGAATTGTCGCACCACCGCGGTGCCGTAGTAGGTCACCGACGCGCCGATACGCGGGATCACCGCGTCGAACTCGGTCAGTTCCTCACCCTTGTAATGAATGGTCGGGTGGTGCGGCGTGATGTCCATGTAGCAGCGCAGGACATCGATCACCCGCGCCTCGTGGCCACGAGACTGGGCGGCCTCGACCAGCCGGCGGGTCGAGTAGAGCTTGGGATTGCGCGAGAGGATGGCGATCTTCATGGAGCCCTGTTGCGCGGGCGATGCGCGGCGTCGGACTTGCTCGGCTTGCCCAGCAGGTAGGAGCGATCCGGATCGACCACCAGCCGTCCCTGCATGGCGCTGCGGCCGAGCAGCATACGAAAGCGCAGCGAATCACGATTGGTGACGGTGAGTTCTATCGGCCAGCTCTGACCACCCACCGTCAGTTGTGAAGCGATCACGATGCGCCGCTCCCGATGGCCGCTGGAATCGGTCACGAAGCGCTCGTCGATGACCGCGGTCTCGACCACCAACACCCGTCCGTCCTCGCGCTGACGCGGCTGCACCCGCAGGCGCACGAAGGGCGCGCCGCCTACCGAGTAGCGTTCCGAACTGAGGGCGTGCAGGGCCGAGGTACGCGCGCCAGTGTCGAGCTTGGCCTTGATGCGCGTGATCCCTAGCGCAGGCAGGCCCACCCACTCACGCCAACCCGCCACGGCCGGTGCCGAGGTCGCGCACGGAGTGGGACGGGCAGCGCTCACGGCGTCATTCTAAGACTCCCCCACGTGCGCGGACAGGTATCAGTGACGGGCGCCCTCGCCCTCGTGCTCCCTCTCCCCCGCCCACAGCGCGGCCACCCCAGCCCCCGGGTAGACCGTCAGATGCGGGTAGGGAATCTCGATCCCTCGCGCATCGAACGCGGCCTTCAAGCGACGCAGGAGCTCGCGCCGCACGTTCCACTGCTCGAGGGGTATGGTCTTGAAGCGGCACCTGATCACCACCGCCGAGTCGTCCCAGCGTTCCACCCCTGCGACCTCCAGCGGTTCGAGAATGCGCGAAGCGAAGTTCTCGGCATCGCGCATCTCCGCCCCCACCACGCGAAGTACGTCGATGACCTCGTCGACGTTCTCCCGGTAGGCCACCGGCACGTCGGTCACCGCGTAGGCGAAGTTGCGACTGAGATTGGTCACCGTGGTGATCAGGTTGTTCGGTATGAAGTGCACGTTGCCATCGTAGTCGCGCAGGCGTACGTGACGCAGTGTGACGTCCTCCACCAGGCCGCTCAGGGACGCCACCTTCACCACGTCACCCTTGCGGATCTGATCTTCGAGCAGGATGAACAGTCCGCTGAAGTAGTCCTTGACCAGGCTCTGCGAACCGAAGCCGATGGCGAGGCCGATGACCCCGGACGCACCGAGAATGGGCGCGAGCGAGATGTCGAGTTCGGACAGCACCAGCATGAGGGCGATCACCCCGACCACCACCGCGATCACGTAACGCGCGGCGCGGCCGAGTGTCTCCGCGCGTTGCAGGGCATTGGTGTCCGTCATGCGCGACGCGGCGCGCGCGCGGAAGGCGCTTACGCCCCGCTGCAGCACGCCGACGAGGATCCAGCCCGCGAGCAGAATGACGAGGATGCGCAGCGCGCTCATCGCCAGGGGCCACCATACCGCCAGGTCGAGGTGTTCGACGAATTGGTCAAGACTCATAGACAGACTCCGATGCACGACGCATGTGACCCTCAGACCACCGTGTCCCAGCGCCGCGACAGGCGCACTGCGCCATTGATGATGCCGACCATGGAATAGGTCTGCGGAAAATTGCCCCACAGCTCGCCGGTAGACGGCACCATGTCCTCCGACAGCAGGCCGACGGCGTTGCGCCGCTCGACCATCATCTCGAAGGCCTCCCGCGCTTCCTCGATGCGCCCGAGCCGCGCCAGCGCATCTATGCGCCAGAAGGCGCAGACATTGAACGCGACCTCCGGCACGCCGAAATCGTCGGCCGCCTCGTAGCGGCGCATGAACGGACCGTCGCACAGCGTCCGCTCCAGGCACTCGAAGGTCTTGACGAAGCGCTCGTCCCGCGGATCGATGAAGCCGACCTCGGTCATCAGCAGCACGCTCGCGTCGAGCGTCTCGCCGCCGAAGGACTCGACGAAACACTGCCGCCTGGGATGCCAGGCAGCCTCGAGAACGCGGGCGCGGATGCGCTCCGCACGCTCGCGCCACAGGCTTTCGCGATCACCGAGACCGAGCGCGCGCGCCACCTTGCCGAGCCGATCGCAGGCCGCCCAGCTCATGATGGCCGACGATGTGTGCACGCGCGCGCGGGTGCGCAGTTCCCACATCCCGGCGTCGGGCTGATCGTGCAGCCGATAGGCCTGCTCTCCCATGGATTCGAGCAAGCGGAAGTCGTCGATGTTGCCCGGCCTGAACAAGCGTCGGTCGTGGAACGCCTGCGCCGCGCCCAACACGATATTGCCGTACACATCGTGCTGCAGATGCATGTGGGCCTGGTTGCCGACCCGCACCGGCCCCATGCCTCGATAGCCCGCCAGCGACGGGATCTCGCGTTCCGGCAGGTCGCGCTCGAGACCGAGGCCGAACAGCGGTTGCACGTGCCCGCCCGCCGCCGCCTGCGCCACGTCGTACAACCAGCGCAGGTAGATCTCCATCGTGCCGACCTCGGACAGCGTGTTGAGCGCACGCACGACGAAGAACGCATCGCGAATCCAGCAGTAGCGATAGTCCCAGTTGCGCGCGGTGCCTGGCGCCTCGGGAATGCTGGTGGTCATGGCGGCAACGATGGCGCCGGTGTCTTCGTACTGGCAGAGCTTGAGCGTGATGGCGGCACGGATCACCGCCTCCTGCCACTCCAACGGCACGCCCAGGCGCCGCGACCAGCGTCGCCAGTAGCGTACGGTCTGCTCCTCGAAGCGACGCGCGGTCTCCTCGAGGCCGCCTTCCAGGGTTTCGTCCGGGCCGAGCACCATGCTCTGGCTCTCGCGCAGCGCGAACCAGGTCTCTTCCGCCACGTAGGTGAGCGGCAGATTGGTGGTCAGGCGCAGCACACCACCGGGCATCACGAAGCGCAGATGATTGCTGCCGCGCGTGACCATGGGCACGCCCGCGCCCCAATCGAAGCGGGGTCGCAGAACCACGCGCACGCGCGGCGTTCCGCGCAATGGCCGCACCCTGCGCACCAGCTGCGTGGGACGAAATGTGCGCCCGTGGTCTTCGAAGCGAGGTGCGAAATCCACCACTTCCACACCCTGTCCGGCACTGTCATAGAGACGTGTACGCAACACCGCGGTGCCATCGTCATAGTGCTGCTCGGCCCGCACGAAGTCCTGTAACTCGATGACGAAACAACCATCTCGAGGCACACCACGCGCCGAATCGAGCAATGCGTGGAAGATCGGCGGCGAATCGAAACGTGGCATGCAACACCACAACATGCGCGCCGCGCCGTCGACCAGCGCACCGATGCTGCAATTGCCGACGAGCGCAAGCTCGAGGGTCGCCATATCGAGCATATGGGCCCGAGTGATCGTGCTGTTCATGGCCCAAGCCTACCAAGCGAAACCGATCATGCAAGCAATCCATGCGCAATTCACGCGTGCACCGGCAATGCACCAATGTCGCTCGCACGCGATGCCGCGACCGCGCAGGTTGCCATGCATGCATTACCCGGTTAGGGTAACTGTCGATTTGTCGTAAGAGCGAAAGCGCACAAGCCATGAACGTCTTGCGCTTCCAGCTGCGTTTCGTCACGCCGTTGTTGCTGATGCTGATCTGTGTTGCCTACCTGGCGTTGCCGCTGCTCGATCGCGTCGCGCTGCGCTGGTTCGCGCGCGATTTGAACCTGCGTGATGCGCTGGTCGCGAACTCGATGGCGGACACCATCGACGATGCGCTGGCAGTGAACGATCTCGATCGGCTGCGCGCGGCTTTCGATCGTGTGCTGCACGACGAACGCCTGATCGCGCTCGGACTGTGTTCTCTGCACGGTGACCTGCTGGTGCGCACGCCGGACTATCCGACCACGCTGGGCTGCGAACGAGCAGCCTTGCTCGCGCGCGAGACCGGCAAGCCGCAGACCTTTGCAGGCGGACCGGTGCATATCGGCTATCACCCGGTGGTGAGCGCCACGCGGCAGGTTGGCGCGCTGGTGGTGCTGCACGATCTGCGTTTCGTGGAGAACCGCAGTCAGGCGACCAAGCGCTACCTGATCATGATGCTGGCCGGACTCGGCCTGTTCAGCTCTTTGCTGACCCTGGTCGTGGCGCGCTGGAGCCGCGCCGACTGGCTGGAAGGGACGCGCGCGCTACTGCGGCGTGACAGCCTGGAAGGCCTGCCGTCCGCGGCGGCGAGTGAACTGGGTCCGGTGGCCGAAGAACTGCGCGCGCGCCTGCGCGACCTCGAAGACGAGTTCCGCCGCTCGCTGCCACCGGATACCGAATGGACACCGGAGCGACTGCGCTCGCTGCTCAGCACCCAGTTGCGCGGCGAACAGGTCATCGTGGTGTCGAATCGTGAACCCTACATCCACGAACGCGAAGGCGAGGAAGTGCACGTGCGCCGTCCGGCGAGCGGGCTCGTCACCGCCATCGAGCCGGTGATGCGCGCCTGTTCGGGCACCTGGATCGCCCACGGCAGCGGCAGCGCCGATCGTGAGACCGTCGACGGTCACGACCGTCTGCAGGTGCCGCCCGGCTCGAATGATTACCACCTGCGGCGGATCTGGCTGAGTAACGAGGAAGAGCAAGGGTATTACTACGGCTTCGCCAACGAAGGCCTGTGGCCGCTTTGCCACGTCGCGCATGTTCGACCGGTGTTCCGCGAGGCGGACTGGCAGCGCTACCGGGCGGTCAATGCGCGCTTTGCACGCGCCGTGATCGAGGAAGCTCACACGGAGGACCCGCTGATCCTGGTGCAGGATTATCACTTCGCGCTGCTGCCGGCGCTGATCCGCGCGGAACTGCCGCGCGCCACCATCATCACCTTCTGGCACATCCCGTGGCCGAACCCTGAGTCCTTCGGCATCTGCCCGTGGCGTCGCGAGATCCTGGAGGGCATGTTGGGCAGCACCATCCTCGGCTTCCACACCCGCTACCACTGCAAGAATTTCATGGAGACCGTGGACCGCTACCTCGAGGCGCGCATCGAGTACGAGCACTCGACCATCTCACACCAGAACGACACCACCCGCGTCGAGAGCTATCCGATCTCCATCGAATGGCCGAGTTCGGAACAGGCCGAGGCTTGGGCCAGCGTCGCCGAGTGCCGCGAACGCGTGCTCGCGCGCCTGGCGTTGCCGACCAGCGCACATATCGCGCTCGGCGTCGACCGTTTCGACTACACCAAGGGCATCCTCGAGCGCCTGAACGCGGTCGAACGGCTGCTGGAGAAGTACCCACGATGGATCGGCCGGTTCGTGCTGGTGCAGGTGGCGGCGCCGTCGCGCACGTCACTGGAAGAGTACCGGAGCTTCCAGGCGCGCATCCGCGAGCGCACCGAGCACATCAACGGTCGCTTCGGCGGAAGCGACTATCAGCCGGTGGTGCTGGTCGCGGAACATCACGATCACGCCGCGCTGAACGAACTGTACCGCGCGGCCGACGTGTGCATGGTGACCAGCCTCCACGACGGCATGAACCTCGTGTGCAAGGAGTTCGTCGCCGCGCGCGACGACGAACGTGGCGTCCTGATCCTGAGCCGCTTCGCCGGCGCCGCGCGCGAAATGACGGAGGCCCTGATCGTGAACCCCTACCACGTCGAAGAGACCGCCGACGCGCTGGCGCGCGCGCTCGACATGCCGCCCGGCGAGCAGCGCGAGCGCATGGCGAGCATGCGCACCGTGGTGCGAGAGTTCAACGTGTTCCGCTGGGCGGGACGCATGCTCGCCGACGCCGGCCGCGCGAAGGTTCGCCAGCGCATCGAGGCGCGCCTGCGGCGCCAGCACCTTGCGCGATGAAGCACGTCTTCAGCAACGACGGCAAGGCCGCGCTACGTGCGGTGATGGCGCGCCGGCCGCTACTCGCCTTCGACTTCGACGGCACCCTGGCGCCGCTCGTGCCCAACCCGCAGGACGCACTGGTGCCGCAGAGTGTGCAGCGTCGTCTCGCCAACCTGGCGGAGCGCGTGCCGGTGGCGGTGATCACGGGTCGCGCCGCGGCGGATGCGCGTGCGCGACTGGAGTTCGCGCCGTGCCGGGTGATAGGCAACCATGGGGCCGAAGGCTTCGAGGATCTGCCGGGTGCCGCCTACTGCTCGGCCATGGACGGTCTGCGCGCCCTGCTCCACACGGCGCCCGCGCAGGTGCGCGAACACGGACTCATGATCGAGGACAAGGCCTATTCCATAGCGGTGCACTACCGCATGGCACGCGATCGAGATGCGGCGCTGGCCTTCGTCCGCGGCCTGGTGAAGCGTCTGCCCGCGCCGCTGGTAGTGTCCTACGGCAAGCTGGTGGTGAACTTCACGGCGCCGGAAGCGCCACACAAGGGCGATGCGCTGCGCCGGCTGGTGACCGAGCACGGCTGCGAGACGGCGGTCTTCATCGGCGACGACGACAATGACGAACCGGCCTTCGCCTCGGCTGCACCCGACTGGCTCACGGTGCGCATAGGGGAGCACTCGCCGGCCTCGCGCGCCATGTTCTTCCTCGACGACCATGCGCAAATGGCGATGCTGCTGCAGGACATGGCGGACGCCCTGCCCCCGTAGGTCGGGTTTCAACCCGACATTCCATTCCAGAGCGGCCGTGCACGGCCGATTGAAATCGGCCCTACAGCGGAGGCACCTGTAGGGCGGGTTTCAACCCGCCATTCGATGCCAGAGCCTCCCCCCTCAATACGTCTCGAGATGCAGCCGCCCTTCGCGTTGCAGGGTCGCGCCGAGCGTCTCCCAGTCCAGACCGGCCTGCGTTGCGATGTCGCGCAGCGCCAACACCACGCCCTCCTCCATCGCCTTCAATCCACACACGTAGAAGTACGCCTGTTCGTCTGCGAGCAGCGCGGCGAGATCGGCCGCGCGCTCGCGCATCAGGTCCTGCACGTAGCGCTTGGGCTGGCCTGGTGTGCGGCTGAAGGCCAGGTTGATGTCGATGAAGTCCTTGGGCAGCTTGGTCAGCGGCCCGAAGTAGGGCAGTTCCTGCTGGCTGCGCGCGCCGAAGAACAGCATCAGCTTGCCGCTCTCGAACTTGGCCGTCTCGCGCAGGCGGCGCCGCCACTCGGTCATGGCGCGCATCGGCGCACTGCCGGTGCCGGTGCAGATCATGACGATGTGACTGCGCGGATGATTGGGCATCAGGAAGCTTGCGCCGAAGGGCCCGATCACCTCCACCCTGTCACCGACCTGGCGGTCACACAGGTAATTGCTCGCGACGCCGCGCACCGGGCGCCCGTCGTGGTCTTCCAGCACGCGCTTCACCGTCAGCGACACGTTGTTGTAGCCGGCGCGTTCGCCGTTGCGCGGGCTGGCGACGCTGTACTGGCGTGCATGGTGCGCGCGCCCCTGCGCATCGACACCTGGCGGCAGGACGCCGATGCTCTGGCCTTCCAGCACCGGGAAGGGCATCGCGCCGAAGTTCAGCACCAGGTGATGAGTGTCGTAGTCACTCCCGACTTCGGTCACCCGCACGTTGCCCACCACCGTTGCCGTGATCGAGGCCTCGGCCGCGCGTGGCCCGTAGAGATTGGTATAGGGATGGGCCGCGCTCCAAGGCGGCAGCGTGGCGTTGTAGCGCGCACTGCTGAAGGCGACGGCCTCGCCGACGAGTGGGGCGGGCGCAGACTCGGTCGGCGCGGCGGCCAGATCGTCGGAGCCGCTGAAGGCCTCCGGTGGAAGTTCGCCCGGCAGTTCGTCCCAGCCGAACTGCGCGTCCACCGTGTAGGCGGCCTCGCGCGGCACGCTCCGCCAGTTGTCGATGCTGCCGGTCGGACAGGGCGGCACGCAGGCCAGGCACAGGTTGCACTTGTCCACGTCCACCACGTAGTTGCGGCTGTCGTGGGTGATCGCGCCCACCGGGCAGGTGGCCTCGCAGGTGTTGCAACGAATACAGATCTCGGGGTCGATGAGATGCTGCTTGATGACGCCGGCGGCGGGATCGGTCATGAGCGAATCTCAGGTTGATGCGTGCATTGTAGGTCGGACCTGCGGACACGATCGTGAGACGAGCGCCCCCCTCAATTGAACCGCACGTACTCGAAATCCACCGGCTGACGGTTGATGCCGATCATCGGCGGCGCTATCCAGTTGGCGAACTTGCCGGGCTCCACCACCCGTCCCATGAGGCTGGTGACGAAGGCGCGATCGGTCGCGCTCGGCAGCCACTCGTCGACGCGGGCCGCCCACTCGGTCTCCGACACCAC
>JBFWYG010000011.1:0-94932 GCA_050186725.1 Gammaproteobacteria bacterium | reverse complement strand
TTTCCGCATCGCCTCGCGCGCCGACTGTAGGGCGGGTTTCAACCCGCCATGCATGGCGCTTCGATGGTCGCCGTGCATGGCCGATTGAAATCCGCCCTACAGGGATCGAAATTTCCGCATCGCCTCGCGCGCCGACAGTAGGGCGGGTTTCAACCCGCCATGCATGGCGCTTCGATGGTCGCCGTGCATGGCCGATTGAAATCGGCCCTACAGGGATTGAAATTTCTGCATCGCCTCACGCGCGGACGCGAGACCGATCTCCTCGATCTCGATCGCGCCCACCGGCCGCCACAGCGTCTCGCTCACGTCGTCCAGCGCGGCGAGCGCGGGGCGCGTGGCACATGCGATGAGGAAGAAGGCGTCGGCCGTGGCATAGCTCACGCCGGCGTACTCGTAGACGTTCGGCACGGAGAACAGGTAGCGCGGCGTCGCGGGTAGCGGGGCCAGGCCGAGTTCCTCGGCCAGTTCGCGCGCCAGCGCGGCCTCGAGGGTCTCGGCCGGATCGACGAAGCCGCCCGGCAGATCCAGCGTGCCGGCCGCCGGCGCATGGGCGCGCCGCGTCAGCAACAGCTCGCCGTCGTGCACGATAAAGGCCGCCACCGCCGCCGCGACGTTGTGGTAGTAGCGAAACGCGCAGTGCTCGCACAGGAAGACCCGCGTATCGACGCAGGCGCTGCCGCGCGCGCAGGCCGGACAATGCATGAACGGCGCGCGCAGGGCGCTCACGGCGGCGACTGCTCCGGGTTGCCCACCGGTACATGCTGCGCGCGGGTGACGAGTGCGGCGACGGCTGGGCTTGTCAGGCTCTCGAGAAACGCCACCAACGCCCCGCGCTCGTCGGCGCTCAGATGCAGCGGGCCGATCAAGGGATCGAGCCCTTCGTTCGGCACGCCGCCGCGGTCGTAATACTCGACCACGTCGCTCAGCGTCGAGAGTCCGCCGTTGTGCATGTAGGGGCGCGTCAGCGCGACGTTGCGCAAGGAGGGCGTGCGATAGCGCCAGCGATCGACCGGGTCCTGCGTCACCTCGTAGCGGCCGAGATCGTTCGGCGGCGCTTCCGCCGACGGCGCCACCGCGGCCAGGTCGTACTCGAGCGTGGTGCCGGGCGCGAGTTCGCTCGCGCGTCGGCCGCCGGTCGGCAGCATCGATACGAGATAGCCGAGACCCGTGTTGTGCATTTTCTGATCGGTGAAGAGCGCCGAGGTCTCGCCCACGGTGTGACAGGCGCTGCAGCGCGCCTTGCCGCGGAACAGCGCGAAGCCCTGCTGCGCGCGGGCGTCGAGCGCGCCGGCGTCCTTGCCATAGAACCAGCGATCGAAGGGGCTGCCGCCGGCGATGAGCGAGCGCTCGTAGGCGGCGAGCGCGCGGCCGACGTTCTCCATGCCGGGGCCGGCGTCGTACACCGCGCGGAACTCGGTGGCGTAGCCCGGCAGGCCGGCGAGCTTGTCGAGCAGGTGACCGATGGACGGGTTGGCCATCTCGTTCACCGCCAGCAGCGGCGACCAGGCCTGGGTCTCGAGACTGCGCTCGCGGCCGTCGTGGAACAGCGTGCCGAGGTAGCTGACGTTCAGCAGCGTCGGCGCGTTGCGTTTCACCGTGCGGCCCTCGATGCCGACCGCGGTGGCGAGATCGTTGACCGCGTAGCCCTGCGCGGGCACGTGGCACATGGCGCAGGACAGCGTGCCGTTCAGCGACAGGCGGCGATCGAAGAACAGCCGTTCGCCGAGCGCCACCTCGCGTGGGTCGGCGGCCGGGATCTGCGCGGGCGGCAGGCCCAAGGACGCGTCATTGGCCGTGACGGCGCCGGCCGTGGCAGGCGGACGCGCGCCGTCACCCGGCGCCAGGTCGCCCTGTTCCATCAGCACCGTCTGGATGTCTGCGGCCAGCGTGTCGGCGTGCAGGTAGGCCGGACTGTAGATGTTCCGCACCTGGTGATTGGCGTCGACCAGGAACACGCGCAGCACGTGCGCGAAGGCGTGGCCCTGGTCCTGCTGCACGCTCTGCTGATAGGCCTCGAGCGTGGTCGCGAGACTCGCCGCGTCGGGACTCGTGACGAAGTCCCAGCTCGCGCCCGGCGCGCGAAACGACTTGGCGTAGCGCGCCAGCACCTCCGGCGTGTCGCGCGTCGGGTCGAAGCTGAAGCTCACCAGGCGCAGGTGCGGTGCGATCCGTGGGTCGGCGGCGAGGCGCTTGGCCACCTTGCCCATGACGAAGGTCGCGAGCGGACAGCCGTTGACGTCGTCGCAGTGGGTGTAGATGAAGGCCAGCAGGGTGACGCGGCCGGCATAGAGTTCATGCAGGCGGCCACGCTTGCCGGCGCTGTCGACATAGGGCGCATCGGCGGCCGCGCGCACCGGCGGCAGTCGATAGCTGCCGGCCACCGGCGCGGCATAGTCGAGCTTGCCGTAGCCGGGGGCGAGCACCACCGGCGGCGTGGAGGATTTCTGGTGAGCCGCCGCGTGCGGGACGAACGCGGCGGCCAGCAGCAAGGCGGCGGCGCGCAGGCGCCGCCCGACAACGCGCATCACTGCGCCAGTCTGCGCCTCAATGCGCGTCGGCCACGCGCGGCGCCGCGGGTGCGGCCGGCGCGTTGGCGAACAGCGCCTTCGCGCCGAAGCGCATCTGGTGCGGACGACCCAGCTTGGCGGCGATGAAGTCGATGGCGAACTGCTGCTTCAGCTGCTCGCCGTCCCAGGTGTAGGCCTTGAAATACTGCAGGTCGCCCGCCTTGCCCTCCTTCTTGTCCCAGTTGCTGAGCAAGGACGAGGTGTAATACAGCCGCTTGCCGTCCCAGCTCTGCGACACCATGTTGACCTGGTCGCCGATCTTCTGGGCGAAGACCTCCTTCGCCTTGTGCGGATCGGACACGTCGAACAGGCGGGTCATGCCGTCGTTCCAGGTGTTGACCCACAGGTGCTTGTCGTCGGCGGTGATCGAGATGTCGACCGGCAGCGGGATCTTGCTCGCGTCGCCGATGTCGCCCACGGGCTGCGAGGTCCACTCGCCGGCCTGGTCCGCCGCCAGCAGCCAGATCTTCGAGGTCAGCGCGGTGGTGGTGAAGCAGTAATCGCGATCCGCGCCCCAGGCGCAGCGCACCTCGAGCGGCGCCCCGGGCACGTCCAGCACCTTCTTCGGCTGGCGGGTGTGCAGGTCCCAGATCACGGCGGTGTTGCCGAAGCGCTTCATGGCCTCGGCATCACCCATCATCTTGCCGAGATCCATCATGTAGTTGTTCCAGCCGGTGAAGGACGAGGTGATCAGCGCGTTGCGCCGTGGCAGCGCGCGCACGTCGTAGTTGTAGCCGTCGGCGAACTTGCCGGACTTCACCGCGCCCTTGAGGTCACCGTCCTTGGGCATCCAGTAGGTGGCGATGTACTCGCCGTCGTTGGTGTATTCGACCATCGCGGTCTCGCCGCCGTGGTCCTTGTGATTGGACAGGCCCGTGACCAGGATGCGTCCCGGCATCGCGTAGGTGGAATGCGGGCCGACCACGCCGCCGCTCTTCTCGACGAAGTCGCTGATGGTCTTCTTCAACGTCGGCTTGGCCGGATCGCTCTTCACGTCGAAGATGAAGATCTTGTTGGTGTCGAGTCCCGCCGCCCACAGGTAGGCGCGGTCGTCGGTCAGATCCGAATGGTGCGCCTCGTTGCGACCGCCGACCGACAGCGACGCGACCACCTTGCCGTACTCCTTGGAGGCCGGGTTGACGTCCACCGTCACGAGCTTGTCCTGCTCGTCGCCGAGGCCGGGGATGCCGAGGGTCCAGATGTACACGTAGTCTTCCTGGCCGACGATCTTCGCCATGTAGGGGGACAGACAGGTCTCGTCCGCCTGCGCGGCGAACGGCGCCGTGGCGGCGCAGGCCATGCCGAGCGCGAGATGCAGGGCGCGGGTCAGCTTGCCGACGCGGGCGCGCAGGGTGGGAATCGTGTTGTTCATGGCTTCCTCCTCCTCCTCTTCGTGTGCCGCCAGGCGGCGTGCGGGTTCGACCTTAATGCAGCGTCTGGGGATAAGCAAATCACTGATGTTGCACGCTTGTATCACGTGTCGCGACGCGTGCGGCCGGCCACCCGCTGCGACGCGAGCATGGCGAACAGCAAGGTCGCGCCGCACAGCAGAGCCCAACGCGCGGTGGGCGGGAAGCTTGCCGTGGCGAGCACCAGCAGGCCGGCGACCACGCTCACCGTGCCGATCGCGATGACGGTCGCGCCGTAGGGATCGCGCACCGGTGGCGGCGCCGTGCCGCTGCGCAGCGATTCGGCCGCGGGTGGCGCGAGCAGCTGGCGGCCGGCGTTGCGGATCTGCACGAACAGCGCAAAGGCCACGCCGCTCGCGCACACCGTGAGCAGGTCGACGCGCAGACCGCGCCAGCCGGCGAGGCCCATCACGCCGAGGCCGGCGATCAAGGTCGGGATCAGCATGCGGCTCGCGGCCTGCGGCGTGCGCCCGCCGAGGATCACCAGCGCGAGACTGGACAGCGCGCCCAGCGCGCCCAGCACCACCAGCGTCGGCGGCAGGCGATCGGCGCTGCGCGCG
The DNA here is from genome assembly GCA_050186725.1 of Gammaproteobacteria bacterium. GTDB lineage: Bacteria > Pseudomonadota > Gammaproteobacteria > JADJYF01. The sequence continues at coordinate 90,396 of JBFWYG010000011.1, read as the reverse complement.
TAGCCGACGAAGGGCCCGTCGATACGAAAGTCGTCGACGCTCAGGCCGAAGCGCTGTTCGAGGTCGTGACGCAGGCGCGCGAGCAGCGCGGCGCGCGGCATGTCCGGCGGCAGTTCGCCGACGTGCACCTCGAAGCGCAGCGCGTCCCGCGACGGTTGCACGAAGGGGTCGAGCAACGCGCGCCGCACCGCGCCCGGCAGGCGCTTGTACAGCAGGTTCAGGTCGAAGGGCGCGAGCTCGATGCCGTCATTCACCTGGCGGCCGACGTCCAGCAGCCGCGCCAGCGAATCGACGCGCGTCACGCCCGGCAGTGTGCGCAGGTGAGCGTCCAGCGCGCGCAGGCGGGCGAGGCGTTCGGCGCTGAACCAGGCCTCGGCGTCGTCGGTGAGCGCCAGGCCCGCCGGCCCGGCCGGCTCGCGCGTGGCAGGCGCCGGCAGCCGCACGCTGAGTGCGAACCACAACGCGCCGCCGAAGTGTCGAGCCTGCTCGCTGAGCGCCGCGTGACCCAGGCCGTCGCGCGGCAGGTAGTCCTGCGGGGCGGCCTCGCGGATGAAGCGCGGCAGGCCGCCCACCGTGGCCAGCGCCAGCGTCAGCGCCAGCAGCACCGACAGCCAGCGCGCCGGTACCGCGAGCGGAAACGGCGCGATCTCCTGCGGCCGGCGCTGCACACTGGCGAGCAACGCGGCGCCGACCCCGAAGGCGGCGAGCCAGGCGCAGGCGCAGCCCATCAGCAGCATGCGGCCGAGCTCGGCCAGCGCGGCCAGCGGCGACAGGCAGAGCATGAGTCCGAGCAGTGCGAGCACGCCGCTGGCGGGCAGGCTGGCGGCCACGGCATGGTCGACGGTGGCCGCGAGCACCGCGCGGCGATCGCCTCCCGCGGCCACGTGCAGCTTGTAGCTGACGCGTAGCGTGAAGGCGAGCGCGACGCTGAACACCGCCACCAGCGGCAGGGCGGCGGCCGCCGCCACGCCCACCGTGCCGGCCGCGAGCTGCCAGGCGCCGGCGCAGGTCACCAGCGCATGGGCGCCGCACAGGAACTCCAGCACCGGTGGACGGCGCGTGCCGAGACCGATGAGCAGCAGCATCACCGCCAGCACGGCCCCTGGCAGATGCCGCAGGTCCGCGCTCAGGGCCGCGCGGGTCTCGGCCGCCAGCGCCGGCGCGCCCGCCAGGCCGAGCACGGCCTCGCCGCGGTGCGCGGCCAGCACGGCGCGCACGCCGGCCAGGGTCTCGGCCTCGGCACCTGAGGCCAGGTCCGGCGCTAGGTGCACGCGCAGGAGGTTCACGCGCCCCTGGTCGCCGGTCAGCACCCTGGCGAACAGCGGGCTGGCCAGGAGTTCGCGCCGCGCGGCGTCCAGGCTGATGTCCTCGTCGCGCAGTGTGCGGCGATTGCTCTCGAGTCGCGCCAGCGGGCCCGGGACCAGGGTCACCAGCGGCGCGTCCAGCACCGAGTCCACGCCGGCGATGCCGGGCAGGGCGGCCAACTCGCGCGCCAGGGCGTCGAGCAACGCGCGGGTGGCGGGGTCGGTGAAGTCGCGCGACGTGCGCACCGTGACCTCGAGACGCGGCGGGAGGGCGAAGTCGACCGGCGCCGCGCCGGTATCGATGCCGGCCGCGTCGCGGGTCGCGAGCCCCGCGGGCGAGACGTCGACCGTGAGCAGCGGCGCGCGCAGCGCGAGCAGCGCGCCGAGCGCGAGCAGGAGCGCGAGCTGCAATCGCGGCCAGGCGATGAGCGCGTTCGCGCCCGCGGCGAGGGTGCGACTCATCTGCGTGTCCCGCGCCGGCGCGAGGAGGGGCTGCGGAAGCGCGTGACAGCAGACATGAGGACGGGCTCGCGGCGGAAACGCCCCATTGTGCCGCATGCGCTCATGCGTCGCGCGGCTGGCAGCCCCACGCGGGCGATGCGATCATGGGCCGTTACCCGCACAGCGAGCGCATCACAGCACCATGGCCGGCCTCGACCGCGACACCATCTGGGAATTCTTCCAACACCTGGCCGCAGTGGCCGCCGCCGAGACCCTGCCGCGTTTTCGCGTGCCGCTCGCGGTGACCAACAAGGACGGGCAGGGCGGCTTCGACCCGGTGACGGCCGCGGACCAGGCCGCGGAAACGGCGCTGCGCGCCGCCATCGCCAACCACTTCCCCGAACACGGCATCCAGGGCGAGGAAGAGGCCGACAAGCCCGGCGCCAGCGTGTGGTCGTGGATCATCGACCCGATAGACGGCACGCGTTCCTTCGTCAGCGGCATGCCGACCTGGGGCACGCTGATCGGCTTGCTCGAGAACGGCGTGCCGCGCTACGGGATGATGAGCCAGCCCTTCGTCGGTGACTGCTTCATCGGCGGCGGCGGCCACGCCGACCTCTTTTCCCACGGCCAGCGCACGCGCCTCGCCTGCCGCGGCGACCGCGGGCTCGCCGAGGCCACGCTGTTCGCCACCACCCCCGAGATGTTCGCGCCCGGCGGCGAGGCCGAAGCCTTCGGCGCGCTGTCGCGCGCCGTGCGCCTGACGCGCTTCGGCGCCGACTGCTACGGCTACTGCCTGCTCGCCGCCGGCTTCGTCGACCTGGTGGTGGAGGCCAACCTCGGCTTCTACGACATCGCGCCCTTGATGCCGATCATCGAGGGCGCCGGCGGCCTGGTCACCGACTGGGACGGCCGGCCGCTGCGCAGCGGCGGTCGCGCGCTGGCCGCGGCGAATGGCGGACTGCACGCCGCGGCGCTCGCCTACCTGCGCGGCGTCGGCTGAGCCATGCACGCGCTGGCGCTGGTCTGCGCGCGCTGCCAGCCGCCGGGGCCGGCGCTCGGCGAGGCGCTGGACGCGGCCCGTTCGCGGGCGCGGCGCGTGCTGCTGGTGGTCTTGAACGCCGACGACGCGAGTTCCCCCGCCCAACCCCTCGACAACGCCACGCGCGGCGCGCTGCTCGCGGCCTTCGCCCCGGACATAGAACTGCGCTGGCTGCGCGATCGGCGCTACGACCCGCAGCGCTGGTGCGCGGCCGCCGAGGCCCTGGTGGCGGACGCGGTGGGTGAGCACGCGCCGCTGGTGTTCGCCGACGCAGGCGAGGCCAGCACCAGCCTGCCGCTGCCGCCCGCCTGGCGCGCGGGCCACGTGCCCACCGCGTTCGCGGCGGAGGAGGCAGAGCTGCGGGCGCTGCTGTTCGAGCCGGGCGGTGCGAGCCGCCAGGCGCTCGTCGCGCGGCTGCCCGCGCCGCTCATGGGCGCGCTGGACGCCTGGCGCGCGACGCCCGCGTTCGCGCGTCTCGCCGCCGAGGCGGCGTTCCTGCGCGACTATCGCGAACGCTGGTGGGCCGCGCCGTTTCCGCCGGTGTTCGTCACGGTCGACAGCGTCGTCACCTGGCGCGACCAGGTGCTGCTGATCGAGCGCGGTCAGCCCCCGGGCGTTGGCCAGTGGGCGCTGCCGGGCGGGTTCATCGATCTCCACGAGCCCATCGTCACGGCCTGCCTGCGTGAACTGGGCGAAGAGACCGGGCTCGCGTTGCGCCCCGCGGACGTGGTCGCGAGCCGCGTGTTCGACGACCCGCTGCGCTCCCAGCGTGGGCGCACCATCACCCACGCCTACCGCTTCGTGCTCGATCACCTGCCGTCGCCGCCGCTCGCGGTTGGCGGCGACGATGCTGCCCAGGCGCGCTGGACGCCCATCGCGGCGCTCGATCCCGCGCGCATGTTCGACGATCACTACTTCATCCTGCAGACGTTCCTGGGCTTGGATTGAGGGGGCGCGGTGGTTGGTGCTCTGGAAGGAATGGCGGATTGAAATCCGCCCTACAGGGGGCTTCGGCCTAGGTTCGCCTATCGGTCCCTCAAGATTCGGACGCGCGCCGCCGCTCACCCGCGCATGCCGATGCGCGTCTTCACTCTCCTCCTGCTCTTTCCGGCCCTGCTGCTGGCGACGCCGCCGTGCGCGGCGCTGTCGCCCGAGCAGTCGCTCGCGCAGGCCGCCGCCGAGCTGTCGCGCGCCGCGCCCGCCACGCGCGCGGCCTTCGTCGCGGCGGCCGTGGCGGAGATTGCGGCCGCCCACGCCACCGTGCTCAAAGCGCCGGGCAAGGGCAAGAACGCCGCCCAGATCGCGCCCTGGCAGCGCGCCGCGCGGGCCTACGTCAGCCGCCTGCACGCCGCCGCGGCCGCCGCCCGTGACGGCGCGCCCGTGCGCCTGGTGGTGGAACTCGACCAGACCCTGCGCGTGGTGGTCGGCAGCCGGCCGGCACGGCAGTTCATGGTCGCCGCGCCGCGACCGGACGATCAGCCGCGACTGGAGCGCGCCATCCTCAAACGACTGTGCGCGACGCCGGGCTGCGGCGGCAGCCTGCCGGACAAGACCATGCCGCGGCTCGCCGCCGTCGAAGGCCCGCCCGTCGACACCCTGCGACTCACGCCACCGGCGCCGCTGCCGCGCGCCCTGCCGGCGGTGCCGTTCAAGGCCGAGCCGCCCGCGCCACGCCTGGTGGCCAGCCTGTCGCCAGGCGACGATGGCCTCGCTTGCGCCGAGGACGAGGTGCGTCACCGCACCCTGCACGCGCGCGCCTGCGCCGCGTTGCTCGGCGATGCGCGCGCGCTGCTGCGCGCGCTGCACGCGGCGGCGCGACGTGGGGTGGTCATCGACTGGGGCATGCCCGCGACGCCGCGCAGCGACGGCGCGCAGCAGGTGCTGGCGGTGAACGCGCGCGGCGACGTGCTGCGTCTGCCGCTGCCGAGCCTGGTGCAGGCCCCGGGGCTGTTGGTCGATATCCTGCCGTGGGCCCGCGCGCGCCTCTACGGCCAGGCGCAGCCCACCCGTCTGCGCCTGCCCGGACAACTGGTGTACGGTGCCGCCGTCGCCGCGCGCTGACCGGGCGCATCGCGCCTCCAATCGCCAGGATGTCACTCGATGTTGAAACGACTCTCCCTCGCTCTCGCGCTGCTGCTCGCCACGAGCGGCGCCCACGCCGAGTCTGGCGGCCGCTACCAGGCGATCGCGATCGATCCGGGTGAGGGCTACGGCGCGGAGAAGGCGCTCTTGCTGGACACCGTGTCGGGGCATCTGTGGATCTGGATCGAGAGTCCGACGGTGGACGACGATCCCGGCGGGCGCTTTCTCATCTACCAGGGCCAGCTCACGCCGGGACGCAAGATGGGCGACATCATCGAGCAGCAGGAATGGCCGGCCAAGCCGGCGCGTGACACCCCGCCCGCGATCAAGACCGACAACCTGCCGCCGCCACGACTGCAACTCAAGTGAGCGTCCGCGCGCCTGGAATCCCTCGGTCACTTGCGCTGTAATCGCCCCTCGTTCGAGGGGAGCAGCGCCATGCCAAAACTGACCGATGCCGAGCGCGATGAATTTCTCGCCGGCCACAACCTGATCATGAACATCGCCACCGTGGACGCCGACGGCGCGCCGCTGGTGACGCCCATCTGGTTCATCCACGAGGAGGGGCGCATCTGGTTCACGCCGCGCCAGCATTCCGAGTGGCTGAAGCACATCCGCCACGATCCACGCGTCGCGCTCAGCATCGACGAACCGCTCATTCCCTACCGCAAGGTGGTGGTGCGCGGGCGCGCGAACATCGACTTCGAAGTCGGCAACGATGACGCCTGGCGCGATCGCTACCGGCGCATCGCGCAGCGCTACATACCCGTGAAGGATGCCAACGCCTATGTCGACGGCACCGACGACCAGCCGCGCGCGCTGTGCTCCGTGGCGCTGGCCGGCGCCGAGGTGCGCAGCTGGCGCATGCCGGTGGGCGATGAGTCCTACAACGGCATCTGGGCCAAGCGCTACTGGACCAAGGACGCCAAGGTGCTGCGCGACGCGCCGCAGGTGTTCGACCAGAGCGTGTGACGGCCGCGCGGGGCGTCCTGCCCCGCCAGCCCGCTCGGCGGTGGACAAGCGCGCGTCGGCACGCCGCGAAGCGAGCGTGAGAGTCACCTGCCTGGGCCTGCTGCTGGCGACGCTCGCCGGCTGCGGCCTGCAGCGCTATGCCGCCGCGCCGCTGGACGCCGAGGCCACGCCCCGCGCGCTGGCCGCGGCGCGCCTGGACGATGCCGAACTCGCTGCGCGCCTGGCGCGGCTCGGCGTCGCGCCCGAGGCCGAGTGGTCGCCCCGTGACCTGGGCCTGGTGGCGGCGCTGCGCAGCGCCGACCTGGCGGCCGCGCGAGCCGCGGTGCAGACCGCGCGCGCCGCGCGTCGCGTGGCGGCGCAGCGGCGCAACCCGCTGCTGGGCCTGACCCTCGAGCGCAATACCGACCGCAACAACGGCACCCGGCTCAACTTCGGCCCGAGTCTCGAATTCACCTTGAGTCCGCCCTCGCGTCGCCGCCTGCTGGTCGCGCTCGCCGACAGCGACGTGCGCGACGCCGTGCTCGCCGCGCTCGACCAGGCGTGGCAGGCGCGCGACGCCGGCTGGCGGGCGGCCGAGGCGCTGCGCGCCGCGCGTGAACAGCGTGAGCGCCTGGCGGCGGCGGCTGCCGCCCGCGAGGCGACGCTGGCGGTCGCCCGCGGCCAGGTGGCGGCGGGGCTGCGCGAGGCCTTCGAGTGGCAGACCCTGGCGCTCGACGCCAACGACGCACGCCTTGCGACACTCGAACGCGCGCGGGCACTGGCCTTGACCGAGAGCGCGGCGGAGGGCGCGCTGACGCTGGCCGACGGTGCGCTCGCCGCCGTGCAGCTGCGCGCGGACGTCGACGCAGCGCTGGACGATTTCGCGACGCTGCAGCGCGTCACCCTCGAGAGCCATCCGCGCGTGCTGGCCGCGCTCGCCGCCTACCAGCGCGCCGAGCAGGGTCTGGCGCTCGCGATCAGCGCGCAGTATCCCGACGTGCAGCTCACCCCCGGCTATTTCCTGCTGCAGGCGGACAGCCTGTGGTCGCTGTTCGGCGGCGTGGTGGTGCCGGTGTTCGCCAGCCAGGACGCCGCCATCGACGAGGCGCGCCGCGCGCGCGAAGCGGCGGCGGCCGCGTTCCACGCCGCGCAGTCGAGTGCGCTGATCGATCTGCGCGCGGCCTTCGCTGCGTGGCGCGCGGAGCAGGAGGCGCTGACCGAGGCGCGCGCCCTGGCGACGCGCATCGAGGCCGACGCGCGACATCTGGCGACGCGCGCGGCGGAAGGGGTGGTCGACGACCTGCTCGCGGCCCGCGCGCGCCAGCAGCAGGTGGAGGTCGCGTTGCACGTGGCCGAGGCCGAGGGCCGCGTGCGCCTGGCGCGCTGCGCGCTCGAACAGGCGAGCCGCGCGCCGGGGGACGACGCCGCGTTCGCCCGCCTGCTGGACGAGACCCTGGAGGACGCCGCGCCATGAGTCGCGTGTTGCTGGTGCTGCTGGGCGTGGCGCTCGGCGTGGTGGCGAGTCTCGCCTGGCGCGAGCGGCCGCGCGAGGACGTGCCGGTCACGGTGGTGGTGTCGAATACGCCGCGGCCGGCGTCGCCCGTCGCCGAGGCGCCACCCGCGGCGCGGGTGGTGGCGGGCGCGCCGCGCCTGAGTCTCGATGCCGCGGCACTGTCGCTGGTCGACCTCACGAGCGTCGCGGTCGGCGCCACCGACCTCGGCGTGGAGACTCAAGTCGCGGGGCGCATCCTCGATCACGGCGCGCTGCTGGCCGACCGTCGCGCGCTGGCCGCGGCGCGCGACGCGGCCGCCGCGCAACGCGCGGTGCAGGCGACCCAGCGCGCGCGTCTCGAGCGGCTGCGCGCGCTGGCAAGCGAAGGCGAGATCGCCGTGGTGCGTGAACTGAACGCGCTCGAACTCGCGACGCGGCGCGAAGCGGAGAACGGCGTGGCGCGGCGCGCCGAAGTCCAGCGCCTCCTGCAGCAGGTCGAGAGCCGCTGGGGGCCGCTCGCTAGCGACGAGGACGCGGCCGCGGCGCTCGCCGCGGATGACAGCCACCTGCTCGAATTCGCGGCCGCCACGCCACCGCCCTCGACGGTGTTCGTGGCGGCCGACGAGAACCGCGCCGCGGCGCGCGACGCGCGCGTGCTGGGCGCCGCGACCAGCGCGCTCGGCGCGGCCTCGTCCGCCACCTGGTACGCGCTGGTGCGCGAGCCGGCGCTGCGCGTCGGCATGCGGGTCAGCGTGTGGATCCCGCTGGCCGCGCCGGCGGCGCGCGGCACGCTGCTGCCGGCCGCGGCGCTGGTGTGGCACGGCGGCGCGCAGTGGTACTACGTCGAGCTCGCGCCGGGCAGCTTCGAGCGACGACGCCTGGGCGAGCACCAGCCCCATGACCTCGGCGCCATCGTCGCCGATCTCGCGCCCGGCACGCGGGTGGTGACGCGCGGCGCCCAGGCGCTGCTGGCCGAGGAACTGCACGCGCGCATTCCGTCCGAGGACGACGACTGAGGCGCGCGCCGCGCCGGTCCGCGCCATGCTGAGCGTCCTGGTCCGCTTCGCCATCGAGCGCCGCGCCGTGGTGCTGGCGGCGGCCTGCGCGCTGGTGGTCTACGGCCTGTTCGCGCTGTCCAACACCGGGCTCGACGTGTTTCCCGAGTTCGCGCCCAAGCTGGTGGTGGTGCAGACCGAGGCGCCCGGGCTGTCGGCCGAGCAGGTCGAGGTGCTGGTGACGCAGCGCCTCGAGAGCGCGCTCGGCGGCCTCATCGGCCTCGATCACCTGCGCTCGGAATCCATCGCCGGGCTGTCGGTGGTGACCGCCGTGTTCGATGAGCGCAGCGACACCTTCCGCGACCGCAACCAGGTGGCGGAGCGGCTCGCGGTCGCCGCCGCCGAACTGCCGGTCGGCGTCGGCGTGCCGGTGATCGCGCCGCTGGCCTCGTCCTCGGCCACGGTGCGCACCATCGGGCTCACGGTCGACGGCGACGATCCGCTGCGGCTGCGCGACGTCGCCGCGCGCATCGTCGCGCCGCGCGTGCTCGGCACGCGCGGCGTGGCCGACGTCAACCTGTTTGGCGGCGCGGAGCCGGCGCTGCTGGTCGAGCCGCGGCCGGCGGCGCTCACGCGGCTCGGTGTGAGCGTCGCCGAAGTGGTGGCGGCGGTGCGCGGCGCGAGCGCGGACCTCGCGTTGGGCGCCATCGAGAACGCCAATCAGCAGATCGCCATCACCGGGGGCGTCGGCGCGCTCGGCGCCGAGCGCCTGGCCGGCGCGGTGGTGCGTCGCGACGGCGTGCGCAGCATCACGCTCGGTGAAGTCGCGACGCTCCGCCACGGCGCGCTGCCGCGCATCAGCGCCGCGCAGATCGGCGGACGGCCGGCGGTGGTGATGATGGTCATCGGTCAACTCGGCGCCAATACGCTGACCGTGTCGCGCGCGTTGGACGCATTGTTCGACGATCTCGCGCCGGTGCTGGCCGCGCAGCAGGTGACGCTGCATCCACGCCTGTTCGTGCCGGCCGATTACGTCACCACCGCCATCGGCGACATCAGCCGCCACCTGCTGGTGGGCGGCGTGCTGGTGCTGCTGGTGCTGCTGGTCGGACTGTACGACGCGCGCACCGCGCTGATCGCCGCGCTCGCCATTCCACTCTCGCTCCTGACCGCGGTCATCGTGCTGATCGCCTGCGGCGTGCAGTTGAACGTGCTGGTCATCGGCGGGCTCGCCATCGCGCTCGGCGAGGTGGTGGACGATGCCATCATCGACACCGAGAACATCTTCCGTCGCCTGCGCGGCGCGCCGCCGCACGCGGCGCCCGCGGCGGTGGCGCTGGCGGCCTCGCTCGAGGTGCGCGGTTCGGTGGTGTACGCGACCTTCATCGTCGCGCTGGTGTTCGCGCCGCTCCTGACGCTCGGCGGCGTCAGTGGCCGGCTGTTCGCGCCGCTCGGACTCGCCTACATCCTCGCCGTGCTGGCCTCGCTGCTGGTCGCGGTCACGGTGACGCCGGCGCTATGCGTGAGCCTGCTCGGGCGTGCGCGCCACGCGGCGCGCGAGGCGCCGGTGTTCCGCTGGCTGAATCCGCGCTACGCGCTCGCGGTCGGCGCGCTGGCGCGGCGACCCGCGCTCGCGCTCGCCGCCACCGCGCTCAGCGTGGTGGCGGTCGCGGTGCTGCTGCCCGGGCTCGGCGCGCGCCTGCTGCCGGAACTGCGCGAGGGGCATTTCATCGTGCATACGACCGGGCTGCCTGGCACCAGTCTCGACGAGTCGCTGCGCATGGGCACGCGTCTCACCGAGCAATTCCTGCGCATCCCGGGCGTGGTGTCGGTGTCGCAGTGGGCGGGCCGCGCGGCGCGCGGCGCCGACACCTATGGTTCGCACTACAGCGAATACGAAGTGGCGCTGGCGCCGGCCGGCGGCGCCGAGCAGCAGCGCGTGCTGGAAGCCCTGCGCGCGGTGCTGGCCAGCTACCCGGGCATCACCTACGAGGCCAACACCTTCCTCACCGAGCGCATCGACGAGACCATCTCGGGCTATGCCGCGCCGGTGGTGATCCATCTCTACGGCAGCGATCTCGACGTGCTCGACGCGAAGGCGCTCGAACTCGCGGCGCTGGTGCGCGCGGTGCCCGGCGCCGAGGAAGTGCGGGTGCGCGCGGCCTATGCCACGCCCAATCTCGAGGTCACGCTCGATCCGCGCGCGCTGGCCCGCCATGGTCTCGATGCGCGCGTGGTGCTGGAAGCGCTACAGGCCGGCTACGGCGGCCTGGTGGTCAACGAGACCTACGTGGACAACCGCCGCCTGCCCATTGGCGTGCTGCTCGACGCCGGCACGCGCGCCGATGCGGCGCGGCTCGGCGAGCTCGTGGTCGCGATCGATGAAGGCGGGCCGCTGCGCCTCGCCCAGCTCGCGACCATCCGCCAGGTGGCCGGACGCTACAACATCCTGCATCGCGAGGCGCAGCGTCTGCAGGTGGTGACCGCCGACGTCGCCGACGGCGACGTGGCGGGATTCGTGCGCGCGCTCCGCGCGCAGTTGCGCAGCGACCTGCGGCTGCCGGAAGGCTTGCACCTCGAGTTCGGCGGCGCGGCGGTGGAGCAGGCCGAGGCCAGGCGCAATCTCGTCGCCCACGCCGCCATCGCCGGGGTCGGCGTGCTGCTGCTGATCCAGCTCGCGGTGGGGCGGGCGCGCTACGTGGCGCTGATCCTGCTCAACCTGCCGTTCTCGCTGCTCGGCGGCGTGCTGGCGGTGCTGGCCGATGGCGGCGTGGTGTCGGTCGGTTCAGTGGTGGGCTTCGTCACGCTGTTCGGCATTACGGTGCGCAACAGCATCATGCTGGTGTCGCACTACCAGCACCTGGTGGAGGTGGAGGGCTGTGCCTGGGGGCTCGACACCGCGCTGCGCGGCGCCTGCGAACGGCTGCCGGCGATCCTCATGACCGCGCTGGTCACCGCGCTCGCGATGCTGCCGCTGACCGTCGACAGCGACAATCCCGGCCGCGAGATCATGGGGCCGATGGCGGCCATCATCGTCGGCGGGCTGGTGTCGTCGACGCTGCTGAACCTGCTGGTGATGCCGGCGCTCCTGTATCGATATGGGGGCTTCGGGCAGCAGCCGCCCGCGCGGCTGTGAAGTCGCGGGTAATTTGGCGTATGGTCGCGCCTCGGCGCGCCTGTGACGCGCGGCGCGAGGGGAGTGCATGAGCAACACCAGGGCGATCGATTCCACTTACGCATGGCTGCGGCTCGCCGCCTGCCTCGGCATCACCACCGTCGGCAGCGCCGGCATGTACCTGGTGGTGGTGGCCTTGCCGGCCTTCCAGGGGGACTTCGGCGTTGGGCGCGCCGGCGCGGCCATACCCTACACCATGGTCATGGTGGGCTTCGGCATCGGCGGCATCGCGACCGGCAAGCTGGTCGATCGTTACGGCGTGGCGCTGCCGATGGCGGGCAGCGCGCTGGCGCTCGGCCTGGCCTTCACCGGCGCGGCCCATGCGCCGAGCTACTGGCTGTTCGCGCTGTTGCACGTGTTCATCGGCTGGTTCGGCTGCGCGGCGGTGTTCGGGCCGCTGCTCGCCGACATCTCCAAGTGGTTCGTGAAGCGTCGCGGCCTCGCGGTCGCGATCGCGGCGAGCGGCAACTACGTCGCCGGCGCGGCCTGGCCAAAGCCCATGGTGCACATGCTGGAGGCGAACGGCTGGCGCGACACCTATACCTTCATGGCGATGGTGAGCGTCATCACCATCCTGCCGCTGGTGCTGGTGCTGCGGCCGGTTCCCGAGCGGCGCAGCGTGGCCGCGAGCCACGGCGGCTCGGCCGGCTCGCCGTCGGCGCTCGGCCTCACACCAAGTTCCATGACCGCGCTCTTGTGCATGGCCGGCGTCGGCTGCTGCATGGCCATGGCCATGCCCCAGGTGCACCTGGTGTCGCTGTGTACCGACCGCGGCTTCGGCGCGACGCGCGGCGCGGAGATGCTGTCGGTGATGCTCGCCTGCGGCATCGTCAGCCGGCTGATCTTCGGCCACGTGTCGGACCGTCTCGGCGGCCTGCGCACGCTGCTCATCAGCGCCGTCCTGCAGGGTGTGGCGCTGCTCGCCTTCCTGCCCGCCGAGGGCATGTTGGCGCTGTACGGCGCGTCCGCGCTGTTCGGCCTGTTCCAGGGCGGCATCGTGCCGTCCTACGCGATCATCGTGCGCGAGTATTTTCCGGAGCACCAGGCGGGCGGTCGCATCGGGCTCATCATCCTCGCGACCATCGTCGGCATGGCGGTCGGCGGCTGGAGCTCGGGCGCGATCTTCGATGTCAGCGGCTCCTACACCGTGGCCTTCGTGCACGGCATCGGGTGGAACCTGGTGACGGTGTGGGTGACGCTGTTCCTGCTGTCGCGGGCGCGCCAGCAGGGCGACGATACGGGGGCGTTGGCGGCGGCGTGATCAAGAAGGGACAGACCCCGTACGGGGTCTGTCCCATAAGCCGGTTGCCGAGTTTAAACCCGACGCACAGGAGATCACCCAATGACCGACCCCAACCACGCCGCGGTCGCCGCCTTCTTCGACGACATCGCGTCGTCCTTCGGCGCCGGCGATTTGCCGCGTTTTCGTTCGCTGTACCAGCTGCCGGCGATGATCGTCGTGCCGCAGGGCGCGCAGGTGCTGCATGACGCGGCCGAGTTCGATGCCTTCTTCGCCGTGATGCTGGACAGGCTGCGCGCCGAGCGCTTCGCGCGTTCGAGCTACGAGCGGCTGTCGGTCAAGACGCTGGGACCGGGGCTCGCGCTCGCGGCCATGCACTGGACGCGATGGCGGGCCGACGGCAGCGTGCTGGAGACCTTGGGTGCGACCTACACCGTGGTGGAGCGCGACGGCCGCTGGCGCATCGTCGCGCTCATCGGCCACGGCCCGGACACGGTGCCGTCGCTCGCCTGAGCGCGCAGCGCGGCCAGCCCGCATTTCTCACACGTGTTCGTCGCGAGGGCGTCGAGGTGCCGCAAATTCGGGCCGCGCGGAGCAAAAGACGACGAAGGCATACTCGACAGTATGTCGAGGCGGGTTTTGCGAGCACGGCCCGAATTTGCGCGCAGATCGGCGGCCGCAGCAGAAGGCGTGCGAGAAATGGGGGCTAGAGGCCGCGGTCCTCGGGGAGATCGAGCGCCAGGTTCATGTTCTGCACCGCGGCGCCACTCGCGCCCTTGCCCAGATTGTCTAGGCGCGCGACCAGCAGGAGCTGCGCCTGCGCGTCGTTGGCGTAGACGAACAGTTCCAACCGGTTGGTGTGGTTCACGGCTTCGGGCTCGAGGAAACCCTCGCGCAGCGCGCTCGTGTCGTTCAAGGGACGCACCGTCACGAAGGTCTCGCCCGCATAGTGGGCGGCCAGCGCAGCGTGCACGTCGGCGCCGCTCACCGCGCGGCTGAAGGCGCGGTGATGCAGCGGCACGCTGACCAGCATGCCACGCTCGAAATAGCCGACTGACGGCGAGAACACCGGCTGGGTCTCGAGCAGCGCGTGCGCGCGCATCTCGGCCAGGTGCTTGTGCTCGAGGTTCAACCCGTAGGCGCCGAAGTTCGCCGGACGCGTCTCCGGCGTGGATTGTTCGTAGGTCTCGATCATCTTGCGCCCACCGCCGGAATAGCCCGACACGGCGTGTACCGTGAGCGCGGCGTCCGCCGCCAGCAGGCCACGCTCGCGCAGCGGACGCACCAACGCCAGAAAGCCGGTGGGGTAGCACCCGGGGTTCGCGATGCGTTTGGAGCGCGCCAGCGTCGCGCGCTGCGTGGCGGTCAGTTCCGGAAAGCCGTAGTCCCAGCCGGGCGCGGTGCGATGCGCGGTGCTCGCGTCGATCACCACGGTGCGCGGGTTGTCGATCAGTGCCACCGTGGTCTTAGCCGCGTCGTCCGGCAGGCACAGCAGCACGAGATCCACCGCGTTCACCACCTCGCGCTTGGTCGCCTCGTCCTTGGCCCGCTCGCGCGGCAGGCTGACCAGTTCCACGTCCGTGCGCCCGCGCAGCCGCTCACGGATCTCGAGGCCGGTGGTGCCGTGTTCGCCGTCGATGAAGAGGGTGGGGGTGGGCATGGTGGGCGTTCCGCGCTATCGGGCGGGGCATTCTAGCGCCGCGGTGACCGGAATGCTGTCGCAGCTGGCGGCGGGCTTGCCGCGATCGAAGGCCACACCTAGACTCGCCGATGCGGCAGGAAGCCGCGTTACGCAGGATGACCAGGGATGGGCTACGCGGCATTGCACGCGGGGCGGGTCTCCGTTCCCCGACAGGTTTATTTCCTCACCATCGTTACCCATCGGCGTTGTCCGTGGTTCGCGGACTTCGGCGTCGCGCGTCTCGCCGTCGGCGAGATGCGCCGACTGAACGACGCCGGCGTGGTGCAGTCATTCGCATGGGTCATCATGCCAGAGCACGTGCATTGGCTCATGGCCCTGGGCACGACGCATTCACTTTCGGTTGCCGTGAAGATGTTCAAAGGTCGGACCGCGCGAATGGTGAGTCGTATGTCGGGCGGCGGCGCGCTGTGGCAGCGCACCTTCTTCGACCGCGCCGTGCGTGATGAGGAAGAGCTTCGTTCCATGGCGAGGTACATCGTCGCGAATCCGTTACGGCGCGGGTTGGTGCGGCGCATCGGTGACTACCCCCATTGGGACGCAATCTGGGTGTAGGGCCGATTTCAATCGGCCGTGCAGGACGTGACGGGTCAGGCGCCGTGCATGGCGGGTTGAAACCCGCCCTACAGGAGGCATTGCGGATGAGATCGCAATGCCTGAAGGGTTGACACCCGCCCCGCGAAAGACGCCGTTGTAGGGCCGATTTCAATCGGCCATGCAGGGCGTGACGGGTCGAGCGCGGTGCATGGCGGGTTGAAACCCGCCATACAGGAGGCATTGCGCATCAGATCGCAACGCATGAAGGGTTGACACCCGCCCCGCGAAAGACGCCGCTGTAGGGCCGATTTCAATCGGCCATGCAGGGCGTGACGGGTCAGGCGCCGTGCATGGCGGGTTGAACCCCGCCCTACAGGAGGCATTGCGGATGAGAGCGCAATGCCTGATGGGTTGACACCCGCCCCGCGAAAGACGCCGCTGTAGGGCCGATTTCAATCGGCCATGCAGGGCGTGAAGGGTCAGGCGCCGTGCACGGCGGGTTGAAACCCGCCCCACAGGAGCGGGTCATGCCCGCTGCAGCACGTACACGCCTTCGATGCCCGGCTGACCCTTGACCTGCGCGGCAACCCGCCCGCGATCCTCAATCTGCCAGGCATCTGCGTACAGGCTCTGTACTTCTGCACCCATGACCGTGAACGGCGGGGGCGTCAGCACGCTGGTGTCGTATTCGACGGTGATGGTCAGCATGGGCGTGCCGGGTGCCGCCAGGCGGGTGAGGGTCGCGGCGTAGGCGCGCCGCATGTCGGGGGGCAGGGCGATCAGGGCCGCGCGGTCGTAGATCGCGGCGAATACGCCGAGCGCGGCGGTGGTCAGCGCAAAGAAGTCGCCGCACAGCAGGGTATAGCCGTCGGCCGCGAACACTTCGTAGCCGTCGCGACGCATGACGGTGGGCGTCAGGCCGCGCTCGGCGAAGAACGCGCGCACCGCGATGTCCGACAGTTCCACGCCCAGCACTTCGTGACCACGCTCGCGCAGCCACACCATGTCGAGGGATTTGCCGCACAGCGGCACGAGCACCTGCCCGCCCGTCACGCCGAGCGTGGGCCAGTGAGCGCGCAACTGCGGATGATGCTCGGCCTCGTGAAAGCCTATCTGGTTGCTCGCCCAGCGCTGTTGCCAGAAGTTCGCTTCCACGCCGCGCGCCTCAAGCGCACTGGTCGAGCGCTTCGTGCAGCAGGTCCAGCGCCGCGCGGGTGAAGATGTCCATGTTGCCCTCGCGATCCGGACTGCCGGTCTCGAGGCGTCGCGTGAGGGTCACCGGGCCCACCACCGCCAGCACGCAGATGCCGGGCGGATGGCCGTAGGGCGTGCCGGCCGGACCGGTGGCGCCGAGCTCGGCGATGCCCCAGGTCGCGCCGAGCCGCTCGCGCATGCGCTCGCCGCACAGCGTGACGTAGCTCTCCGTGAGCGGGGTCTGGCGCTCGAGGGTTTCCTTGTCGATGCCGAGCAGTTCACGTCGCGCCCGCATGGTGTAGATGATCGAGCCGCCCATGAAATAGGCCGAGGCGCCGGGCACCGCCAGCAGGTGCGCGGCGATGAGACCGCCGGTCGAGGACTCGGCGACCGCCACGGTGTCCTTGCGGGCTTTCAGGATCTCGGCGACTTCGTGCGCCTGTCTGGATGACGTGAGCATGGCAATTCCGCTTATGATTTCGTCGATGGATACAGCCGCACGACCATGACTGACGCCTCGAGTCCCTATCGCGCCTGGCGCTGTCACGCGTTCGGAGATTATCACGATCTCACCGTCGAGACGGCCGCGCCGCCCGCGCTGGCGGCGGGCGAGGTGCGCGTGCGCACACGCGCCTTCGCGGTCGGCTTTCCCGACATGCTGATGGTGCAGGGCAAGTACCAGTACAAGCCGCCGCTGGCCTTCACGCCCTGCGCGGAATTCGCCGGCGAAGTGCTGGAAGTGGGCGCGGGCGTGGCGCGCTTGCAGCCCGGTTCGCGCGTGATGGGCCTCATTCGCGCCGGCGCCGCCGCCGAGCAGGTGGTGACCCGCGCGGACGACTGCATGCACCTGCCGGACAACTTCGACTTCGCCCACGGCGCGGCCTTCATCATCGGCTACAAGACCGCCTACGTGGGCCTGGTGGTGCGCGGCGCGCTCGCCCCCGGCGAAACCGTGCTGGTGCACGGCGCCGCCGGCGGCGTCGGTCTCGCCGCGGTGGAACTCGCGAGCGCCATGGGCGCGCGCGTGATCGGCATGGCAGGTGGACGCCACAAGCTGGAACTAGTGCGCGAGCGCGGCGCGGCGGCGGTCATCGACTACGCCGACGGGCCGTTCCGCGACGCGGTCAAGGCGCTCACCGAGGGCCGCGGCGCGGACGTGGTGTTCGACCCGGTGGGCGGCGACGTGTTCGACGAGTCGCTGCACTGCGTGGCGCCGTTCGGCCGCGTGCTGGTGATAGGCTTCGCCGCCGGCCGCATTCCGAACGCGACGGTCAACCACGCCTTGCTCAAGCAATACGCCATCGTCGGCGTGCGCGCCGGCGAATACGGACGCGTCTACCCGGAGGGGGGGCGCCGAGTGAACCGCGCGCTGGAGACCTGGTCGGCGAGCGGCAAGCTTACGCCCCATGTGCACGCCCGCCTGCGCTTCGATCAGCTGATCGAAGCGCTCGACATGATCGCCGCGCGCCAGGTGCTGGGCCGCGTGGTATGTGAAATCGACGCGTGACGCTGAGCCACGCACAAGGAGCCCATGCCATGAGCCATCGCATCGAGTGCTACTTCGACTGTTCGAGCCCCTGGACCTGGCTGGCCTTCGAGTACCTGCAGCAGCGCACCCGCGACCTGGATGTCGTCATCGAGTGGAAGCCGATCCTGGTCGGCGGCATCTTCAACACCGTCAATCCCAGCGTCTACCAGTCGCGCGAGACGCCGGTGCCGCTCAAGGCCGCCTACATGCGCAAGGACCTGCAGGACTGGGCGCGCCACGTCGGCGTGACCATCCACTTTCCGCCGCCCGTGTTCCCGGTCAACAGCGTGAAGGCCATGCGCGGCGCGTGGCTGGCGGTGGAAGCCGGCTGTCTCGTGCCCTACGCGCGCGAGGTGTTCCGTCGTTACTGGACCGACCTCGCCGACATCTCGCAGGACGAGGTGCTGGCGCCCATCGCCGAGGGCGTGGGCTTCACCCGCGAAGCGTTCTTCGCCGGCATCGCCCGCCAGGACATCAAGGATCGCCTGCGCCTCGCCACCGAGGAGTGCGTCGCGCGCGGCGGTTTCGGCTCGCCGACCCTGTTCCTCGACGGCGAGGACATGTATTTCGGCAACGATCGCATCGACCTCATGCTCGCGCGCCTCGCGCGCTGAACGCAGCCACGGGAGTTTCCTCGCCATGACCGATCTCGTCACCGTCTCCGTCGCCGACGGCATCGCCGACGTGCGCTTCAATCGCCCCGACAAGCACAATTCGCTGACGCTCGACATGTTCCTCGCGATCAATGAGGCGGCGCGCGCGCTCTACACCGACCCGCGCATTCGCGTCGCGGTGCTGTCCGGCAACGGCCCGAGTTTCTGCGCCGGCCTCGATTTCTCCATCATGCAGGAGATGCTGAAGTCGCCTGATGCCGCGCGCGCGGTGATGGACAGCCTGCTGGCGCGGGACGCCGGGCCGGACAACCGCGCGCAGCGCACCGCCTGCGCCTGGAAGTACGCACCGGTGCCGGTGATCGCCGCGCTGCACGGCGTGGCCTTCGGTGGTGGCTGCCAGATCGCGCTCGGCGCCGACATCCGCATCGCCGCGCCGGACACGCGCATGTCGGTGATGGAGATCAAGTACGGGCTCGTGCCGGACATGGGCCTCACCCAGACGCTGCCGGATCTCGTGCGCATCGACGTCGCCAAGGAACTCACCCTGACCGGGCGGGTGCTGTCGGCCGCCGAGGCGGCGAAGCTCGGTCTCGTGACCCAGTTGGCCGAGGAGCCGCTCGCGGTGGCGTTTGCCATGGCGCGGGATATCGCGGCGCGTTCGCCCCATGCAGTCCGCGCGTCCAAGAAGTTGCTGAACGAGGCCTGGCGCGCCGACGCGCGCACCGGCCTCGCCCTCGAGGAGGCGCTGCAGCTGACCCTGCTGGGCTCGCCCAACAACGTCGAGGCGGTCAACGCTGCGATGCAGAAGCGCGCGGCCGTGTTCGCCGACGTCGGCGCCTGAGCGGGACGCCGTGCAGCACGTCTTCAACGCCCTCGAGGCGCGCGTCATCGGCAGCCTGATCGAGAAGGAGCTGACCACGCCGGACCAGTATCCCTTGACGCTGAACGCGCTGGTCGCGGCCTGCAACCAGAAGAGCAATCGCGAGCCGCTGCTGGAGCTCTCCGCCAACGAGGTGCAGGCGACGGTCGATGCGCTGTTGAAGGCGCGTCTCGTCAGCGATCGCGGCAACTTCGGCGGACGCGTGACGCGCTATCGCCAGCGCTTCGTGAACGGCGAGTTCGGCGGGCTCAAGTTCGGGCCGGGGGAGACCGCCATCGTGTGCGAACTCCTGCTGCGCGGACCGCAGACGCCCGGCGAACTGCGCGCCCACTGCCAGCGCATGCATGCCTTCGCCGACGCGCAGGCGGTGGAGAACGCGCTGGAAGAACTCATGACCCGGCCCGACGGGCCCTTCGTGCAGCGCCTGGCGCGCGCGCCCGGGGCGCGTGAACCACGTTACGTGCAGCTCTTCTGCGGACCGGTGGACGAGGCGAGCCTGCCGGCGCCGGCCGCGAGCACGCCGCGCGTCTCCGACCAGGGCGCGCGCCTCGCGGCGCTGGAAGAGGAGGTCCGCGCCCTCACCGCGCGGCTCACCGCGCTGGAGGCGCGTCTCGGCGACGCTTGAGCCGCCGCGCGCTCAGCGTGTCTTGCCGGTGCGCATGCTGAGGATGTTCGGCGGCGCCTCGAAGCTGTCGACGCGCGACGCTTCCCAGAACACCTTGTAGACCGGCTGCTCGGGCGTACCGTCCAGCAGTTCACCGGGGCGCAGCCATTCATGGAGCGCGGCCAGCGAGCGGACCTCGGTGGAGGAGACGCGGCGAATGACGTGCTCCGGGCCGAGTTCGCGCGGGTGGCGCAGGCCAGCCGCGCACAGCAGTTCCCGAAGCACTTCCAGCGTGTTCTGGTGATACTGGAAGGCCCGCTCCGACTTGTCGCTCACCACCAGCGCGCGCATGCGCCCCGGATCCTGGGTCGCGACGCCGGTCGGGCAATGGCCGGAATGACAGGTCTGCGACTGCAGGCAGCCCACCGCGAACATGAAGCCGCGCGCCGAGTTGCACCAGTCGGCGCCCATCGCCATGGCGCGCGCCACGTCGAAGGCGGTGATCACCTTGCCGGCAGCGCCGATCTTGATCCTGTCGCGCAGGTTGATGCCGACCAGGGTGTTGTGCACCAGCAGAAGCCCTTCGCGCAGCGGTGCGCCGACGTGGTCGGAGAATTCGAGCGGCGCCGCGCCGGTGCCGCCCTCGCCGCCGTCGACGACGATGAAGTCGGGCGCGATGCCGCTGGCGAGCATGGCCTTGGCCATGCCGAACCATTCCCACGGATGACCGACCGCGAACTTGATGCCGACCGGCTTGCCGCCCGACGCCTCGCGCAGCGTGCCGATGAAGTTCATCAGCGCGAGCGGCGTGGCGAAAGCGGAATGCCGCGCCGGCGACACGCAGTCGACGCCGACCGGTACGCCGCGCGCCGCGGCGATCTCAGGCGTCACCTTGGGCCCGGGCAGCACGCCGCCATGACCGGGCTTGGCGCCCTGCGACAGCTTGATTTCGATCATCCTGACCTGCTCGGCGGCGGCGTTGGCGCGGAACTTCTCCAGGTCGAAGCCGCCCTCGGCATCGCGGCAGCCGAAATAGCCGCTGCCAATCTCCCACACGAGATCGCCGCCCGGCTCGCGGTGATAGCGCGACACGGAACCCTCGCCGGTGTCGTGGTAGAAGCGCCCGCGCCGCGCGCCCTCGTTCAAGGCCAGGATGGCGTTGGCCGACAGCGCGCCGAAGCTCATCGCCGAGATGTTGAACACGCTCGCCTCGTATGGCTTGGCGCAGTGGCCCGCGCCGACCGTCACGCGGAAGTCGTGGTCCGCGATCTCGCTCGGCACCATGGAGTGGTTCATCCACTCGTAGTGCGCCTCGTAGACGTCGAGCTGGGTGCCGAAGGGCCGCTTGTCGATGGTGCCCTTGGCGCGCTGATAGACCACGGAGCGCTGCGCGCGCGAGAACGGCAGCTCCTCGCGATCGGCCTCGATGAAGTACTGGCGGATCTCAGGGCGGATGTACTCGAAGAAGAAGCGGAAGTGCGCGAGCACCGGGTAGTTGCGACGGATCGCCTGACGTTGCTGGCTGTAGTCCACCAGTCCCACCAGCGCGAGCGCCGCGGCCGCCGTCGCCGGCCACAGCAGTTGCTCGACCAGCGGCGCGAACAGGAAGCCCAGTGCCGCGACCAGGATGCAACCGGCCCACGCCCAGTAGCGCTGGGGCAGAAACCCCTCCAACGTGCCGACCATACGATTCCCCCTCTCGTCATCGAGTGCCGCGCCGACGTGAGACGCCGGCGTGCGCGTGTCAGAACATCCAACCATGGCTGCCGGCGGCCGCCGCGGCCACCGTCACCAGGCTCACTGTCAACAGGAAACGATGCAGGCCCTCGAGCAGGCGAAACGTGCCTTGCGGGTCACGCGCGGCGCGCGCGTTGAACCAGCGGTGCAGGAACCACGGTTCCAGCACGAACAGCATGAGGGTGAACACGAGCCACACCAGCACCATGGCGTGCATCCACCAGTAACGCCCGTCGGCGAAGCGCGACCAGGCGTGAAGCTGATGTACGAGCCACAGGCCGGACAGTCCGGTCAACAGCGTGGTGGCGCGCGCCTGCCGCGCGAAGCCGCCCTCGAGGCGCTCGAACAGCGCCATGCGCTCGCCGGCCGCGCCGTGCTGCCGCAGGCCCGGCAGCAGCACCAGGGTGACGAAGGCCACGCCACCTATCCACAGCACCACGCCCAGCACGTGCAGGGCGCGGGCCAGCACGAACTCACCGAGCCCCATGGGCTCAGGCGCGTTGCACGAACTCCACCACGTTGCCGTCCGGGTCGCGCACCATGGCGATTGTCACGCCCGGCATGAACTCGGTCTTCTCGATGTCGAACTTCGCGCCGGCCTTGGCGCAGGCCGCGCACACTTCGTCGATGTTGCTCACCTGGAAGGTGAGATAGCGGAAGCCGAGACCCTGGTCGAGGCCGAGCGGACCCGCCGCCGGCACCTTCTTCGGATCGATGAGCTTGACGAAGCTGTCGCCGAACTGCAGGCGATGCATGGTGCCGAAGGGCACCGGCATCTCCTGCACTTTCTTCAGACCCAGCACGCCTTCGTAGAAGGCCAGGCTGGCCTGGATGTCCTTCACCAGCACGCCGATGTCCAGCGCGTTCTTGGCGGGTTTCATGCTCATCGTCCACACCCCTCGAATGTCGTCGTCGCGATGCTGAGGAGTGTACGTCGCGCGGGAAGGAATTGGCATGCGGGGCATACAATGCCCGCCACGCCACGTTCGGGAACTCCACCATGCTGACCCGTGAACCCCGCGCCCTCGGCTTTGACGCCGCGCGACTCGAGCGCGTGACGCGCCGCGTCGCGAGCGACATCGAGAGCGGACGCTGCAACGGGGTGGCGCTGCGGGTCGCGCGCCACGGCGAGGTGGTGCTCGATCTGTGCGAAGGCTGGGCGGATCGCGACGCGGGACTGCCGCTCGAGCCGGACGCGGTGTTTCACCTGATGTCGCAGAGCAAGCTGTTGACCGCGGCCGTCGCCCTGCGCCTGATCGAGGACGGCGTGTTCCAGTTCACCACGCCCATCGCCGAACTGCTGCCGGCTTTCGGCCAGGCCGACAAGCAGCACATCAACGTCTTTCACCTGCTCACCCAGACCGGCGGCCTGCCGATCGACACGCCCGGCGTACCGCCGGCGGTGATCGCCGACCTCGAGCAATACGCGGCCTGGACCTACGATCGCCCGGCCAGCGGGCGGCCCGGAGAACAGGTCGCCTACTCGGTACTGGTCGCGCACTCGGTGCTGGGCCTGTTCATGCAGCGCGCCAGCGGCCGGCCGTTCAAGGACCTCGTGCGTGAACTCGTGCTCGATCCACTCGGCATGCGCGACACGG
Organism: Gammaproteobacteria bacterium; assembly: GCA_050186725.1. Classification (GTDB taxonomy): domain Bacteria; phylum Pseudomonadota; class Gammaproteobacteria; genus JADJYF01. The sequence goes on along the minus strand of JBFWYG010000011.1, from coordinate 67,283 downwards.
CCTTCGGTCCGCGGCCCGATCTCATGGCACGGCGCTGTCCACTGGCGCCGGCCAACTACCTGCTCGCGCCGCGCCACGCGCGGACCGCGGCCGTGGTCGCGAGCCACGTGGCGCGCATCACCGGTTATGCGACCCAGCCCGGCGCGGTCGTGCCGGGCGGCGGCGCCTTCTCCACCCTGGCCGACATGGCGCGCTTCGCCGAGATGCTGCGTGGTGGCGGTGAACTCGACGGCCAGCGCATCCTCTCGCCGGCGATGATCGAACTCGCGCGGCGTAATCACACCGGCCGCATGCCGAACGAGATCCACCGCTGGTTGTTTGCCGAGCGTCAGTGGGTGAGCTGTCCGGCCTTCCAGGGACTCGGCTTCTGGCTGCGTGGCGAGGGCCCGACCCCGGGACCATTCGGTGCGTTGAACTCGGCCGAGACCTTCGGCGGCATCGGCCGCGGCACCACGCTGCTGTGGGTCGATCCGGCCAGGGATCTCACGCTGGTGCTGCTGACCACCGGGCTGATGGACGAAGCGGACAACTTCGTGCGTTACCAGGTGTTGTCGGATCTCGTGGTGTCGTCGCTCTTGTGAATCGAATGGCGGGTTGAACCCCGCCTTGCAAGCGCTTCCGATGCACGGTGAGGGCACCGTTGTAGGGCCGATTTCAATCGGCCAGGCACGGCGTCACCGTGAGCAGGGACAGACCCCATGCGGGGTCTGTCCCATCCGCACCTGACGCTCTGGAATGGAATGGCGGGTTGAAACCCGCCCTACAGGGTGCCGTTGTTCACGACATCCGCTACCCGTCGCGCCCGCACGATGCCGTACAGGCTGATCGAGATCCAGGCTACCTCGATGATGAAGGACGCGAGGTTGAAGTCGTAGAGCAGCGAGATGGCGATCAGCACCGAACCCACCAGGTTGGTCGTCGAGTAGCCCAGGGATTGACTGCTGACGCGCTCGGTCTGGGCGAGGAAATAGGCCACCAGGATCATCACCACGCCGGTGGTGCCGACGAGGTCGTACCAGGCGATGTTCATCCGCGCGCGGACCGCGCGAGCAGCCTGTCGAACTGGTTGGCGAAGGCCGCGCGGTCCTTCTGATCGAGCGGTGGCGGTCCGCCGCGCACGCGGCGCTGGTCGCGCAGTTCTTCCAGCATGTCGCGCACCGCGAGACGTTCGCCGATGTTGCTCTCGTCGTAGAGGGTGCCGCGCGGATTCAAGGCCAGTCCGCCTTGGGCGATCACGGCCGAGGCGAGTGGGATGTCGGCGGTGATCACCAGGTCTCCGGGCTGCACGGCCGCGGCGATGTGGTGGTCGGCCGCGTCGAAGCCGCCCGGCACGCGCACCGCGCGCACCCAGGGGGAGGGCGGCAGGCCCAAGGACTGGTTGGCGACGAAGATGGTCTCGATGGCGCGCTTCTCGGCGGCCCGGATCACGATGTCGCGGATGACTCGCGGACAGGCGTCGGCGTCGACCCAGATGCGCATGCGCTCGTCACGGCGCCAGCTCGTAGACCTCGACGAAGGTCTCGAACTCGCGCTTCCAGTCGGTGTGCATGTCTCCCTGCGAATTCAACTCCACAAAGCTCGTCAGGCGGTACAGCCACTCGTTCAGCGAGCGCCACTCCGCGATGTCCTGCTTGCGGGTCGGTGCTTCGTTGGTGTGGTCTTGGGCCAGCGACTGGCACTCGCCGGCCTCGGCGAGGAAACCGGCGAGGGTGGTGGTCAGCGCGCCGAGATCGGCCTTGGCCCCGTCCTGGTAGGCCGGTGTCAGCGCCGTGTGCACCGCGCGGGACAGCTCCGCCCAGGTATGGGTGCAGGGCACGATATCGGCGGCCTGCGCGCGCAGCGCGAGGCAGGCGAGCGCGAGCGCGAGGCCCGCGCGAACGCGGAAGGCGAAGAGGCGCATGGAGAAGACTCGACTCAGTGCTTTTCCTGGTACTCGTCGTGGCAACCCTTGCAGATCTTGACCGTATCGCCAAACGTCACGCGCATTTTCGCCTCGTCACCGCTCTTGGCCACCTTGGCGAGCTCCGCGGTGCCGGTCTGGAGGTCCTGCATGCGCTTCTTGAAGTCATCCAGGTTCTTGTAGATCTCGGGCTTGGCGTGCGACTTCACCGCGGTGGTGTCGGCGGTGAAGGCTTCGAGCGCCATGGGCGCGAGCACGGCGGCGCGCTCGGCCAGGAAGGCGAAACGCTTGGCGTCGAACTCCATGTCGCCCTTCACCATCTTGCCCAGCGGCCCGATGTTCCAGGCCAGGCCGTTCATGATGCCCTGGCGGTAGGCGACCGCGTACTCGGGCTTGTCGGCGGCCTGGGTCACGAGCGGCAGCAGCAGGGCAGTGAGGCCGAGAGCGAAGCGGACGGGGCGTGGCGTCATGGCGATTCCTTCACAGGTTGATGAGCAGGGTAACGATACCAGCACAGGCCGCGAGCAACAGCAGCGCGAGGCCGATGGGCGCCTCGCGCAGCCGCGGTGGTGCGGCCGGCAGGGTCTTGTAGCCTGTGACCATGGCGCGCGCCAGGCGCTCACCCTTGCGCACGCGGTGGTAGATCACGGCCAACACGTGCAGCGCGACCAGCGACAGCAGCACGGCGAAGTTCACTTCGTGGATGGCGGACAGCGTGTCGCTCCAGTCGTCGCCGACCCGCGCCGCCCAGGGACCCTCGTTCATGATGTCGTCGTTGGCGCAGAGTCCCGTCAGTACCTGCACGGCGAGACTCGCGAGCAGCGCCAGGATCATCCAGCCGCCGAGCGGGTTGTGCCCGGCCTCGGGCAGCGGCGCGGGGGAGAGCAGGTCGCGTAGACTGCGCCAGACCCGCCCTGGGCCGCGCACGAAGCTCGTGAAGCGCGCGTACTCGCCGCCGATGAAGCCCCACGCCAGGCGAAACAGCACCAGGGTGAGCACCGCGGCGCCGGACACGGTGTGGGTGTCGAAGGCGAGCCCGCCTTCCTCACCGCTCCACCAGGACAGGCCGAGCAGCGCCACCAGCGACCAATGGAACAGGCGGGTCGGGAGGTCCCAGACCTTGACCGAGACGGGCATCGCGGCGCGCCGGCTCAGATCGCGAGGCCGGTGCCCTCGGCGAACTGCCGCATGCAGAAGTAATCGCGCCATTCGGTGATCTGGTCGCCGCGCACCTTGAACGCGCCGGCCACTGGCAGGGGGAAGGGCCGGCCGGTCGGCGGCGCGAAATGATCGAGCCGCTCGTTGAACACGTAGTCACCCACCGCCGCCTGCTGCAAGGTTTCGATGCGCACCGGGCCGGTGAGGGTGAAGAAGCCTTCCAGGGTGTCGCGCACGCCGGCCGGTCCGTGGACCGGGGGAAAGGGCATGTTCTGGTACACGCAGTCCTCGGCGATGTAGCGCAGCGAGGCGCCCACGCCTTCCTCGTTGAGCGCCTTGACGAAAGCGTTGACGACTTCTTCAGGGGTCATGCTGAGGCTCCTCGGGATCGGCGCCGGCGGCGCGGGTCCGGCGATTATTGACCCAAGCGGCGCGCGCCGTCACGGGGCGGCCCTGGGGACACCCGCGGTGACTGTAACAATCGTTGACCGCGGGGCGGGCCTGTTCGACGGTTTCGCCTGCCGCGACCTTGCTAGCGTGCACCACGCCTGACCCTGCAACGAGGAGCACGACATGCACCCCCGTAGACATCTGCGCCTGGCCGCTGCCGGCCTGCTGAGCCTGCACCTGCCGATGGCCCACGCCACCATCCTGACCTTCGACGAAGAGGGCGTGGCGCCGCTCGCCAACGGCACCCTGCTGCAGGAGGCGGTCGCGATCCCAGGACAGTACGGCGATCGCGTGACCGCCACCGTGCAGGCGGGCCTGGTCTACGGCGAGGACGGCGAGGGCTTCACGCCGCACGTGGTGGTCGACTACCAGCCGGAGGGCGACATCCAACTATGGCGCGCGGACTACGGCGATCTGGAGCGCGTCGCGTTCGCGCAGACCGAAGGCACCGGCAACATGCAAATCACGCTGACCGCCGACGACGGTTTCCTGGTGAACCTGCACGGCTTCGATGTCGGCGGCTGGTTCCACGAGGACTACGTGATCAACTCGGTGAAAGTGCTGGCAGGGGACACCGTACTGTTCGAGGCCCTGGACGTGCTGATCGAGGGCGACGGCGCGGGCGATCTCCATTCGTCCTTCCTGTTCACGCCGGCGCTGAGCGCGCAGTCCCTGTCGATCCTGTTCGACTCCTCCAACCTGCTCGATGAGTCGGACAACATCGGCATCGACAACATTCGCTTCAGCGAGGGCCCGGCGCCCGTGCCGCTGCCCGGCGGCCTGTGGCTGGGCGCGAGCGCCCTGGCTGTGCTGCTGCGGGCGCGTCGCAGAGCCTGATCCCGCACGCATTTGCACAGCCGCCAAGTCCCTCGCCGGCTGTGCAAATGCGCACATCTGGCCTATGATTTGTAGCAGTTGCTACATGAAGGCCGCCAATGTCCGCGCGCACCGAGACCCAACCCCAGCCGGACGCTGTGCTGGCCAAGGCGGTGCTGCGCGCGGCCGATCAGCTCGGACTCAGGCAGGCTGAGCTGGCGCGCGCGCTGGGCGTGCACCGCACGGCCATCAGTCGCCTCAAGCAGAGCGCGTCGCTCGATCCCACGTCCAAGACCGGCGAGCTCGCACTGCTACTGATCCGCGTCGCCCGCTCGTTGTCGGCCCTGACCGGGGGCGACCCGGCGTGGATCCGGCACTTCATGCGCGCGCCGAATCGCCTCAGCGGCGGCGTGCCGGCCGAGCAGATCGAAACCATCCAAGGCCTGGTCACGGTGTTGCAACTGGTCGACGCGCTGCGCGGCAAGGCCTGATGATCTGGCAGGCCTGCCGCGGCGCCGAGCACATCGGCCCGCTGGCCGGCGAGATGTTCCGCCTGGTCGAGAGCCAGGCGCAGGTGGCGACCCTGGCCTACGTCGACACGCTCGCCGAGCAGGCCCTGCTGGAAGACCTGCTGGAGGCGGTCAAACCGCCCTGGCCCGCCGACAGCGCGCGGCTGCACTACCTGCTGCGCACACCCTTCCGCTACCCGCCGCTGCCCTGGGGCTCGCGTTTCGGCCAGCGCCACGAGCCGGCGCTATGCTACGGCGGGCGCTCGGTCGAGGTGACGCTGGCCGAGGTCGCCTACTACCGCCTGGTGTTCCGCGAATCGATGGACGGCCCCGCGCCGGCCGAGACCATCCGCACCGAGCACACGCTGTTCGCCGCGCGCTATCGCACCGGGGCGGGCGTCGCGCTGCAGGGACCGGCGTTCGCCAGCCAGGTCGATGTCATCCGGCACCCCTCCGACTACCGCGCCACCCAGGCGCTCGGCGCGGCGATGCGCGAGGCCGGGGTGGAGGCCTTCGAGTATCCGTCGGCGCGCGCGCCGGAGGGCGGCTGCTGCGTCGGCCTGTTCACGCCGGCGGCCTTCAGCGAACGTCGTCCACGCACGACCCGCCAATGGCTGTGCGAACTCGGCGCCGCGACGGTGGCCTTCAAGCCGGTCGGCGGCGCCGAGGTGTTGCGCTTCGAGCGCGCCGCGTTCCTGGTCGAGGGACGGCTGCCGCTGCCGGCCTGACGCGGCTTGCTGGGCCACGGGGCTTGAACGACAATCCGCCGGCGCCGCGGCGCGGCGCAGGATCGGGCCGGCACGCCTAGGCCGGATCCCGGACGCCGCCTCGCAGCGCCCGGCGCGCCCACCCATTCCCACGGATGCCGCATTTCTTCCTTGAACGAAGCCACCACGATGTCCACCGCTCGCGGGCTGCGTGTCGCCGCCCTGTGCCTGCTGCTGTCCGGCTGCCTGACGCCGGTGTCGCTCCTGCCGAGTCCCGCCCAGCTCATGTGGGCCTTGTTGAAACCCATGGTCGGGCTCGATCCGAACGTCGTGCACCTCTACGACCAGCCGCTGATCAAGTCGCGCATGACGGCGCTGCTCGGCCCGCACTACGACACCGCGCTGACGTTGTTGAAGACCGCCGATCAGCTGCAGCAGGAGGGCCCGCTGTTCTTCGTCGTGTCGCGCTTCACGCCCATCCCCGAGGTCGCCGAGAAGGCGGGTCTCGTGTGGAACAAGGACACCAACCAGCTCGCGGTCGCGATCCTGAAGGGCGACGGTGCGCAGGTGTTCGCCGAGTCGCTGCAGCAGACCGCCGCCAGCCAGGTCGAAGGCGCGCTCGCGCCGACCGGACCGGTGTGGCCGACGGTGATGCAGGCCTGGCTGCCACGGTGAGCGCCGCGCCGCGGCGCTTCGACGGCTGGTGGGTGGTAGGCGCCGCCTTCAGCGTGCTGTTCTTCGCCTACGGCCTGCAGTTCAGCTACGGCGTGTTCGTGCGCGGCATGGCGCTCGAGATGGGCTGGAGCCGTGCCGCCACCGCGCTGCCCTATTCGATCTACGTGTTCTTCTACAGCGTGTTGTCGGCCTACAGCGGGCGCGCCACGGATCGCTACGGCCCGCGGCCGGTGATCGCGCTCGGCGCCGTGCTGCTTGGTCTCGGCTGGGGGTTGTCGGCCCTGGTGCGCGAGCCCTGGCACCTGTCGCTCACCCTCGGCGTGATCGCCGCGCTCGGCATGTGCGTCGCCTGGGTGCCGTGCAACGCCACGGTGTCCCGCTGGTTCACGCGCAAGCGCGGCACCGCGGTCGCGGTGGCGTCCACCGGCGGCAGCCTGGGTAATCTCATCGTGCCGGCGCTCGCCGCGGCGCTGGTCAGCGCCTGGGGTTGGCGCGCGGCGCTGGGCGCGGTCTCGATCGCGAGCGCGCTTCTAATGCTCGGCGCCTCGCGCTTCATGCTGCGCGATCCGGAGTCGGTCGGGCAGTGGCCGGACGGCGATCCGTCGCCGCCGCCGGCGAGCGCCGCGGGACCCGGACGCACGCTCGCCGAAGTGCGCCGCACCGGCGTGTTCTGGCTGGTGATCGCCATCTACTTCCTCACCTGGGTACCGGTGTTCGTGCCTTTCGTGCACGCCGCGGCCTACGCCGAGGATCTCGGCCTCGGCACCGTGGCGGCGGCCTCGGCGATCAGCGCCATCGGCATCGGCGGCATCGTCGGGCGGCTGTGCTCGGGCGTGGTGTCGGATCGCATCGGGCGCGTGCCCGCGCTGCTCGGTGTGTTCGCGCTGCAGGCGCTGTCCTTCGCGCTGTTCACGCTCGCGCGCGACCTCTACGTGCTGTGGCTCGCGGCGAGCCTCTTCGGTTTCTCCTACGGCGGCGGCGTGACCTTGCTGCCACCCTTGTGCGGCGACCTGTTCGGCCGCGCGCATGTCGCGAGCATCGTCGGCATGATCTTCGCCGTCGCCGGCGCGCCGGCCGCCATCGGACCCTTCGTCGCCGGCTGGCTGTTCGACACCACCGGCAGCTACGCGGCGGCGTTCAATTGCTCGGCCGCGTTGAACGTCGCGGCGTTCGCCCTGACCGCGGTGCTGGCGCGGCAGCGCGCGCGCGGTGTGCCGGCCTGAATTGCGCGCGCCGTCCTGCCAATGACGGCGCGGCAATGACAAGATAGACAGCACGCCGGCCGCGTCGCGGTCCGCCCGCTTCAAGGAGTACGCATGTCCGTCCATCCCCGTGCCGGCCTCGCCGCCGCGCCCGAGAATCTCGTCGACCTGGCGCGTCTCATCGCAGCCTACAGCGAACAGACGCCCGACAGCGCGGTGCGCGAGCAGCGCGTCGCGTTCGGCACCTCTGGCCATCGCGGCTCGGCTTTCAAGCTGAGCTTCAACAGCGCCCACGTGCTGGCGGTGGTGCAGGCGGTGTGCGACTACCGTGCGAGCGTGGGCACCACGGGGCCGCTGTTTCTCGGCCGTGACACCCACGCGCTGTCCGAACCCGCGTGGCGTGACAGCCTGGAGGTGCTGGCCGGCAACGGTGTGATGACGATGATCGACGCGGCCGACGGCTACACGCCGACGCCGGCCGTCTCGCACGCGATCCTGACCTACAACCGCGGGCGCGACGCCGGCCTCGCCGATGGCATCGTCATCACGCCCTCGCACAATCCGCCCGAAGACGGCGGCATCAAGTACAACCCGCCCGAAGGCGGACCGGCCGACACCGACATCACCAGGTGGGTGGAGAACCGCGCCAACGAACTGCTGGCGGCAGGGCTCACGGGGGTGAAGCGCCTGGGCTTCGATGCCGCCCGCCGCGCCGGCACCACGCTGGCCCACGACTACATCGCGCACTACGTGGCCGATCTCGCCCAGGTCATCGACTTCGACGCGATCCGCGCCGCCGGCGTGCGTCTCGGCATCGATCCGCTGGGCGGCTCGGCCATCGATTACTGGGCGCCGATCGCCGAGCGCTACGGACTCGATCTCACCGTGGTCAACCCGACGGTCGACCCGCGCTTTGCGTTCATGACCCTCGACTGGGACGGCAAGATCCGCATGGACTGCTCCTCGCCCCACGCCATGGCGCCGCTGATCGCGATGAAGGATCGCTTCGACCTCGCCTGCGGCAACGATGCCGACTGCGATCGCCACGGCATCGTCACCCCGGACGGCGGGCTGATGAATCCCAATCATTATCTTGCGGTCGCCATCGACTACCTGTTCGGCGCGCGCACCGGCTGGCGCGCCGACGCCGGGGTCGGCAAGACGCTCGTCAGCAGCAGCCTCATCGATCGCGTTGCCGCGCGCCTCGGCCGTCGGCTGGTGGAAGTGCCGGTGGGCTTCAAGTATTTCGTGCCGGGCCTTCTGTCCGGTGAACTCGGCTTCGGCGGCGAGGAGAGCGCGGGCGCGTCTTTCCTGCGGCGCGATGGCGGCGTGTGGTCGACCGACAAGGACGGCGTGATCATGGACCTGCTCGCGGCCGAGATCCTGGCCGTCAGCGGCCGCAATCCCTACGCGTACTACCGCCAGCTGGTGGCGGCGCTCGGCGAACCGGTCTACGCGCGCATCGACGCGGCGGCCACGCCGGCCGAGAAGACGGTGCTCGGCAAGCTCTCGCCGGACGCGCTCGGCGCGCGCACGCTCGCGGGCGATCCGATCATCGCCACGCTGACGCACGCGCCAGGCAACGGCGCCGCCATCGGTGGGCTCAAGGTGGTCACGGCCGAGGGCTGGTTCGCCGCGCGACCCTCGGGCACGGAAGACGTCTACAAGCTCTACGCCGAGAGCTTTCGCGGCGCCGAGCACCTGGCACGCATCCAGGCGGAGGCGCAGGCGCTGGTCAAGGCCGCGCTTGCCGGCGCATGAGCGCGCGCGGACGACTCGCCGGCAAGCGCGCGGTGGTGACCGGCGCGAGCAGCGGTATCGGCCGCGCGGTGGCGCTGGCCTTCGCGCGTGAAGGCGCGCGGGTGGTGGTGAACTACGCGCGCTCGGCCGAGCGTGCCGCGCAGGTCGTGGCCGAGATCGAGGCCGCGGGTGGCGCGGCGCGCGCGCTGCAGGCCGACGTGGCCGATCCCGAGGCGGTGCAGAACCTGGTCGACGCGAGCGAGGGCTGGCTGGGCGGACTGGACGTGTGGGCCAACATCGCCGGCGCCGACATCCTGACCGGCGACGGCGCGCGGCAGAGCGACGTGGCCAAGCTCGCGCGCCTGATCGACGTCGACCTGCGCGGCACCATGCTGTGCTGCTGGGCGGTGGCGCCGCGCCTGCGCGCCGCGGGAGGCGCGATTCTCAACATGTCCTGGGATCTCGCGCTGCGCGGCATGGCCGAGCGCCATCCGGAGATGTTCGCCGCGACCAAGGCCGGCGTCACAGGTTTCACCCGCTCCTTCGCGCGCAGCGTCGCGCCGCGCGTGCGAGTGAACGAAGTCGCGCCGGGCTGGATCGCGACCGCCTTCGCCGAACAGGAGATGAGCGCGGAGTACCGCGCGCGGGTCATCGCCGAGACACCGCTCGCGCGTTTCGGCACGCCCGAGGACGTCGCCGCCGCGGCGCTGTTCCTGTGCTCGGACGAAGCGGCGTTCATCACCGGTCAGACCTTGAAGGTCAACGGTGGCTTGAGCAGTTGAAGCGCGCGGGAGAGTCGGATCGGCATTCGATGGCCCAGCGCATGGCCGATTGAAATCGGCCATACACGGGGCCGTTCGCGCGCCGGGTTGCAATCCGCTATTCCGTCTTTGCCCCGTATGCCCTTGTAGGGCGGGTTTCAACCCGCCATTTCATCTCACGCGTCCCGCGCCAGCCGAATGCCGGTGAAGGGCCAGCGCTGCTGCGCGTAGAAGAAGTTCCGATAGGTGGCGCGCGCATGACCAGGTGGCGTGGCGCAGCAACTGCCGCGCAGCGTCATCTGGTTGCTCATGAACTTGCCGTTGTATTCGCCGACCGCGCCGGGCGGCGCGCGAAAGCCGGGGTAGGGCAGGTAGGCCGAGCGGGTCCATTGCCACACTGCGCCGAACAGGTCGCGCAGCGGCGCGTCGTCGGGAGTTGCGTGCGGATGGAGCTGCGCGTCCTCGTCCGCGGCCTCGCGCACGGGCGCGTGCCGCGCCGCCGCTTCCCATTCGAATTCGGTCGGCAGGCGCGCGCCGGCCCATTGCGCGTAGGCGTCGGCCTCGTAGTGACTGACGTGACACACGGGCGCGGCGAGCTCCAAAGGCGCGAGGCCATGCAGCGTGTACTCGAACCAGGCGCCGTCGATCTCGCGCCAGTAGAGCGGCGCGCGCCAGCCGCCGGCGCGCACCGCGCTCCAGCCGTCGGCCAGCCACAGCGCGGCATTGCCATAGCCGCCATCGCGCATGAAGTCGAGATACTCGCCGTTGCTCGTGAGGCGCGAGGCGAGCGCGTGGGCTTGCAGCAGCGCCTGGTGGCGCGGCGTCTCGTTGTCGAAATGAAAGCCCGCGGCGTCGTGTCCGACCTCGACCAGGCCGGCGGCGCGCGGCACGAAGGCTAACGGCGTGGCGACGCTCGGCGTGCGGACCGCGTCGTCGCGATAGGCCGGCGCCAGCGGGTTCTGCGCGAGCAGGTACTTGATGTCCATCAGCAGCAGTTCCTGGTGCTGCTGTTCGTGGTGCAGGCCGAGTTCGATGGTCGCCGCGAGCGCCTCGTCGGCGTTCGTCAGCAGCGGCGCCATGCGCGCGTCGACATCGGCGCGATAGGCCAGCACATCGGCCAGCGACGGTCGCGTCAACAGGCCACGCTCGGCGCGCGGGAACTGCCGGCCGACGCCGTTGTAGTAGGAGTTGAACAGCTCGCGAAAGGCCGGATGAAAGGCGCGGAACGGCCGCTCCCGCGCTTCCAGCACGAAGGTCTCGAAGAACCACGTCACGTGCGCCAGGTGCCACTTGGCCGGACTGGTGTCCGGCATCGCCTGCACGCAGGCGTCCTCGGCGGACAGCGGGGCCGTCAGCGCAAGACTGCGCGCGCGCACGGCGCGGTAGCGCGCCGCGAGGTCGGGCGCGGCGACGTGAGACTGCATGCCGCGCGGCCGACTGCTCATGCCGGCGCGCTCCGCGTGGCGAATGCGAGGTCGTGGCGGCTGTCGCCGGCTACCCGCGCGTGCGCGTCGTAGCGTCGCTCGTGGAAGCGCACACGACCGTCATCGGCGACGGTCAGCACCGTCGAGCAGCGCGTGCCATAGGTGTCGCCCTCGATGAAGATCGACGACAGCCACCGCTCGCGCGATTGGCCAATGCCGGTGTCCGGCAGTTCGTCGTCCGCCGCGGGCGCGTTGTCACGCAGGATCGCGAGCAGCGACGGCACGGGATCGGCCGGCACGTCCTGCATCACACGCTCGAACGCGCGACGCAGTCTCTCCGTCTTGGGCCAGGGCGTGTCGAGCAGCGCGTTGCTCAGCGTGTAGATGCCGCGCGAGAGCGTGCGCGGTCCGTCGCCCTGGTTGGATACCCAGCTGAGCGTCTCGCCATCCCAGGCCAGCAGGTTGAAACCGTCGTAGTCGCGCGCCACCGACGCGAGTTCGGCCGCGTAGTCCGGCGCGGCGCGCGCGCCGAGCAGGAAGTCGGTGACGATGAGGCCGCGCGAACGGGGGCCGCGGCGCACCGCGTGGCCGGCGCGCACGTTGGTCACCGTCGCGAAGCGGCCGTCTCGATGCAGCGCCAGCCAGGTGCCGCCGCCCTCCAGGTCGCGGCCGCCGACGATATGCGGATGATCGTCCCACGTCCCGGCCGGCGCGGTCGGGCGCCCATGGAATTCGTCGCGATTGGCCGCCACCACCAGGCGGTAGCCGGGCACGGCGCGGTGGGCGATGAGCAGCAGGCACATGGCGCGTCCCGTGGTCGGGTGGCGGGCGGCCGTCAGTAGTGGAGCAGCGAATGCACCGTGCAATCGCCGAGCGCCGCGCGTCCGTTCAGGAAGTCGAGTTCGACGACGAAGGCCGCGCCCGCGACCTTCGCGCCGCTGCGCCGCGCGAGTTCGAGGCTCGCCGCGGCGGTGCCGCCGGTGGCGATGAGGTCGTCGACCAGAAGCACGGTGTCGCCCGCGCCGATGGCATCGGCATGCATGTGCAACTCCGCGCTGCCGTACTCCAGGTCATAGCGCACCGAGGTGGTGGCGGCGGGCAGCTTGCCCGGCTTGCGCAGCGGCACGAAGCCGGCCGCGAGTTCCGCCGCGACCAGCGCGCCGAACACGAAGCCGCGGGCTTCCATGCCGAGCACCGCGGTGACGCCGGCCGCGCGGAACGGCTGCGCGAGTCCCTGCACCGCGAGGCGCAGCGCGTCCACGTCGCGCAGCAGTGGCGTGATGTCCTTGAACAGGATGCCGGGCTTGGGAAAGTCCGGCACGTCGCGGATGTGGCGGGCGATGAGATCCATGTGAGCGATGGCTTGCTGGGACCGTTCGATGATAACCGGATGCACGCGGCCTCGATACCGGGCGATGGCCGTCAGCCGCGGCGCCAGCGATGGAAGCGCGCGAGCCAGTCGAGCACGCGCGGCGAGGCGTGGGCGCGGCGCCAGGCGCCGGCCGTGTGGCGGTTGGCCTCGGCCAAGGTCGGGTAGACGTGGGGCGTCGCCAGGATCTTGCCGAGTCCCAGGTTGTGCTTCATCGCGAGCACGAACTCGGCGAGCAGATCGCCCGCGTGCTCGCCGACGATGGTGGCGCCGAGAATGCGATCGCTGCCGGGCGGGGTCAGCACCTTGACGAAGCCGCGCGCGCAATCGTCGGTGATCGCGCGATCGAGTGCCGCGAGATCGTAGCGCGTGACTTCGTGGGGCAGGCCGCGCGCGCGGGCTTCCTGCTCGTTCAGGCCCACGCGCGCCACTTCCGGATCGGTGAAGGTGCACCACGGCATCACGCGATAGTCGACCGCGAAACGTTTGAAGTCGCCGAACAGCGCGTTGACCGTCGCGTACCACGCCTGATGGGCGGCCGCATGGGTGAACTGGTAAGGGCCGGCCAGGTCGCCGCAGGCAAACACGCTCGGCAGGCTGCTCTGCAGGTGGTCGTTCAGCTCCAGCGAGCCGTTGGCGCCGAACGAGATGCCCTGTTCTTCCAGGCCCAGTCCCGCGGTGCGCGGCCGGCGGCCGAGCGCAACCAGCACGCGATCGAATTCCAGGCTGAAGGTCTCGGCTGGCGCGCGTCGCCTGCGCGACTGCGTGACGCGTTCGCAGCGCAGGCGATGGCCGTCGGCGTCGTGCTCGAAGGCCAGCGCGCGCGCCGACGTCTCGACATTGATGCCCTCGGCGGCGAACACCTGGTGCACGAAGGCGCTGACGTCCTCGTCCTCGCGCGACAGCAGGCGCGGCGCCATCTCCACCACGGTGACCTCGCAGCCGAAGCGCGCGAAAGCCTGCGCCATCTCGCAGCCGATGGGGCCACCGCCCAGCACCAGCAGGCGGCGTGGCAGTTCGCGCAGGTGCCACAGGGTGTCCGAGGTCAGGTAGGGCGCCTCGGCGAGGCCGGGCAGGTCCGGCAGCGCGGGCTCGGCGCCGGTCGCGAGGATGATCGCGCGGGCCGACAGTTCGCGACCGTTCACCGCCACCGTCCACGGTGATACCAGGCGCGCGTCACCGCTGATGCACTCGACCCCGAGTTCGGTGTAGCGCTCCACCGAATCGTGGGGCCGGATGGTCTCGATGCTGCGCGCGACGTGCGCCATCACCGCGGTGAAGTCCACCGGCGCCTCGCTGTTCGGCAGGCCGAAAGCCGCGCCGTACCGCGCCTGGTGGATGTGCTTCGCCGCGCGCAGCAGCGCCTTGGAGGGCACGCAGCCGGTGTTCAGGCAATCGCCGCCCATCGCGTCGCGCTCGATCAGCGTGACCTTGGCGCGCACCGCCGCGGCGATGAACGCGGCCACCAGGCCGGCCGAGCCCGCGCCGATCACGATGACGTTGCGATCGACCTGCGCAGGCGGGGGATGCTCGGCGAGGAAACGCTGGCGGCGTCGCAGGCCGACGATGGCCTTGGCGACGAAGGGCAGCATGGCGAGCAGGGCGAGGGACGCGATGAGACCTGGCGACGCCACGTCGGACAGGCGCTCGATGCCGGCCAGCTGGGTGCCGGCGTTCACGTACACCACGGTCGCCGGCAGCATGCCGAGCTGACTGAACAGTACGAAGTCGCGCAGCCGGATCGAGGTCAGCGCCATCAGCAGGTTGACCAGCACGAAGGGCGCCACCGGCAGCAGGCGCAGCATCAAGAGGTAGCTCGGGCCATCGCGGCGCACGCCGCGATCGATGGCCGCGAGGCGATGGCCGTAGCGGCTCTGCACCGCGCCGTGCAGCAGGTAGCGGGCGGTGAGGAAGGCGAGGGTCGCGCCGAGCGTGCTGGCGAAGGACACCAGCACCGTGCCCCACGCCAGGCCGAAGAGCGCGCCACAGGCAAGGGTCAGCACCGCCGCGCCCGGAATGGACAGCGCGGTCACCCCGACATAGATCAGGAAGGCCCACAACAGGGCGGGACCGCGATGCGCGGCGACCAGGCCCTGGAGTTCGGCCTGGCGCGCCTTCAGCGCGTCGAGTTCAAGGTAGCGCGTCGGATCGAGGACCAGCGCCACGAGCAGCGCCAAGACGATGAAGATCAGCAGCAGTCGACGACGGGTCATGGGAGGGCCGAAGCGGGCCGGCGCGACGCGCCGTTACGAGTTTCGATCACTGCTCGGACTCAGCTTGCGCGTGCGCGCATCGCGGCCCGGGCCGAGGTGAAGACGGCCCGCGCGAGTCGTGTACACTGCCGGCCCCGACGACGCCCCGCCGGTGCCCGGCACCCGGCCCGCGTCGTCGGCGCGGCGTATCGCCGCGGGATTCCAGGCCCACGTTCGTCATCATACAGGTAATCGCCGTGAAGCCATTGCACCCTTCACTCGCCGTTCTCGTCCGCGCCCTCGTGCTGTTCGTGATCCTGGGCGCGAGCCTGCCGCTCGCCGCGAGCGACGCCAAGACACTGGACGCGCTGCTCGGCAGCGTGCTCGAGGAGCACGTCAAGGATGGCTACGTGGACTATCCCGCCATCGCGCGCAACGCGCGCTTCGCCAAGTACATCGATTCACTGTCCACCTTCGACCTCGGCACGCTGACCGACGACAAGGAGCGCCTGGCGTTCTGGATCAACGTCTACAACGCGCTGGTGATCCAGAACGTCATCGACGGCAAGTCGCCCAACGGCCCGATGGATCGCATGAGTTTCTTCGGGCGCAATCTCGAGGTCGGCGGCAAGGGCTACGACCTCAAGACCATCGAGGGCGACATCCTCGCCGAGTTCGAGGACCCGCGCGTGTATTTCGCCATCGTCCCCGCCACGTCCTCGGCGCCCAAGCTGCGCGCCGGCGCCTATGTCGGCGAACAGGTCGACCAGCAGCTCGACGAGGCCGCGCGGGACTTCGTCAACGACAAGCGGCGCAACCGTTATTCCGACGCGCTGCAGGCCGCCAAGCTGTCCAAGGTGTTCGAGCAGCATCGCGAGGCGTTCGGCAAGAAGGACAAGGCGCTCTTGCGCTACATCGCGCAGTACGTGAACGACGAGCAGGTGGCGAAGAAGCTGAAGCGCGGCACCTACGACATCAAGTTCATGGACTACGACGCGACCATCAACGGCAATTCGATCCAGTCGCATTGACGCTCTGGGACGTAACGTCCGCTGCGAATCCGACCTGCATCGAAGCCACCTGTAGGGCGGATTTCAATCCGCCATTCCATTCCAGAGCGCTAGTCGCAGATCCGAAGCGAATGGCGGACTGAAGTCCGCCCTACAGGAATTGCCGCGGTTCTGGCCGCCGATGAGGCGTGAGGCTCAGGTCTGCGCCATGTGCAGCTCGCGCAGCGCCGGGTAGTTGATCTTGCCTGAGCCGAGCAGGGGGATGCTGTCGCGGTGCACGATGTGACGCGGCAGCACCAGTTCGCTGTGCGCGCCGGCGCGCGCGGCCGCCACCAGGTCTGGGCGATTCACGGCCGCGACGTCGGTGTAGAGCACGATGTGCTCGCCCTTGCGCGGGTCGGGCACGGCCAGCGCCGCGTGGTGGCCGTCGGGCCAGAGCTGCGCGGCCAGTTCCTCGACGATGGCGAGCGAGACCATCTCTCCGCCGACCTTGGCGAAGCGCTTGGCGCGGCCCTTGATGCTCACGTAACCGCCTTCGTCGACCGCCACGATGTCGCCGGTCGCATACCAGCCCGGCCCGCCGCGCTGGGTCCACGGCCGGATGATCGCGCCGTCGCTGCCGTGGAACAGGTAGCCCTGCATGACGTTCGGTCCGCGCACCACCAGTTCACCGCCCTCGGCGATGCCGTCCACCGCCTCCAGGTAGTACTCCATCGCGGCCAGCAGCCGGCCCACCGTGCCGCGGCGCGCCCCCAGCGGATGGTTGACCGCCAGAACCGGGCTGGCCTCGGTCGCGCCGTAACCCTCGAAGATGCGAATGCCGAAGCGCTCCGACCACAGCGCGCGGGTGTCGTCGGTGAGCTTCTCGGCGCCGGCGATCACGAAGCGCATGCGGTACATGTCGTACTCGTGGGCGTTGTTCGCGTAGGCGCGCAGAAAGGTGTTGGTGCCGAACAGGCAGGTCACGCCGAGCGAGTAGCAGAGCTCGGGGATCTGGCGATAGTGCAGCGGGCTCGGGTACTGGAAGCTCGGACAGCCCTTCAAGAGCGGCAACAGCACGCCGCCCAGCAGGCCGAACGCGTGGAACACCGGCAGCACGTTCAGCACACGGTCGTTGCGCGTGAGGTCGATGAGCGTCTGCACCTGGGCGAAGTTCGCCAGCAGGTTGCCGTGGGACAGCACCACGCCCTTCGGGATGCCCTCGGACCCCGAGGTGAACAGCACCACCGCCGGACTGTCCGGACCCGCGCCGCGTCCGAGCCAGCGGTGGGCGAGACCCGGCACGCGCGCGCAGAGCGCCGCCGTCAACTTGGCGAGCAGTCCAATCTGCTCGCGCAGGTCCTCGAGGTAGATGAGCCGCGCCCGGTCGCCGATGGCGGCGAGGTCGTCGGCGAGGTTGGCGGCCGCGACGAAGGCGCGCGAGGTGAGCACCACGCGCACTTCGCCGGTCTCGATGGCGGTCACGAGGCCATGGGCGCCGGCGGTGAAGTTGAGCATCGCCGCCTCGCGCCCGCGCGCCGCGCAGGCGAGCAAGGTGACCACCGCCGCGGCAGTGCTGGGCAACAGGATGCCGACCCGCTGACGCGGTCCGAGCAGGCCGTCGACCACGCCGCCGAGCACGAAGGCGCGTGTCAGCAGGTCGCGATAGGTGAGACGCGCGCCGCCGGCGTCTTCGAGCGCGAGCTGCCCCATGCCGTGCCGGCGCGCGGCGCGAATCACCGCCGCGAACAAGCTCTCTTCGCGATAGGCGGCGTGGAAGGCTATCTCGTGCATCACCGCGAGCAGCGCGTCCGCGCCGGCCTCGCGGCGTGCCGCGCCGCGCAATTCGGGCGGCAGGGTGAGCGGACGCGGCGGCAGCACGGTGAGCGTGGTCTGCGGCAGCCAGGTGTGGCGCAAGCGCCCGTCGGTGGCGCCGAACCTGGAATGCTGCGGACCATCGATGGCGACCGGGACCAGGTCGGCCTCGGCGTGATCGGCGATCACCGCCGGGCCGTCGTAGACCTTCATCAGCGCGCCGGTGCCGGTCGGACGGCCTTCGGGAAAGATCACCACCGGCCGGCCGTCGCGCACCAGGTGGGTGAGTGCCTTGATCGCGCCGGGATTGCCGGTGTCCATCTCGTGCCAGTCGACGCAGCGCAGTGCGGCGCGCGCGTACCAGTGGCGGGTGGTGGCGGGATGCACGGCGAACACCGGCTCCAGCGGCAGGCACAGGTAGAGCAGCAGGCCGTCGATGAGCGAGACGTGGTTGGCGATCACAAGGCGCCGGGGACCGGCCGCGGCGAGATGCTCCAGGCCGTGCACGCGTATGCGGAACAGCAGCTTGACCAGCGGCCCGGCGAGGCTGCGCAGCAGCGCGACGGGCAGGCGGGTGGCGCGGGGATGGAGCATGACGGGCGAGGGTCAGGCGTGGCCGCCGGCTCGCGCGCCAGGGGCGCGGCGCCGACGACGGTTCAGGTCTCGCCGTTCACCACCAGGCGTTGGCCGGGTTGCAGTGCCGGCGTGCCAGCGGGCAAGCGATTCCATTTCTTGAGCGCGTCCACCGACACCTTGAAGCGGCGCGAGATGGTCCACAGCGAATCCCCCTGACGCACCTGGTATTGCGCCTCTTCCTCGGCCAGCGCGACCTTGCTGCCGCCCGCGTCCGTATTGGGCTCGACCCGGTCGCGCGGTGGCAGGCGCAGTCTCTGGCCAAGCTTCAGCACGCTGCGTGGCGTCAGGCCGTTGGCCTCGGCCAGCGCCTCGGGGCTCGAGTGGTAACGCCGCGCGATGTCCCACAGGTTGTCGCCCCCCTGCACCACGTGCTGGGCGGCGCGCGACGCGCTGCTGCGCTTGACCAGGCTGGGCGCGCTGGCGAGCTTCGACTCGCCGCCAGCTTGTGGCAGGCGCAGCACCTGTCCGATGCGCAGCTGGGTGGAGCTCAGGTGATTGGCCGCGCGCAGCGCCTTGACCGTCACGCCGCGGCGGGCGGCGATCAGGGACAGGGATTCGCCTGCGCGGACCACGTGTTCGCGGCGCGGCGCGCCGTCGCCGGCGGCCAGGCTCGCGACCGGCAGGCGGCGCACGTCGTCGCCGATGGACGCCAGGGCCAGGGTCACGTCCTCGGCATGGCCGTGGGCGATCAGCACGCGCGTCGCGCCGTCCACCGTGACCTGTTGCGCGTACGCCGGGTTGAGCTTGCGGAAGCGCTCGGGGCCCAGGCCGCTCGCGGCGGCGATGCGCGTGAGCGGCAGGTTCCGACCGACATCCACCACGTCGAAATAGGGACGGTCGGGAATGCGCGCCGGCTGCACGCCGTGGGCGCGCGGATTGGCCAGCACCGCCGAGACCGCCAGCAGACGGTTGACGTACTGGCGGGTGTGGCCAGGCAGGGACAGCGACCAGTAATCGACGCGGCGGCCGCGGTGGCGGTTGCGCGCGATGGCGTCCATCACGGTGCGCTCGCCGCAGTTGTAGGCGGCGAGCGCGAGCAGCCAGTCACCCTCGAAGCGATCGCGCAGCTGCTCGAAGTAATCGAGCGCCGCCTCGGTGCTGGCCACCACGTCGCGGCGGCCGTCGTACCAGCGCGTCTGGGTGAGACCGAAGCGCTGGCCGGTGCTCGGGATCAGCTGCCACAGTCCGGCGGGGCCGCGGGCCGCGCCGGCGCCGGGGTTGTAGCTGCTCTCGATCAAGGGTACGAGCGCGAGTTCGTAGGGCAGCTCGCGCTTGTCGAGTTCACCGAGCACGTAGAACAGGAAGGGTTCGGACTCGGCCGTCGCCCGTTCGATGAAGCTCTTGCCGAATTGCAGTTGCGCGAGGGGATTGGTCGGAGCGTGCTGGGGATCGAGATGCAGGGCGAGTTGTTCGCTCACGCGTTGCCACAGGTCCGGACCGTTCACGCGCTGCGCGGGCTGGACGACCGGGCGGGGTGGTTCCGGCGTGGATGCGTCCACCACCGGCGCGGGCTCGGGCGTCGGTTGCGGCGTGCTCGTGACCGGCCGATGCATGAACGGCGCGGGTACGCTGCAGGCTGCCAGCGCGGCGCTCAACAGGGCGAACAAAGCCCCTGTCCGGATGTGGTTACCCCCCAACATGGGAGGTACTGTAGGTAGACCTCGGGACCGCGGTCAACCCTTGGCGTTGCGTCGGCGGATGGCCCCGTGCCAAGCTGCGAACCGTTGCGGTACCTGCCGCCGTTTCGTTGTTGGCGTCTCAAGTCATTGTCTACGTTGAAATTAAATTCGAGCGAAGGTTTCGGCGATGCGCGCCTCGCGGCCGATCTGCTGGCCTGGTTCGCGGAGCCGCCCGGCAGCCTCGTGGCGACCGTCGAGCGGGCGCTGATGGGTCGCTACCTGCCCGACCTGTTCGGTTACCACCTCGTCGAGCTCGGCTGTCACCACGGCGAGGGACTCATTGCGTCGAGCCGCGTGAGCCACCAGGTGCGGGTCGATCTCGGCCATCGCCTGAATCCCACCGCGCACCTGCATTGCATCGAGGATGCGCTGCCGCTGGCACCCAATTCCATCGACGTGCTGGTGGTGCCCCACGTGCTCGAGTTCACCTTGGATGCGCACCGCGTGCTGCGTGAAGCGGAGCGCGTGCTGATCGGCGAGGGGCACCTCGTAATCCTGGGCTTCAACCCCTGGAGCCTGTTCGGTCTGCGTTCGCTGCTCACGCGCTGGCAGGGCCGCGCGCCCTGGCACGGCCATTTCCTCTCGGTCGCGCGCATCAAGGACTGGCTCAAGCTGCTGGGCTTCGACGTGCTGCACGTCGCGCGCGGCGCCTACCGGCCGCCTTTGCGCAGCCCACGCGTGAACACGCGGCTCGAGATCATGGAGCGGCTGGGCGCCTACGCCTGGCCCGGACTCGGCAGCGTCTACATC
Source organism: Gammaproteobacteria bacterium (assembly GCA_050186725.1). Classification (GTDB taxonomy): domain Bacteria; phylum Pseudomonadota; class Gammaproteobacteria; genus JADJYF01. The sequence goes on along the minus strand of JBFWYG010000011.1, from coordinate 46,511 downwards.
ATCGTCGCGCGCAAGCGCGTCGAGGGCCTGACACCGCTGAAGGCGAGCTGGCGTCAGCGTCGACGTCTGCTGGCGAGCGGCGTCGCCGAGCCGTCGACGCGCGGGCTCGGCGGCGACTGGCGCGCGGAGCGTGGCGACCGTGGCTGAGGACGTGGTCGAGATCTACACCGACGGCGCGTGCCGCGGTAACCCTGGTCCAGGCGGTTGGGGCGCGCTGCTGCGCTTCCGCGGGCGCGAGAAGCGGCTGATGGGCGCGGCGCCCGCCACCACCAACAACCGCATGGAGCTGACCGCCGCGATCGAGGCGCTGCGCGCGCTCACCCGGCCGAGTCGCGTCAATCTCCACACCGATTCACAATACGTGAAGAACGGCATCACCGAATGGTTGCCCGGCTGGAAACGCCGCGGCTGGAAGACCGCGAGCAAGGCACCGGTGAAGAACGTCGACCTGTGGCAGGCGCTGGACAGCGTCTGTGCCGGGCACGAAGTGCACTGGTTCTGGGTGAAAGGGCATGCCGGCCACGTCGAGAACGAACTGGCCGACAGCCTGGCCAACGCCGCCATCGATCAACTGCTGGGCAAGGCCTGACGCGCCGCGCTCCGGGAGAACAGCATGCGCCAGATAGTCCTGGATACGGAAACCACCGGCCTCGAGGCCTCGCAGGGCCATCGCATCATCGAGATCGGCTGCGTCGAAATCGTCAACCGGCGCATCACCGACCGGCGTTACCAGCAGTTCATCAATCCGGAGCGGGAGATGGACGCCGGCGCGGTCGCTGTGCACGGCATCACGCTGGAAGACCTCGCCGACCGGCCGCCGTTCGCCGAGATCGCGATGGAGTTCGTGGAGTTCATCCGCGGCGCGGAACTGGTGATCCACAACGCGAATTTCGACGTCGGGTTCATCGACATGGAACTCGGTCTCTTGGGCGCGGCCTGGGGGCGGATCGCGGACTACTGCACGGTATTCGACACCCTCAAGCTCGCGCGCGAGATGCATCCCGGCCAGCGCAACAGCCTGGACGCGCTGTGCCGCCGTTACGAGATCAGCAACGCCCACCGCGAACGCCACGGCGCCCTGCTCGACGCCGAACTGCTGGCAGAGGTCTACCTCGCCATGACCGGCGGCCAGGCAACCTTGGAGCTGGACGCGGGTCGCCAGCGCGGTGGCGCGCGGGCCGCACGGGCCGCGCATCCGCGCGGACCGCTGAACCTCACCGTGGTGGCGCCCAGCCTGGAAGAACTCGAAGCGCACCAGCGCGCCCTGGCCGGCGTGGAGAAAGCCAGTCGCGGTGCGTGCCTGTGGCTCAAGACTTGAGGAGATGAGCGGCGCCGCCCGGCGCCGCGCGCCGGCCCGGCCGAGCGGCCGGGCGGGCAGGCGGGAAACTCAGGCCACGGCTTCCTGCGTCATGCGCTGCAGGTCACCGTTCTGGTACATGCCCAGCACGATGTCGCAGCCGCCGACCAGTTCGCCACCGATGAAGACCTGCGGGAAGGTCGGCCAGTCGGAGTAGCGCGGCAGGTTCTGGCGAAACTCGGGCTCGGACAGCACGTCCACGGCGTGGAAGTCCACGCCGCAGGCCTTGAGGGCTTCCACGGTGCGCATCGAGAAGCCGCACTGGGGAAACTGAGGCGTGCCCTTCATGAAAATCACGATGGGATTCGACTCGACGATGTTCTTGATGCGTTCCAAGGGATCCATACACGCTCCTGTCAGGCGGTGAATGCGCGTCGCCGGTACATATATAGAGAGCGACATCCTGCGCACATGGCGGCGAGTCTAGTTATTTCAAGGCCGATTTAAAACGTGTAGAAACCTGCGGGAATCACTCGCCGCCGCCCCAGCCGCCGCCACCGGCGCTGGCAATGGTCAGTCGGTCGCCGCGCGCCACGTCCAGTTCGCACTTGCCCGGCACCGGCTCGCCGTTCAGATGGTTCTCGCCCCGTGCGCCCGGCGCGCCGCCGGCGAGGCCCCAGGGCGCGAGCTCACGTCGCTCCGTCAGCAAGGTGACAGCGGCGCCGTCGAGGAACTCGTATTCGCGCAGGAGGCCATCACCGCCGGCGTTGCGTCCGGCGCCGCCCGTGCCACGGCGCACGGCATAGCGTCGCACGCGCAAGGGGTAGGTCATCTCGAGCACCTCGACCGGCGTGTTGAGCGTGTTTGTCATGTGGGTGTGCACCGCCGGCTGGCCCGGTCCGCGCGCATGCCCGCCCGCGCCGCCGCCGATGGTCTCGTAGTAGTCCCAGCCGGCGCCGCCCATGGCGACATTGTTCATGCTGCCGTGGCTCGCTGCCGGAATGCGGGCCGGCAGGGCGGGCGCGAGCGCACCCAGGATCAGGTCGACGATACGCTGGCTGGTCTCGCAGTTGCCGGCGGCGACGGCGCTCGGATAGTGCGCGTTCAGCACGCAGCCCGCCGGAGCGACGATGTCGAGGGGACGCAGTGAGCCGGCGCAGGGTGGCGTGTCGGGGGGCATCAGCGCGTAGAAGGCGTAGTAGACCGCCGCGGCCGTGACCGCGAGGGAGCAGTTGAGATTGCCCGCCACGGCGGCCGCGCTGCCTGTGAAGTCGACCCGCGCGGCACCGCCGCCAAGCGTCACTTCCACCGCGAGCGGTATGGCGCCCGGCTCGATGCCGTCACCGTCCAGCCAGTCGCGGTGGCGATACACGCCCGACGGCAGCTCGGCGAGCGCGCCACGCGCGAGCGCTTCGGCATGCGCGTTCACGCGTGCAAGCCCGGCGTCGAAGGCGGTCGCGCCCATGCGTGTCACGAGTCCATCGAGCCGCGCCAGCCCGGTGCGATTGGCGCTCGCCTGCGCGGCCAGATCGGCCAGCGTGTCGCGCGGATTGCGCAGCCGGGCAGCGAGCAGGGCGTGGGTGTCGGCATCGGGCACGCCGGCGCGCACCAGGTGGCGCGGCGCGAGCACCAGGCCTTCCTCGTCCAGTCGACGGGCGAGCGGCATGGAGCCCGGTCGGGCGCAGCCGATGTCGGCGTGATGGGCGCGGTTGGCGACGAAGGCCAGCGGCCGGTCGTCGACGCAGAGGGGGGCGATCAGCGTGACGTCCGGCAGATGGGTGCCGCCGATGAACGGGTCGTTGACGATGACCAGATCACCCGCGCGCCACGTCAGCGCGCCGATCACCTCGCGCATCGCGTAGGCCATCGAGCCGAGGTGCACGGGAATGTGGGCGGCCTGGGCGCACAGCTCTCCCTGCGCGTCGAATAGTGCGCAGGAATAGTCGAGACGGTCCCTGATGTTGGGCGACAGCGCGGCGCGGCGCAGCGTCGCGCCCATCTCGCGGCACACCGCGCGCAGCCGGTTGGCGAACAGCGCGAGTTCTATGGCATCCACTCTATCTCACCGTTTCCATGGGCTTTTCGCCCGAGGGGCGAGTTGCATGATAGGGCACACTTTCGCACAATGCCGGGTCCCGGTCGCAGCCGGGACGCCGCCCGCGCGCTGGCAGCCGCGCGCGGCCAGGCGGCACCGAGTGACAGTCACAGCCCGGCCACGCGGTCGGGTTTCGTTTTTTTGGGGCGGGGTAGGCACTATGGCGACGGCGGGCATTCCGGGACTGATGTCGAACTACGGGCGCATGGACGTGACCTTCAGTCACGGCCGCGGCGCGTGGCTGTGGGACACGGCGGGCCGCAAGTATCTCGATGCGCTGTGCGGCATCGCGGTGTGCGGCCTGGGCCACGCCCATCCGGACGTCACGGCGGCCATTGCCGCGCAGGCAACCCGCCTGCTGCACACCTCCAATCTCTATCGCGTCGAGCGTCAGGAGCAGCTGGCCAATCGCCTGTGCGATCTCTCGCACATGGATCGCGTGTTCTTCTGCAACTCCGGCGCCGAGGCCAACGAGGCGGCGATCAAGATCGCGCGCAAATTCGGTCACGAGAAAGGCGTGGCGCGACCGGCGGTGGTGGTCACCGACGGCAGTTTCCACGGACGCACGCTGGCGACCTTGAGCGCGACCGGCAACGCCAAGGTGCACGCCGGTTTCGAGCCGCTGGTGGAAGGCTTCGTGCGCGTGCCCTATGACGACGTCGACGCGGTCGGCGACGCGGTCGGCAATGCCGACGTGGTCGCGGTGCTGGTCGAGCCGGTGGAAGGCGAGGGCGGCATCGTGGTGCCGCAGCCGCGCTACCTGTCCGCGCTGCGCAAGATCTGCGATGAGCGCGGCCTGCTGCTGATGCTGGACGAAGTGCAGACCGGCATGGGCCGCACCGGCCGCTGGTTCGCGCATCAGCACGAGGACATCGTGCCGGATGTCATGACGCTCGCGAAGGGCCTCGGCAACGGCGTGCCTATCGGCGCCTGCGTGGCGCGCGGCGTGGCGGCCGAAGTGCTGCAGCCCGGCACCCACGGCTCGACCTTCGGCGGCAATCCGCTGGTGGCGGCCGCCGCGCTCGCGGTGTTGGAGACCATGGAGCGCGACGACCTGGTGGCGCGCGCGGAAGCGCTCGGCGCGCGCATGCTGAACGGTTTTCGCGACGCGCTCGGCGGCAATGGCGCGGTGCGCAGCATGCGCGGTCACGGGCTCATGCTCGGCATCGAACTCGATCGCGGCTGCTACGACCTGGTCAAGACGGCGCTCGCCGAGGGGCTCCTGATCAACGTCACCGCCGACAAGGTGGTGCGTCTGCTGCCGCCGTTGATCCTGACCGACGCCGAGGCCGACGAAGTCGTCCTGCGCGTCGCGCGCCTGATCAACGACTTCACCGCCGCGGCGGCTTGAGCGGCGCGCGGCCGTGGCGCTCCGGCATTTCCTCGCGCTCGAGGATCTCAGTCGCGCGGAGACCGAGAAGCTGCTCGCGCGCGCCTTGGAGCTCAAGCGCTGGCGCCGGGCGGGCAAGCGGCCGCCGCTGTTCGAGCGCAAGACGCTGGCGATGATCTTCGAGAAGTCCTCGACCCGCACCCGCGTGTCCTTCGAAGGCGCGATGGCCGAGGGCGGCGGCAAGGCGGTGTTCCTGTCCTCCCACGAGTCGCAGCTCGGGCGCGGTGAACCGGTGGAAGACACCGCGCGCGTGCTGTCGGAGATGGCCGACGCGATCATGGTGCGGACTTTCGGCCACGACATCGTCGAACGCATGGCGAGCCATGCGCGCGTACCGGTGATCAACGGGCTGACCAACGATCTTCACCCCTGCCAGGTGCTGGCGGATCTGCTCACCTGGTTCGAACACCGTGGTCCCATTGCCGGTCGACGCGTGGCCTGGGTCGGCGACGGCAACAACATGTGCAACACCTACATGAGCGCCGCGCGGCTGATGGATTTCGAACTGCGCGTCGCGACCCCGCCGGACTATGCGCCGCGCGCCGCCGTGCCGGACGGCGCGCGCATCACGCTCGGGTACGATCCGCGCCGCGCGGTGCAGGATGCCGACCTGGTGGTGACCGACGTGTGGGCGAGCATGGGCCAGGAAGAGGAGGCGGCGGCGCGTCGCGAGGCATTTCGCGCGTTCCAGGTCGACGCCGCCCTGATGGCCCGCGCCGCCCCCGATGCGCTGTTCATGCATTGCCTGCCGGCGCATCGCGGCGAAGAGGTCGCGGCCGAGGTCATCGATCATCCCGCCAGCGTGGTGTGGGACGAGGCCGGCAACCGACTGCACGCGCAGAAGGCCCTGCTCGAATTCCTGCTCAACCAGGCCTGAGCGCGGCGCCGGATGGCGATTTGACACTGCCCGACGCGGTCGCTACCGTCACCGCGCAAATCGACTCCAGCGAAGTGCACAAGCGAGTGGCCGACCCCCGTGGCATAGGCATGACGTCCCAGCGCGCGCGCAATCGCCTGGTGGACCAGCTGCGTCGCATGGGGATCGAGACCGAAGCCGTGCTGGAAGTGATGCGCACCACGCCCCGCCACTTGTTCGTCGACGAGGCACTCGCGAGCCGCGCCTACGAGAACACCGCGCTGCCCATCGGCTTCGGCCAGACCATCTCCCAGCCCTACATCGTCGCCGCCATGACCGCGGCGCTCTACACCACCGGACCGCTGACGCGCGTGCTGGAAGTCGGCGCGGGCTGCGGTTACCAGACCGCGGTGCTGGCGCAGCTCGCGGGACGCGTGTTCAGCGTCGAGCGTCTCGCCGCCCTCGCAAACAAGCTGCGCACGCGCTTGATGGAAATGCGCATCACCAACGTGCGTGTGCGTCATGGCGACGGCTACCAGGGCTGGCCGGCCTATGCGCCGTACGACGCGATCCTGGTGGCCGCCGCGCCGGTCACGGTCCCGCCGGCGCTGTTCGAACAACTTGCGATCGGCGGGCGACTGATCATTCCGGTCGGTCGCGCGGGCCATCAGCAGATGTGCCTGTACACGCGCGGCGAGCAGGGCATCAGCGAGACCTTGCTTGAACGGGTGAGCTTCGTGCCCTTGCTGGAAGGACTGGAACAATGAACGGTCGCTGGCGCCTCGGCGCGGTGGGCATGGCGCTGCTCGCGCTGTGCGGCTGCGCGACGGACAACCGCGCGCCCATCGAACAGAAGAACGCCCTGCCGAGTTCGCCGGCGGCCACGCGTCCGGCGCCGGCGCGACCGGCGCTCGACGAGGCGCGTGGCACTCGCCAGTTGCAGCCGCCGCCGGCTACGCACGTGGTCGCGCCCGGTGACAAGCTGCTCACCATCGCCTGGCGCTACGGTCTCGACGTGCGCGACCTCGCGCGCTGGAATGACATCGACAACCCCGATCTGATCGTGGTCGGTCGCACACTGAAGCTGCGTCCGCCGGCGCCGCCACCCGCGCCCGCCCAGGCGCCGCGCATGGTACCCGCACCGACCTCTCCAGCCACGGTGACGAGCGGGCCGCGCCTGCCGCCTGGCGCCACGTCCTTGCCTGCCCCCGCGGTTGCGGCCACACCGGCTGCGTCGAGCAGCGCGTCGCGTTCGCCCGCGCCGCCACCGACGCCGACGCGCGTGGATGTGCCGGATGCCACGTCGGTCGCGGATGCCAAGGTCGAGGTCGCGCCCGCGGACACGCCTGGGGCGCGCGGCGCGAGCGTGACGCGTGACGGTGTGCGCTGGAGTTGGCCTGCACAGGGCAAGGTGAGTGCGGCGGCCACCGGCGCGGTGAACGCCGGCATCGACATTCGCGGCGCGCGCGGCTCGGCGGTGCGTGCCGCGGCGGGCGGCGCGGTGGTATATAGCGGAAGTGGACTGCGAGGATACGGCGAGCTTATCATCATCAAGCACAACGATACGTTCCTCAGCGCCTACGCGCACAATGAAGCGCGCCTGGTCAAGGAAGGCCACCACGTCGCTGCGGGAGACCCGATTGCACGAATGGGGAATTCGGACACTGCCGACGTCATGCTGCACTTCGAGATACGTCGAAACGGTAAGGCGGTAGATCCCCTGCAGTACTTGCCGAGCCGCTAGCCGTGGAGCACCGATGGCCGGACCCCGAGGCAAAGATCCCGCAAGCGAAGCGTCCGACGACCTGACCGAGAGCGGTGGCCCGGGCGATGCCGAGGCGGAGTTCGACACCGAACTCGACGCCGACGGCGAACTGGCCGAACTCGAACCAGACTTCGAAGCGCTAGGCGAGGCGGCCGCCCTCGAGGGCGAGGTCAGCGCCGAGACGCCACAGTTCGCCCCGGGCGAGGTGTCCCAGGGCGACATGGACGCCACTCGTCTCTATCTCAACGAAATCGGCTTCTCCCCGCTGCTGACGGCGGAGGAGGAGGTCAAGTTCTCGCGCCTCGCGCTGCGTGGTGACGGTCTGGCGCGCAAGCGCATGATCGAGAGCAACCTGCGCCTGGTGGTGAAGATCGCGCGGCGCTACATGAACCGCGGCCTGGCCCTGCTCGACCTCATCGAGGAGGGCAACCTGGGACTCATTCGCGCGGTGGAGAAGTTCGATCCCGAGCGCGGCTTCCGTTTCTCCACCTACGCCACCTGGTGGATTCGACAGACCATCGAGCGCGCGCTGATGAACCAGACGCGCACCATCCGTCTGCCGATACACGTGATCAAGGAAATCAACATCTACCTGCGCGCTGCCCGCCAGCTGGCGCAGAAACTCGATCGCGAACCGAGCCCGGAGGACGTGGCCACGCTGCTCGATCGGCCGCTCGACGACGTCAAGCGCATGCTCGGCTTGAACGAGCGCATCGCCTCGGTGGACGTGCCGGCCGAGCGTGACTCCGAGCGTTCGCTGCTGGAAACCATTCCCGACGAGCACAATCGCGATCCGGCGCACCTGCTGCAGGACGAGGACGTGCAGCGTCATCTCGCCACCTGGCTCAAGCAGCTGAACGACAAGCAGCGCGCGGTGGTGGAGCGGCGCTTCGGCCTGAACGGTCGCGAGATCGCCACGCTGGAGGAGGTCGGTAACGAGATCGGCGTGACCCGCGAGCGCGTCCGCCAGATCCAGATCGAAGCGCTGCGTCGCCTGCGGCACATCCTCGAGCGCGAGGGTTTCTCGGTCGACGCCCTGTTCGCCGATCTGTGAGGGCCGGGGCTTACTGCCCGGCGTGCCGTCAGATCATGAACAGCGCCGCCGCGACGGCGCGATCCTCGCTGCTCAGAATGTTGAACAGACGGCAGGCGGCACCGGTGTCCATCATCTCGAGCGCCACGCCGGCACTCGCCAGGCGCGCGACCAGCGCGACATCGACGAAGTGTTGCCGAGCGCCGGTCCCGAGCAGCACGATCTCCGGGCCGAGCGCCAGCACGCGGTCGAGGTGCTCGGCCCCCAGTTCTTCGAGTCGAGCCGGCAGCAGTTCCCGGTGCACGCCGTCCATCGCCACCACGCAGGGCACCTCGATACGCTGATCGCGTACGCGAATCCAGCCTGGGCCGTAGGCGGCGATGGTAATGACACCGGGGGGCGGATCGAAATCGATTTTCATGGGCTGGACGGCGATAATCTGCGCCCGCTCATTCTAAGCGCAGCACGGCGCCGAGCGAGCAGGCTCGCCGCCGCGCGGACCGCCCCTGGCGGCGCGCCGCGCCAGGGCCACGAATTCCACAGCAACTGACGAGGGAACAGGCATGCGACTCATTCTGCTAGGAGGGCCGGGCGCCGGCAAAGGCACCCAGGGCGATCTGCTCTGCGCGCACTTCGGCATTCCCAAGATTTCCACCGGTGACATGCTCCGCGCCGCGGTGCGCGAGGGTACGCCGCTCGGCCTCGCGGCCAAAGGCATCATGGACGCCGGTGGCCTGGTGTCCGACGACATCATTCTCGGGCTCATCGGCGAACGCGTGCAGGCGCCGGACTGCGCGCGCGGTTTCCTGTTCGACGGCTTCCCGCGCACCATTCCGCAGGCCGACGGACTCGCCGCGGCCGGCGTCAGCATCGACGTGGTGGTGGAAATAGCGGTCGACGACGAGGAGATCGTGCGACGCATGTCGGGTCGTCGTGTGCACCTCGCTTCCGGACGTTCCTATCACGTGGTGTTCAACCCGCCCAAGGTCGCCGGCAAGGACGACATCACCGGCGAGGATCTGATCCAGCGTGACGACGATCGCGAAGACACCGTGCGCAAGCGCCTTGCTGTGTATCACGAGCAGACCGCGCCATTGATCGATCTGTATTCGGCGCAGGCGAGTGGCAACAGCGGACTGAAGTACGTGCGCGTCGACGGCATCGGTGAAGTCGATGCGATCAAGCGCAAGATCATCGCGGCCATCGAAGCTTGATCGCCCGCGAGTAAAGCTGGAGCGATGCGTGCCGACATGTACTGCAAGGTCGCGCGCGCCGCGTGGGCGTAGCACGGAATGCATGCGCATGCAAAAAAAATCTGCAATTTCGTTGCAGTTAACTTTTTTGTGATGTATATAGGCCACCGTGGTGTTGCGTTATTAACCTCAACCAATAGTTGAAAGGGGGCCTGTACATGGCGAAGGCAAAGAAGAAGGCGGCGAAGAAGAAGGTCGCCGCGGTGGCAAAGAAGAAGGTGGCCAAGAAGAAGGCGCCTGCCGCCAAGAAGAAGGTAGCGAAGAAGAAGGTGGCGAAGAAGGCCACCAAGAAAAAGGCAGCCCGTAAGAAGGTCGCGAAAAAAAAGTAACGACAGCGAGCAGCCCGTCCCCTGAAGACGAGCAGGCACGCATCGAAGCCGCGCAAGCGGAAGTTCGAGAGCGGCTCGCGAAGCGCAGGGCCGAAGCCCGGCAACGGAAAGCCGAGCGTACCAAGCAGGCTGCGATGAAACGCGCTGTCGAAACCTTTACAAGGAAGTGGGAGCGGGAATACGACAGGAAGCACAAGTCCTCCTGAATGCCTCCCGAACCCAACGGCTGCAACGCCGATGTCTCGAGCCCTACGGACACGAGGCGCGGCGCGACAGATACCCGATTGAAGCCCTTCCTTCGCGGGAAGGGCTTTTATTTTGGGTAGAATTCCGAGCTCTCCCACGCGATTGCCCACCCGGTGCCGAGCAACAGCAAGAAGCGTGATCTGCCGAGCGTTCGCCACGAACCGCGTCAGCGTCGCGGCGGCGGCGGACGACCGCCCCGCGGTGAGCCCCCCAAGCCGCCCAAACCGCCCAAGCCACCCGGACCGCCGCGCTTCCGCCGCACGCGCTTCTTCCTGCGTCACCTGCTCATCTGGCTGTTGCTGGTGGGGCTCGCCTACTGGCTGTGGCTGGACCGCGAGGTGACCACGGCCTTCGAGCACAAGCAGTGGGTGCTGCCCGCGCGGGTTTTCGCGCGCCCCCTGGAGCTCTATCCCGGCGCCAACGTCAGCCGCGAGCGACTGTTGCGTAAATTCGACACGCTCGGCTACCAGCGCGTGACCAGCCCCACCGCGGTCGGCCAGTACGGGGTAGAGGGCGAGCGCGTCGAGTTCTACTCGCGCGGCTTCAAGTTCTGGGATTCTCCCGAGCCGCCACGCCACGTGCTGATCGAGTTCGCCGCGGGACTGCCGACCTCGGTGGTCGACCGCGATACGGGGCAGGCCATCGACCTGATGCGCCTCGAGCCGCCCGAGATCGGCCGCATCAATCCGCAGAGCTTCGAGGACCGCAAGCTGCTGGCATTCGACGAAGTACCCAGGCAGTTCGTCGCCGCCCTGGTGGCGGTCGAGGACCGCCGCTTCTTCAAGCACCACGGTGTGGACTTCATCGGGCTCTTGCGCGCCTTCGGCGTGAATCTCTGGCACCAGCGCGTGGTGCAGGGTGGCAGCACGCTCACCCAGCAGCTGGTCAAGAATCTCTACCTGACCCACGAACGCACCCTGCTGCGCAAGGCCAACGAGATGCTGATGGCGGTGTCGCTCGAACGCCGCTACAGCAAGGAAAAGATCATCGAGACCTACATCAACGAGGTGTTCCTCGGCCAGGACGGCAATCGCGCCGTGCACGGCTTCGAGCTGGCCTCGCACTTCTACTTCGCCAAGCCGCTGTCGGAGCTCGACTGGCTGGAGGCCGCGACCCTCATCGGCATGATCAAGGGTCCGACCGCCTTCGATCCGCGCCGCCACCCCGAGGCCGCGAAGAAGCGCCGCGACGTGGTCCTGGGACTGATAGCGAATGCCGGGCTCATTGCGCAGAAGGACGTCGCCGCGCTGCGCGCCATGCCCTTGAAGCTGCGCGGCAGCGCCGGTGGCAGCAGCCACGATTACCCGTCGTTCATGGCCCTCGTGCGTCGCCAGCTGACCCGCGAATACAGCCCGCGCGATCTAAACGCCGCGGGCCTCAACATCTTCACCACCCTGGACGTCGAGGTGCAGCTCGCCGCCGAGGACGCCATGCGCGGCACGCTGCCGGAGATCGAGAAGCGCATCCGCAAGCGCAATCTGCAGGGCGCCATCATCGTGCTCGATCCGGCGAGCGGCGAGGTGCTCGCGATGGTGGCCGATCGCGACCCGGACTACGCCGGTTTCAATCGCGTGGTCGACGCGCGGCGTCCGATTGGCTCGACGGTCAAACCCCTGATCTATGCGCTGGCGCTGGGCCAGCCCGCGCGCTACTCGCTGCTCACGCCCCTGACCGACAGCGCCGTGACCTGGACCGCGCCCGACGGCAAGCGTTGGCAGCCGCAGAACTTCGACAAGAAGGAGCACGGCACGGTAAGCCTGCTGAACGCGCTCACTCATTCCTACAACATGGCCACCGTGAATCTCGGCCTGCAGCTCGGCCTGTCGCGGGTCACCGGCTACCTGCAACACCTCGGTGTGCCGGGCAAGCTGCGCCAGTACCCGTCGGTGATGCTCGGCGCGGTCGAACTGTCGCCGCTGGAACTGGCCGAGATCTACACCGCGTTCGCCAACGACGGTTTTCGCGTGCCGGCGCGTGTCATCAACGCGGTCACCGACCAGCAGCAGCGCAAGCTGCGGCGTTACGGCCTCGCGCTCGAGCCTGTCATGGAACCCGCCACCGCCGCGCTGATGCGTTTCGCGCTGACGCGGGTGGTGGCGGAGGGCACGGCTGCGGGACTCGCGGCCCATCTCCCCGGCGTCACGCCGCTCGCCGGCAAGACCGGCACCTCGAACGACAGTCGCGACAGCTGGTTCGCCGGCTTTGGCGGCAACCTGCTCGGCATCGCGTGGATCGGACGCGACGACAACACCTCCACCGGACTCACCGGCGCGAGCGGCGCGATGCGATTGTGGGCCGCGACCATGAAGCGCGCCGCGATCACGCCGCTTGAATTGCAGCTTCCTCCGGAGGTGGAGTGGCACAATGTCGACCTGCGCTCGGGCACGCTGCTGCCGTCAGAGTGCCCGATGGGCGTCGCCATGCCCGTGCATCGCGACAGCCCGCTGCGCCGCGCCGAGGATTGCATACCGGCCGCGCCGGCGGTGGAGTCGGCGCCGCCGGGCGGCAGCGTCTTCGACCGCCTCGACGAGTTGCTCAATCGAGACCTGTGATGACCATGCGTTTTCTCGCCCTGCTGTTGCTCACCACCCTGCTCACTGCCTGCGGTGTGCTGGGCCCACCCGAGCCGCCCGCGCCCATCGAGGAGCGCGCGACGCGCAGCGCGCCGCCAACCGTGCAGAGTCCCGCGCGCACTCAGCCGACGCCGACGGCACCCGCGCCCGTGGCGCGCGCAATCCCCTTGCCCGACAGGCCGGTGGCCGCGCCGCCGCGCGCGGGCAACGGGCTCGGGCAAACTGAGCCCGAGCGCGGCTTCATCATCGAGACGCCGAGCGAGGTCGCGCCACGCCGTGCGCTGCCGCCGGGCGTGTCGCTGCCGCCCGGTGCCGAGCCGCTGCCGCCGGAAGAACCCGGCGCCGCGCTCGAGGCGCAGCCGATGGTCGCCGCGCCGGCACTGAGTCCGGCGGTACAAAGCCTGGTGAACGCGGCGGATACCGCCGCGGCCGAGCAGAACTGGGATCGCGCGCAGGCCTCGCTCGAGCGCGCGGTCAAGCTCGCGCCGTCGAAGTCAGTGGTCTGGCAGAAGCTCGCGCGCACCCACATGCACAGCGGCGATCTCACGCGCGCGCGCGAGGTCGCGCAGCGCGCGCTGACGCTCGCGCCGGCGAACAGCGCCGAGCAGGCTTCTGCGTGGACCTTGATCGCCGACATCGAGCAGGCGCGCGGCGACAGCGCCGCGGCGCGCGCGGCGCGCGACAGCGCGCTGGCTATCGGCGCGGGCGTGCTGCCCGACGCACGACGTTGAACGCCTGGCAGGCTAGCGGCGTCCGAGTTCGGGATGGCGCGCGCGCAGACGCTCAGGTAGTTCGCCGCGAACGGTGTAGGCGAAGGCGATGACCTGGGCAATGGCGACGAACAGCTTGTCCGGGATCTGCTGACCGAGATCCACTTCGGCGAGTACCTCGACCAGGCCCGGCTCCTGGTCTATCGGCACCTGGTGCTCGCGAGCGAGGGCGATGATGCGCGCCGCGACTTCGCCGCGACCCTTGGCGGTCACGCGCGGCGCGCGCTCGCCGTCCCAGTGCAGCGCCACCGCCACTTCCACCGCCTGCGTGCGTGGGCCGTTCATACGCGCTCGTTGATGAGCTGGCGCGCGCCGAGGCGCGGCCGCTGATCGACCTGGAGCGGCGCTAGCAACAGCGCGCCCAGGTTGAGCCCCGCGCCGAGCAGGCCCGTTTCCAGTTCCGCAAGGCGGCGTTCCAGCTCGGCGTTGAAGTCGGCGTCGGTGGATCCCAGGCGCAGGCTCAGCGTGTCGCCGCTGAGCTGCAGGCGCGCGCTGAATTCGACATTGTCGTCCAGCCGCAGGTTGAGCGTGACGCTGGTGCGGCCCGCTTGTCCGTCCTCCGCCGCGCGCGCCTCGCGTTCGACGGCCAGCTGCAGCATGTCGGTCTGCGCGCCGCGCGCCACCGGCAGTTCCACCAACATTGGCAGTGCCGTGTCGCTCGCGGCGGCGTTCTGCAACTGCTGGGCTTCGAGCCGTGCCACCACACCGTCGACCAGGCGCTTGATGTCGGGCACGCCAGCGTCCGGCCGGGGCGAGGTCCGCGCGTCCGCGACGTCGCCGGGCGGCGGCGGCGCTTCCGTGCGCGCCGCGCTCTCGGGTGCCTCGTGGCGCACGAGCGTCGCGAGGGCTTCGCGCGCCGGCGCGGGCAGCGCGGCGAGGTCGGCGCCGACCCGCGCGAGCTGCGCGCGCAGGTCACGCGACACGTCGGGCGCGGCGCCCTCGGTGAGTGCGCGCAGCACGCGCGACTCGGTGCTCGCGCTGGCCTCGCTGACCGCGTCGCGCAGGCGCGGCGCGTCCGTCACGTCGTCCTGGGTCGGCAGGCTGGCGAGCAGTTCGCGCAGATCGCCGCGCAGCGCGGCGCTCGCCTGGGGGCCGAGGCGTTCAGCGATCGCCTTGGTGTCGCGCGCGAGCAGCGTGACGTCCTGCACCAGCAGCCGCGCTTCCTCCGCGCCGGCCTGGCGCGGCAGTACCCGCGCGAGCCCACGATCCACCGCACTGGCCTGTGCCGCCGCGGGCGGCGTGGCGTCGAGCACCTTCAGCACCGGTTGCGCGCCCAGCGACGTGACCTGCAGCTTGAGCGATTGGCCGAGCGCCAGCGGCGCCTCGGTGCGGGCCAGCACCAGTCGATCGCCGATGGCGAGCCTGGTGAAGTTCTGGTCCTTCTGGCCGACAACCTGCGCGACCACCACGTCGTTCACCGCCCACGGCAGCGCGCTCGGCGCGGCGCGCGTCGCGACGGCCAGGGGCAGCGTGGTCGGAAACTGGATCTCCATGGCGCAGACAGCGGCCAGCGGTGACCAAACTTGATGGGCTCGGCGGACTAGCATGACTCAGAGCGCTTCCCGACCTGGTGAGGACCAGTGGTACCTGCGTCGCGGCGAAGACGTGCGCGGGCCATTTCCGTGGGCGGCCATCGCCCGCCACGCAGGGCTGGGCCGCATCCATCCCAGCGATCTCCTGAGCCGCGATCGGCGCGAGTGGCGGCCGTCGCGGGAACTCTTGCCACTGTTGCACGAGGCGGCCAGCGACGGCGCCGCGGAGGTCGAGCCGCCGCCCGCATCCCGGCGGTCGGGCGTGGTCGCGGACCGCCATCCGGCGCGCGTGCCGCTGCTCGCCGTCGCGCTCGCGCTCGGCCTGTGCGCCGCGCTCGCGGTGCATGGGCCGCCATCGCGCGGCACTGCGCAGCCCGATTGCCGCGCGGCCGCGGGGCCCGGTATCAACTGGGAATACTGTCGCTTCGAGCAGGCCGAACTGGCCGGCGCCAACCTCGCTGGCCTCGCGGCGCGCAACGTCGCGTTGCGCAACGCGCACCTTGCCGGCGCGCGCCTTGTCGCGGCGGATCTCGCCTACGCCGATCTGCGCGGCGCGGATCTAACCCTGGCCGATGTCGCCCAGGCGCGTCTGGTCGGCGCGAGCCTGCGCGATGCGCGGCTTAACCATGCGCGCCTGACCGGCGCCGACCTGCGCAATGCCGATCTGCGGGGCGCGAGCGTGGCCGGCGCGCAGTGGAGCGCGGCACGCCTCGGCGGCGCGCTGTGGGTGGACGGTCGCGTGTGTCCACCCGAAGCCGTGGGCGCTTGCGCCGCGCCGTGAGGCGCTCAGCCGGCGAGCAGCGGCGCGCTCGGACCCTTGAGGGTGACGTAGCGTGAGATGTGCAGCGCGGTGAGCGGCAGATCCGCGTCGATACCCGCCTTGCGACGCAGCGCGGCGACGAAGCGCCGCGGGTCGGGCAGTTGCCGCCACACCGCCGGCAGAAAGGTCGCACGCCGCCCGCCATGCACGATGATCAGTCCATCCACCCCCGGGCGCAGCCGCGCGTAGAACGCCGCTTCGTCGGCGTAGAACAGCGGCTCGGCCGGACCGAGCACGGAGATCTCCACCGCGGTGTGCGCGAGTTCCACCGGGGCGAGTGGTGGAAAGCGCGGATCCTGCCGCGCGGCGGCGAGCGCGTTGACCGCGACGTCGTCACAGAGCGCGCGACGCACCTCGAGACTGCCGATGCAACCGCGCAGGGTGTCGTCCCGGGTCAGCGTGACGAAGCTCGCCCCGGGGGCCAGGCAGCGTGGCGGCACGTCCGGCGGCGCAGGCGCCGGCGCGCCGCCCGTCGCGCCGACGATCGCGTGGCGCGCGACGCCGAGCAGCGCGGCGAAGTCCTCGGCGTCCAGCGACTCAATGCACGACATAGCTGGCATAGCCCACCACGCGCGCCCGATCGCCGGCGGTGTCGCCGGAATTGCACAGCGCAACGCGCTCGATCCGCGCGCGGTGGCGCGCCGCGAGAGCGAGCAGTCCATTCAGCGCGCGACAGCCACAGGCTTGTTCCGGCCCGATGGTGGAGGCGTCGAGCGCGCCGATCGTCCTGTCGGTCGCGGCGTCCAGCCGCGCCGCAGTGGCGTAGTCGAGGAAATGACTGAGATCGGTACTGACCAGCAGGAGACTGTCCCCCTCATGCCACCAGGGCTCGAGGAGATCGGCGACCTCGATGGGCGATGCCTCGCCCACCAGCAGCGGCACGATGGCGACGTCTTCCAGGGTGACCTGCAGGAACGGCAATTGCACTTCCAGCGCGTGCTCCTGCGCGTGCGCGGCATCGACGGCCTGCACGCCCGGCTGGGATTCGAAGCGCGTTACGGCGGCGCGATCGAGGGCCACCAGGCCGAGCGGCGTGGCGAAGGCCGTGGCGCTGCAACTCGCCAGCCCACGCACCGGCAGGCGATGGGGCGGGCCGAGCAGCACCACGCGGCGGTAGCTGCCGCGCCAGTTCGTGAGCCGCGCGTAGGCCTGGGCCGCCACGGCGCCACTGTAGATGTTCCCGGCGTGGGGCACGATGAGCGCGCGCGGGCGGGCGTCGGGAGCCCGCCGCGCGTCGCTCAGCAGACGCTCGACCTGCGCGCGCAAGCGCGCGGGCTCGGCGGGATAGAAGCTGCCGGCCACGGCGGGGCGGCGCACGGGCGTCAGGGTCATCGTGATGATCTCCGCGGCGCGTTGAAATGCCTCGCGTCCTGCACCATATGTCCTGCCATGGCCGAATACTCGATCGAACAAGCACGAGATGGGGACGCGAACGAGGAATTCGACCCCGCGTCCACCGTGCCCACCCGTTACTGGCAACGCCTGGGAGATGGTCGCCTGCAGTGCGACCTCTGTCCACGCGCCTGCCGCATGCGGCCGGGCCAGCGCGGTCTGTGCTACGTGCGCGGGGCGACGGCGGACGGCGTGGTCCTGACCACCTGGGGGCGGTCCAGCGGCTTCTGTATCGATCCCATCGAGAAGAAACCGCTTAACCACTTCCACCCCGGTTCCGCGGTGCTGTCCTTCGGCACGGCAGGTTGCAACCTGGCGTGCAAATTCTGCCAGAACTGGGACATCAGCAAGTCGCGGGCGCAGGACACGCTCGCCGCTCAGGCCACCCCCGAGACCATCGCCGCGGCGGCCGCGGCGGCGCGCTGCACCAGCGTCGCGTTCACCTACAACGATCCGGTCATCTTCCACGAGTACGCGCTCGACATCGCGGCCGCCTGCCATGAGCGGGATATCCGCACGGTGGCGGTGACCGCCGGCTACGTGAGCCCGGCGCCGCGCGCCGAGTTCTTCGCCGGGATGGACGCGGCCAACGTCGATCTGAAGGCGTTCTCCGATGACTTCTACCGGCGCGTGACCGGCGCGCGGCTGACGCCGGTGCTGGACACGCTGGTCTACCTTGCGCACGAGACCGCCACCTGGCTCGAAGTCACCACGCTGCTGATCCCTGGCCTGAACGATAGTGATGCTGAGCTCGGCGCGCTGTGCCGCTGGTTCGTCGCGCACCTCGGGCCGACGGTGCCGCTGCACTTCACCGCGTTTCATCCCGACTGGAAGATGCGCGAACTGCCGTCGACGCCGCCGTCGACGCTGCGCCGCGCGCGACGCATCGCACTGGACGCCGGACTGCGCCATGTCTATCTCGGCAACGTGCGCGACGCCGACGGCGGGCGCACGCTGTGCCACGCCTGCGGCGAGACGCTCATCGAGCGCGACTGGTACGCGATCACGCGCTACGCGCTCGATACGGACGGCGATTGCCCACGCTGTGGCACGCGGCTCGCAGGCCGCTTCGGCATGGCCGCGGGGCAGTGGGGACGACGCCGTGAGCCAATTAAATTGTCTTCGGCGCCTCCTACCTCTTGAACAATGCGCCTCTCATCTCTATTATCCCGAAGCTCAATTGCGGGGTGGAGCAGTCTGGCAGCTCGTCGGGCTCATAACCCGAAGGTCGCAGGTTCGAATCCTGCCCCCGCTACCAACCAAAAAAGGCCCCGGGTATACGGGGCTTTTTGTTTTTGGGCTGGAGAAAAACGGCTTGACGGACAGTTTGCAGACGCACATCGAACCGACGGTGACGGGCCTTGGCTACGAACTGCTCGGCCTGGAGCGCAGCCGCGGGGGCGGCGGCCAACTCCTGCGTCTGTACATCGATCATGCCGACGGCATCACGGTCGAGGATTGCGAGCGCGTCAGCCGGCAGGTGAGCGATCTGCTCGACGCCGAGGACCTGGTGCGCGGTGAGTACACCCTGGAGGTATCCTCGCCCGGCCTCGATCGCCCGTTGTTCACCCTGGAGCAGCACCAGCGCTTCGTCGGCGAGCAGGTGAGCCTGCGCCTCAAGGCGCCGGTCGCCGGCCGGCGGCGCGTGCAAGGGCGGTTGCTGGCGGTCGACGCGGACAGCCTGGCGGTGGCGCTGGCGGAGGACGAGGTGCTCAGCATCCCGTACCGCGACGTCGATCGCTCGCGACTGGTGCCGGACTGGGAAGCGGAGATGAAACGTGGACGAAAGACCGCGGCGGACTGAGTCAGTATTGGGTATATAACTGATGAACAAAGAAATCCTTACAGTCGTGGACGTCGTCTCGAACGAGAAGGGCGTGGCCAAGGAGATCATCTTCGACGCGCTCGAGGCGGCGCTCGCCAGCGCCACCAAGAAGCGCTTCGAAGGAGACATCGACTGCCGCGTCGCGATCGACCGCGGCACCGGCGATTACCAGGCCTACAGGCGCTGGGAAGTGGTGGACCCGGCCGCGCGCCCGGCGCTCAATCCGCTGGACGAAGACCATGCCGAGGCGCTGGCCGCCGAAGAGAAGATAGCCGACGGCGAACTGCCCTATCCCGAACGTCAGATATGGCTGACGGACGCCACCGCGCGGGACGCCGCGCTCAAGGGCGGCGACTTCATCGAGGAACCGCTGGAGGCCGCCGAGTTCGGCCGCATCGCCGCGCAGACCGCCAAGCAGGTGATCGTGCAGAAGGTGCGCGAAGCGGAGCGCGCGCAAGTGGTGGACGCGTACAAGGATCGCGTCGGTGAACTGGTGATGGGCGTGGTCAAGCGTGTCGACCGCGGCAACGTGTTCATCGATCTCGGCGGCAATGCCGAAGCGGTGATAACCAAGGACCAGCTGATCCCGCGCGAGATGGTCCGTTCGGGCGATCGCATCCGCGGTTACCTGTTCGACGTTCGGCCCGAGAAGCGTGGACCGCAGCTGTTCGTGAGCCGTACCGCCAAGGAACTCCTGATCGAATTGTTCAAGCTCGAAGTGCCCGAGATCGGCGAGGGCGTCATCGAAGTGCTGCACGCGGCGCGCGACCCGGGCCTGCGTGCCAAAATAGCGGTGCGTTCGCGTGACCAGCGCATCGACCCCATCGGCGCCTGCGTCGGCATGCGCGGCTCGCGCGTGCAGGCGGTGTCGAACGAACTGGGTGGCGAGCGCGTCGACATCATCCTGTGGGATGAGAACCCGGCGCAGTTCGTCATCAACGCGATGTCGCCGGCCGACGTGGTCTCGATCCTGGTGGATGAAGACACCCACACCATGGACGTCGCCGTGGTGGAAGAACAGCTCTCGCAGGCCATCGGCCGCAACGGTCAGAACGTGCGGCTCGCGAGCCAGCTCTCCGGCTGGGAACTGAACGTCATGACCGAGTCGCAGGCCGAGCAGAAGAGCGAGGCCGAGGTGCTCAAGAACCAGCAGATGTTCATGGAGCAGCTCGCGGTCGACGAGGAAGTCGCGGCGATCCTGGTGCAGGAAGGCTTCACCTCCATCGAGGAAGTCGCCTACGTGCCGGAGCAGGAGATGCTCGACATCGACGAGTTCGACGAAGCGCTGGTGCAGGAACTGCGGCAGCGGGCCAAGGATGCGTTGCTGACCCGCGCGATCGCCTCGGAAGAGCGTTTCGATGGCGACGGACCGGAACAGGATCTGGTCGAAATGGAAGGCATGAACGAGGAACTCGCCTTCCGTCTCGCCGCGTCCGGCGTCAAGAGCATGGACGACCTGGCCGAGCTGTCGGTCGACGAACTGCTGGAGGTGGGCGAACTCGAGGACGAGAAGTTCGCCGCGGCGCTGATCATGAAGGCGCGCGAGCCGTGGTTCGCCGACGCCGCCCAGAACAACGATATCGAGGAGCGCGCCGATGGCTGAAGTCACCGTCCAGCAGTTTGCCAGCAACGTCGGCATCTCGGTCGAACGCCTGCAGCAGCAGCTGTCTGAAGCCGGCCTGCCGTCCAAGGACGCGGCCGACGTCATCTCGGATGACGAGAAGACCCGCCTGCTGTCCTTCCTGCAGAAGAAGCACGGCAAGCAGGAGGCCGCGCCCGAGCCGGCCAAGATCGTGCTGACCCGCAAGACCGTCACCGAGATCAAGGTGCAACCGGATCGCGGTCGCCTGCGTCCCCGTACCGGCCCCGGCGGCGCGCCGGTCAAGCCGGCCGCGGCGAAGACCGTCAGCGTCGAGGTGCGCAAGAAGCGCACCTACGTCAAGCGCAGTTCGATTTTCGAGGACGAGAGCGCGCGCATCGCCAAGGAGGCCGAGGAGCGCGAGCGCCAGCGCGCCGAGGAGGAGGCCGCGCAGCGCGCCGAGGAAGAGCGCCTCGCCGCGGAGCGTGCGCGCGAGGAACAGGCGCTGGCCGCGGCCGAGGACGCGCGTCGCCAGGAGGAAGCCCGCCTGGCGGACGAACGCGCGCGTGCCGAGTCCGGTCTGCCGAGCGTGGCGCCCTCAGCGGCGCGCGAAGCCTCGCCCGCGGTGGCGCCACGCGCCACCGCACCGGCGGCGCCCGCGGCGGATGCCAAGAAGGGACCGCCGCCCAAGGCCGGCAAGAATCCGCGCGAGCGCGACGAACGCGATGATCGCGGGGCTGGCGCGCGCAAGGAGTTGCACGTCACGGTCGACAAGTCCGGGCGTCGGCGCAACAAGAAGCCGCTCACGCGCCGCGTGGTGCGTGGTGGCGATTCCAAGCATGGCTTCGAACGGCCGACGGTGCCGATCGTGCGCGACGTGGTGCTGCCCGAGGCGCTGACCGTGGCCGATCTCGCCCATCGCATGTCGGTCAAGCCCGCCGAAGTCATCAAGGTGATGATGAAGCTCGGCACCATGGTCACCATCAACCAGATGATTGACCAGGAGACCGCCGCCATCGTGGTCGACGAGATGGGCCATCGCGCCAAGCTCGTGCGGGACGATGAACTCGAGCAAAGCCTGCTCGAAGAGGGCGCTGACGCCGGCGATCTCGAGCCGCGCGCGCCGGTGGTGACCATCATGGGTCACGTCGATCACGGCAAGACCTCGCTGCTCGACTACATCCGTGATTCGCGCGTCGCCGCGGGCGAGGCCGGCGGCATCACCCAGCACATCGGCGCCTACCGCGTCGATACCGCGCACGGGGCCATCACCTTCCTCGACACGCCTGGCCACGAGGCCTTCACCGCCATGCGCGCGCGGGGCGCCAAGGTCACCGACATCGTGATCCTGGTGGTCGCCGCGGACGACGGCGTGATGCCGCAGACCGAGGAAGCGATCAAGCACGCCAAGGCCGGCAACGTGCCGATGATCGTGGCGATGAACAAGATCGACAAACCCGAAGCGCAGCCCGATCGCATCAAGCAGGAACTGGCCAATCGCCAGGTGATTCCCGAGGATTGGGGTGGCGACACCCAGTTCATCCAGGTCTCGGCCAAGACCGGCCAGGGCGTGGACGAACTGCTCGAAGCCATATCCCTACAGGCCGAGGTGCTGGAATTGAAGTCCGCGGCCGACGGTCCGGCCAAGGGCACGGTCATCGAATCGCGTCTCGACAAGGGACGCGGACCGGTGGCCACGGTGCTGGTGCAGAGCGGCCGCCTCAAGCGTGGCGACGTGCTCTTGACCGGCACCGAGTTCGGCCGTGTGCGCGCGATGATGAACGCGCGCGGCGAACAGGTGAACGAGGCGGGGCCGAGCGAACCCATCGAGGTCCTGGGCCTCTCCGGCACGCCCAATGCCGGCGACGAGGCGACGGTGGTGGACGACGAGCGCAAGGCGCGCGAGATCGCCAACTACCGCCTGGACAAGGATCGCGAGTCCAAGCTCGCGCGCCAGCAGGCGGGCAAGCTCGAGAACATGTTCGCGCAGATGAAGGACGGCGAGCAGGCGTCGGTGCGCGTGCTGCTGAAGGCCGACGTGCAGGGGTCCTCCGAAGCACTGGCCGACGCCATCACGCGACTCGGCACGACCGACGTGCGTGTCGAACTGGTGGCTTCCGGCGTGGGTGGCATCAACGAGTCCGACGTCAATCTCGCGCTCGCGTCGCGCGCCACGATCATCGGCTTCAACGTGCGTGCGGACGCATCCGCGCGCAAGCTGGTCGAGGCCGAGGGCGTGGACCTGCGCTACTACAGCGTGATCTACGATGTGATCGACGACGTCAAGGCGGCCATCAATGGGCTCCTGTCGCCGGAGATCCGCGAGACCATCATCGGCATTGCCCAGGTGCGGGACGCGTTCCGCTCCTCGTCCATGGGGACCATCGCCGGCTGCCTGGTGCTGGAAGGCGTGGTGCGCAAGAGCGCGCCGATCCGCGTGCTGCGCGACAGCGTGGTGATCTACGAAGGTCAGCTCGAGTCGCTGCGGCGCTTCAAGGACGATGTCAACGAAGTGCGCTCCGGCACCGAGTGCGGCATTGGCGTGAAGAACTACAACGACGTGAAGGCGGGCGATCAGATCGAAGTGTTCGAACGCACCATCGTCGCGCGTACGGTCTGAGCCGCCCTTGGTCGCCCGCGACTTCAAGCGTCAGGATCGTATCGTCTCGACGGTGCGCCGCGCGCTGGCGGAGCCGCTGGCGGCCATCGGTCGCGCCCAGGGCCTGCCGCTGGTGACGGTGACGGAAGTGCAGGTCTCCAAGGACTTGCGGTACGGCACCGTGCACCTGAGCGTGTATGGCGAACCGGGTCAGCAGCAGGCCTTGCTGGCCGCGGCGCGCGCGCAGGCGGCCAGCCTGCAGGCGGTGCTCGGCCAGACCCTGCGCACCCGGCACGTGCCCGTGCTGAGCTTCGCCCTCGACGACTCGCTCGAACGCGGCGACCGCCTCAACCAGCTGCTGCGCGGAGCCCCCGGCTCCGCCGCCGACTAGGAGCCCCATGGCGCCCCCTCATCCTCGCGCGCGCAAGCGGCGCGGCCGGCCGGTCAACGGCATCCTGCTGCTCGACAAGCCCATCGGCATCAGTTCCAACGCCGCCCTGCAGCGCGCCAAGCGCCAGTTCGACGCGGCCAAGGCCGGGCATACCGGCAACCTGGACATGCTCGCCACAGGCCTGCTGCCGGTCTGCTTCGGCGAGGCGACCAAGGTGTGCCAGTTCCTGCTGGATGCCGACAAGCGCTATCGCGCCGAATTCACCTTGGGCGCGCGCACCACCACCGGCGACGCCGAGGGGGAGGTGATCGCCCGGCGTCCGACCGACGGTCTCGATCGCGCCGCGGTGGAAGCGGCCGTGGCGCGCTTCATTGGCCCCATCGAGCAGTTGCCGCCCATGCACTCGGCGCTCAAGCACCAGGGCCAGCCGCTGTACAAGCTCGCCCACCAAGGCATCGAGATCGAGCGGCAGAAGCGCACGGTCACCATTCACGCCTACGAAGTGGTGGGCTGCGAACTGCCGCGCGTGGAGGTGCTGGTGACCTGCTCGAAGGGCACCTACGTCCGCACCCTGGCCGAGGATCTCGGCGAAGTGCTCGGCTGCGGCGCGCATGTCTCGGCGCTGCGGCGCGAGCGGGTGGGGCCCTACGAACTGGCCGACGCCTGGACCCTGGAGCGGCTCGAATGGCTGGCGCAGCGCGGCCAGGCCGAGCTCGATCGCAGCCTGCTGCCGATGGACGGCGCGCTGGACCTGATGCCCAAGCTCAGCCTGACGGCGGAGATGAGCTACTACCTCGAACGCGGGCATCCGGTGCTCGTGCCCAAGGCCCCGACCGGCGGTTTGTTGCGTCTCTACGACGACCTCGGCCGCTTCCTCGGCGTGGGCGAGGTGTTGCCGGACGGCCGGGTCGCGCCGCGACGGCTGTTCCGCGGCCAGACCGGGGGCGATCCCGAGGCGCGCCGCACGAGTGCCTGACCGCCCTTGTCGCGCCCCGCGTGGGGCGTTTAGAATACGCGGCCTTTCAAGCGATTAGAAACGAACAGAGTCTTTGTAGCAGGAGTCGGTAGATGTCTTTGTCGAGCGAGCACAAGAGCGCGATCATCAGCGAGTATCAATTGTCTGGTCACGATACCGGGTCGCCCGAAGTGCAGATCGCGCTACTCTCGGCGCGCATCAACGATCTCTCCGAGCACTTCAAGGTGCACGCGCACGACAATCACTCCCGTCAGGGCCTGCTGCGCATGGTCAACAGCCGGCGCAAGATGCTCGACTACCTGAAGCGCTGCGACGCAGAGCGCTATCGCGGGCTGATCGCTCGCCTCGGCCTGCGCAAGTAAGCCAGGCGCAGAGCATCCATCCTCGCGTTTCCAGGTCCCTCGGCCGCTGCATCGTCAGCGGCTCGTCATTTTGCAGGTGCAGGTAAGCCTATGTCCTCGCTCACGCCCGTTTCGGTGTCCTTTCAATACGGTAATCAGAATGTCACGCTCGAGACCGGCCGCATCGCGCGCCAGGCCTCCGGCGCGGTACTGGTGACCATGGGCGACACGGTGTTGCTCGCCACGGTGGTCGGTTCCAAGTCCGGCGATCCCAATCGCGACTTCTTTCCGCTGACCGTCGATTACCAGGAGCGTACCTACGCGGCCGGCAAGATCCCCGGCGGCTTCTTCAAGCGCGAAGGGCGACCGACAGAAAAGGAAACGCTCACCTCCCGCCTCATCGACCGCCCCATTCGCCCGCTCTTTCCCGCCGGATTCAACAACGAAGTGCAGATCATCGTGACCGTGATGTCGCTCGACCCGACGGTCGATCCCGACATCCCGGCGCTGATCGGCTCGTCCGCCGCACTGGCGGTCTCCGGTCTGCCCTTCATGGGGCCGATCGGCGCCGCGCGCGTCGGCTACCGTGATGGCCAGTACCTGCTGAACCCGAGCTTCAAGCAGCTCGAAGGCTCGCAGCTCGACCTGGTGGTGGCCGGTACCGCGAGTTCGGTGCTGATGGTGGAATCCGAAGCGCAGAGCCTGTCCGAAGAAGTGATGTTGGGCGCGGTCACCTTCGGTCACCGCCAGCAGCAGGTCGCGATCGACGCGATCAACGAACTGAAGGGCAAGGTCAACCCGTCGCCGTGGCAGTGGGCCTCGCCGGCGGCCGACGTCGAACTGGTGCGGGTCGTCACCGAGGGTTACCGCGCGGCACTCGCCAGCGCCTATGCCATCGTCGACAAGATGGCGCGCCGCGATCGCCTGAGCGCGCTGAAGGGCGAAGCCATCGCCGCGATCGCGACCGAGGGCTCGAAGTGGGATGCGCGCCAGGTTGTCGCGGTTCTGAGCGATATCGAATACGAAGTGGTGCGCACCAGCGCGCTCGATGGCAATCCGCGCATCGACGGTCGCAGCAAGGATGCCATTCGTCCGATCTCGGTCGAGACCAGCGTACTGCCCCGTACCCACGGCTCGGCGCTCTTCACGCGCGGCGAGACGCAGGCGCTGGTGGTGGTGGCGCTCGGCACCGAGCGTGACGCGCAGATCATCGACGCCATCGAGGGCGAGCGCCGCGAGCCCTTCATGTTCCACTACAACTTCCCGCCTTTCAGCGTGGGCGAGACCGGACGCGTGGGATCGCCCAAGCGTCGCGAGATCGGTCACGGCCGTCTGGCCAAGCGCGGCATCGTGGCGGTCATGCCCGACATGGGCAGCTTCCCCTACGTGATTCGCGTGGTCTCGGAGATCACCGAGTCCAATGGTTCCAGTTCCATGGCCTCGGTGTGCGGCAGCAGCCTCGCGCTGATGGACGCCGGTGTGCCGCTCAAGGCGCCGGTGGCCGGTATCGCCATGGGCCTCATCAAGGAAGGTGATCGTTTCGTGGTGCTGTCCGACATCATGGGCGACGAGGATCATCTCGGCGACATGGACTTCAAGGTGGCTGGCACCGCGGGCGGCATCACCGCGCTGCAGATGGACATCAAGATCGACGGTATCACCACCGAGATCATGGAAGTCGCGCTGGCCCAGGCCAAGACCGGTCGTCTGCACATCCTGGGCGAAATGAACAAGGTGCTGTCCGCGCCGCGTTCGGAGATGTCCGAGTACGCGCCGCGCATCATCACCATCAAGATCCCGCCGGACAAGATTCGCGACGTCATCGGCAAGGGTGGTTCGACCATCCGCGCGATCACCGAGCAGACCGGCGCGACCATCGACATCGATGACGACGGCACGGTCAAGATCGCCTCGGTCGACAACGCCGCCGGCCAGGCCGCCAAGCAGCGCGTGCTGGCGATCACGGCCGACGTCGAGGTCGGTGAGATCTATGAAGGCCGGGTGCAGAAGCTCATGGACTTCGGCGCCTTCGTCAACATCCTGCCGGGCAAGGACGGCCTCGTGCACATCTCGCAGATCTCCAACGAGCGCGTCGAGAACGTCAGCGACAAGCTGGCCGAGGGCGACGTGGTGAAGGTGCGGGTGCTGGAAGTCGACAAGCAGGGTCGCATCCGTCTCAGCATGAAGGCGGTCTGACGCGACCGGCCGAGCCGAAGCCGGACGAGGCGGCGCCCGCGGGCGCCGTTTTCGTTCGAGGGCGCGGCGCGAAACCTCGAATCAACGTGAGCTACGGGGAGGAGACCTCGGGCTTTCAGTGAGTTGACGGGCCTTGCTCGACAATCACTGCAGACCCCGCGTCGCTCGGTTCGAGCATCGGACGACGCTCGCGCCGGCCGCGCGAGCCGACCGGCGGACACGCGATATGTCTTTCATCGCGGTCGCTTTTTCTCTTAGAATGCGCGCCCAGCCTGACGGCGCCGGCGCGCCGTGACAACCTTGGTGCGTAGGTTACGCACCTTTCGGAGGATGCATCTCAGACATGGTTACGATTCGCCTTTCCCGTGGTGGCGCCAAGAAGCGGCCCTTCTATCACATCATCGTCGCCGACGGCCGCAACAAGCGCGACGGCCGCCACATCGAGCGTCTCGGCTATTTCAACCCGCTCGCCACGCCGAACGAAATCGCCTTCAACATCGACAACGAGCGCTATGCCTACTGGCTGTCGGTCGGCGCCCAGCCTTCCGATCGCGTCACCCAGCTCGTCAAGAGCCATCCCGCCGCGGCGTAAGTGCGCCACGACCCCGGCAGCAAGCGCCTGAGCGCCGCGGCACGTGCCGCCGCCGGGCCTGCCTCACCGGGCACCCGCGCTTGAACGATCCGCTGCTCGTTGGCCGCATCAGCGGCCTGTTCGGGACTCGCGGCTGGGTGAAGGTGTTCTCCTACACCCGCCCACGCGACAACCTGCTGCGCTACGCACCCTGGTATCTGCGCGTCGACGGCGAGTGGCGGCCTTTCGGCGTGGTCGAGGTCCGTCGTCACCACGGCGGCGTGATTGCCCATCTCGAAGGCATCGACACGCGCGACCAGGCCGCGACGCTCGTGAAACAGGAGATTGCGATCACCCCCGACCAGCTCGAGCCCAGCGGGCCCGACGAATTCTACTGGTCCGAGCTCGTGGGACTCAGGGTGCTGAACGGACAGGGCGAGGTCCTCGGCACGATCGAGGGCCTGCTCGAGACCGGCGCCCACGACGTCCTGCGGGTGGTCGGCGCCCGCGAATACCTCATTCCCTTCGTCCCGGACGTCTACGTCACGCACATCGACACCCGGGGCGGCACCATGTACGTCGACTGGCACGTCGACGACTGAACGGTGAACCGCTACACCGTCATCACCCTGTTTCCCGAACTGCTGCACGCCTTTCGCGACACCGGCATCGTCGGCCGCTGCCAGTCCCGAGGCCTGATCGACATCCAGACCTCCAACCCGCGCGCCTTCACCAGCGACCGGCGCGCCACGGTCGATGACACCGCCTATGGCGGCGGACCCGGCATGGTGATGATGGCCGCCCCGCTGCGCGCCGCCATCGACGAGGCGCGTGTCCGTCATCCCGACACGACCGTGGTGTACCTGTCGCCCCAGGGACGCCCGTTCCGCCAGGCGGACGTGCCGCGCTTCGCGCGCCTGCCGCACCTGGTGCTGCTGGCAGGGCGCTACGAGGGGATCGACGAACGGGTGGTCGCGCGGGATGTGGACGAGGAATGGTCGGTGGGAGACGTGGTGCTGAGCGGTGGGGAAGTACCCGCCATGCTGATCATCGACGCCATCGTCCGGACCCTGCCCGGCGCGCTCGGCGACGAACGCTCGGCACAGCAGGACTCCTTCAGCGATGGCCTGCTCGACCATCCGCATTACACCCGCCCCGAGGTGCTGGACGGGGAGGCCGTGCCGCCGGTGCTGCTGTCCGGGCACCACGCGGCCATCGAGGCCTGGCGGCGCGCCCAGCGTCTGGGCCGCACCTGGCTGCGCCGTCCGGACCTGCTGCCGGCCGAGGGCCTCGCCGCGGCGGATCGCCGTGCGCTCGACGCCTTCCTCGCGTCGCGGGGGGAATCTCCAGGCGATTGAACATATTAGGTGCAATCGGCGCGGCACTTGCTGTAGACTCGCGCGCTCGCATCACTCACTGGGTAGAAGGACATGGCGAATATCATCGAGCAGATCGAATCCGAGCAAATGCAGCGCGAGGTGCCAGCCTTCGCCCCTGGCGATACCGTGGTGGTGCAGGTCAAGGTCAAGGAAGGCAACCGCGAGCGTCTGCAGGCCTTCGAAGGCGTGGTGATTGCCAAGCGCAATCGCGGGCTCAACTCCTCGTTCACCGTGCGCAAGATTTCCCACGGTGAAGGCGTCGAGCGCGTGTTCCAGACCTACAGCCCGATCATTTCCGAGATCGAAGTGAAGCGTCGTGGCGACGTGCGTCGCGCCAAGCTCTATTACATGCGCGACCTGCGCGGCAAGGCCGCGCGCATCAAGGAAAAGATCAACCGCGCCGCCGACTGACGGCGCGCACTGTCCGCGACGCGGCTCAAGACGCCGCGTCGCCGGACCCGCTGAATTTCTTCTCCAGCCACGCGACGATGTCGGCCGACTCGTACATCCACGTCGCGTTCTGACCCTCCCCAATCTTCATGCACGGCACCGTGCTCCGTCCGCCGCCGGCCTCCAGCTCGCGACGGTGGCCAGCGTCCCGCAGGATGTCGCGCAGCTCGATGTTCAGCTTGAGCCGCGCGATGGCGCGGCGCACCCGCGCGCAGAACATGCATGACTCGTAGTGATAGAGCGCGAGAGACGCGGTCTCGGCGTCGACCCGCGCCTGCTGCTCGGGACTGCGCTCGACGGCGGAGCCGCCGTTGCCGCCGGTGGGGGTGAACCAGGAATCGAGCATGATGATGGTCTCCGCGACTGGGCAGGGCGCCCTTGATTCCACACCGCCGGCAATTTGCTAAGGTGCCGGCTGTCTCGCCGGATAGAGTAATCGATTGAGCGCCGTCAAGCCGACCGCCGATCTCCTCGCGCGCTTCATCGATCACCTGTGGGTGGAGTACGGTCTCGGCGCCCATTCCCAGACCGCCTATCGCAGCGACCTGGAACGCCTTGCCGCGTTTCTCGCGCAGCGGGGTTCGACCCTCGAGGCCGCCAGCGAGGCCGACCTCTTCGATTTTCTCGGCCAGGCGGACGGCCTCGCCGCGCGCACCAAGGCGCGGCGCCTGTCCAGCATGCGGCGCTACTACCGGTACCTGCTGCGCGAAGGTCTGCGCGGGGCTGACCCCACCCTGCGCCTGGCCGCGCCGCGCCTGGGGCGCGCCCTGCCCAAGACCATGAGCGAACAGGACGTCGAGGCGCTGCTCACCGCGCCTCGCGTCGATACCGCGCTCGGCCTGCGCGATCGCGCGATGCTGGAGGTGCTGTACGCGACCGGCCTGCGGGTCAGCGAACTGGTGAGCCTGGAGCAGGCCCAGGTCAACCTGCGCCAGGGCGTGGTGCGGGTCACGGGCAAGGGCAGCAAGGAACGGCTGGTGCCGCTCGGCGAGGAGGCGCTGGACTGGCTGACGCGTTATGCCGCCAGCGCGCGTCCGGAACTCACGCGCGGCCGTGCCACGCGCGCGCTGTTCCCGACCCAGCGCGGCGCGGGCATGACCCGCCAGGCCTTCTGGTACCTGATCAAGCGTTACGCGCTCGTCGCGGGCATTCGCACCACGCTGTCACCGCACACGTTGCGCCACGCCTTCGCGACCCATCTCTTGAACCACGGCGCCGACCTGCGCGTGGTGCAGATGCTGCTCGGTCACAGCGATATCTCGACCACCCAGATCTACACCTACGTCGCGGCCGAGCGCCTGAAGGCGCTGCACGCGGCTCATCATCCGCGCGGCTGAGCTTCAGCGCTCCGGCGCCGGCACCACGGATAGCACTTCCTCAAGGGTTGAGAGCCCGTCGCCCACCTTGATCGCGCCGGCGAGGCGCAGCGGTCGCATGCCGTTCTTCAGTGCCGCGTGGCGCAGCTGGGCGGCGTGCAGTTCGGGCTTGATCATCTGGCTGAGCGCCTCGTTCAACCGCATGATCTCGTAGATGCCGACGCGACCGCGATAGCCGGTGTGACGACAGTCGTCGCAACCCTGGGGCGCCATGACCTTGGTCGGCAGCGGCACGCGATGAGGCGTGACCAGCGCCTGCCAGGCGTCGGGCAACACCGCCCCTGGTCGCTTGCACAGCGGGCACAGCGTGCGCACGAGGCGCTGCGCCACCACGCCGAGCAGGGTCGCGCTGATCAGGAAGGGCTGCACGCCGATGTCCATCAGGCGCGTCACGGCCGACGGCGCGTCGTTGGTGTGCAGGGTGGAGAGCACCAGGTGACCGGTCAGCGCCGCCTGGATGGCCACGTCGGCGGTCTCGCGATCGCGTATCTCGCCGACCATGATGATGTCCGGATCCTGGCGCAGCAGGGTGCGCACGCCGGCCGCGAAGTCGATGTCCAGCGCCGGCTGCACCTGCATCTGGTTGAACTGCGGCTCGACCATCTCGATCGGATCTTCGATGGTGCAGACGTTGATCTCGGGGCGCGCGAGACGCTTCAGCGCCGAATAGAGCGTGGTGGTCTTGCCCGAGCCGGTCGGGCCGGTGACCAGCATCACGCCGTGCGGCTGGGAAGTCATTTCGTTCCACAGGCCGAGGTCATGCGGCGTGAAGCCCAGCTGCTCGAAGGGCTGTGCGAGCTTGTCCGGATCGAAGATGCGCATCACCAGCTTCTCGCCGAAGGTGGTGGGCATGGTCGAGAGCCGCAGTTCGACCTCCTGGCCGTTGGGCACGCGTGTACGCACACGGCCATCCTGCGGACGACGCTTGTCGGCGACGTCCATGCGACCGAGGGATTTCACCCGGCTGGTAATCGCGCCGATGACCGCGGTCGGCAGCTGGTGGATGAGATGCAGCACGCCGTCGATGCGAAAGCGGATGTTGCTCTGCTCGCGCCGCGGTTCGATGTGGATGTCGCTCGCGCGCTGCTCGAAGGCGTACTGCAGCAGCCAGTCCACCAGGTGCACGATGTGCCGGTCGTTGGCGTCCGGCTCGCCGATGTTGCCGAGCTCGGTCAACTGCTCGAAGTTGTTCACCAGGCTGCGCGGGCTGAGGCCGGACTTGTTGGTGGCGCCCGAGATCGAGCGACTCACGCCGTAGAACTCGCGCAGGTAGCGCTCGATGTCCCGCGGGTTGGCCAGCACCCGCCGCACGGCGCGCTTCAGCACGCGCGCGATCTCCGGTTCCCAGTCGTTGGCGAAGGGCTCGGCGGTGGCGATGGTCACTTCCTGTTCGTTGACCACGACCGGCAGGAAGCGGAAGCGCGTGGCATAGGCCTGCGACACCAGGCCGGTGACGGCCTCGACGTTGATCTTCAGGGGATCGATGCGGAAGTAGGGCAGGCCGGTGGCGTCGGCCACCAGGCGCGTCACCGCCTCGAGACCGAGCGGTTCGCCTTGCGCGCCACTGCTGCGCAGGCCGAGGTCGGCCAGCTGCAGGAACGGGTGCCGATCGTCATCTGGATTGACGGACTTGCGGATCTGCGCGACCTGCGAGGCGCTCAGCACGCGCTGCGCCTCGAGCAGGCCGACCACCGTCTCCAGCGTCAGGTTGCCGCGCGCGCCGGGTGGATCGAGCCGGGTGGCCATCGGGTGGGGCGCCTCAGTCGTCCTCGTCGACCGTCGCGATGCGCTCCGTCGCGTGCTCCAGCCGTTCGATGAGCGCCGTCAAGAAGCGGCGCTGGAACTTGAGCTGGCAGTTGATCGAGGTGCGGTCGACCACCACGTCGCGCAGCTTCATCACCGTGATGTCGGTGATCGCGACGATGCTCGCGGTCCGTGGTCGGCGCGACACCAGGCCCATCTCGCCGAAGCAGTCGCCGGGGTAGAGACGCACGATTTCGCGGCCGCTCTTGCGTACCGCCACCTCGCCCGCCACCAGCACGTAGAACGCGGTTTCGGCCTGGCCTTCCTGGACGATCTCGCTGTCCTGCGCGAGCCTGAGCCATTCGGCGGCGTTGATCAGCTCCCACAGGTCGCTGTCGTGAAAGTCGCGGAAGAAGTGCAGGTTCTCGATCTGCTGGTACTTCTCCTGCTGGGTGAGGCGAAAAGCCGGCTGCTTGAGAAAATCGAATACCAGCGCGATGTCGCCGGCCATGTCGAGCCCGGACTTGTAGCGGTTGCGGGCCTTCTTGGCCAGCGCCTTGTCGATGATGCGCTGGTAGATCTGCGGCACGTCGCCGCGCAGTTCGCGCAGCGGCAGCGGCGTGGTGTGCTGGATCCGGTATTCGATGGCGTCGATGTTCTCGCCATGAAACGGATGGCGGCCGGTGAGGAGTTCGTAGGCCACCACGCCGAGCGAGAACAGGTCGCTCTGCGACACCGGCGCCTCGCGCCTGACCTGCTCGGGGGACATGTACAGCGGCGAGCCCGCGTGCTGGGGAGAGACGCGGCTGTGCAGACCCGGCGCGACGGCCACGCCGAAATCGGTGATCTTGGCCTCGCGATCCTCGGTCAGCAGGATGTTGCGCGGCTTGATGTCACGATGCACCACGCCCTTCTTGTGCGCATAGTCCAGCGCCATGGCGCACTGGTAGAGCAGGGCGGTGACCGTGCCGAGCGGCAGCAGTTCGTTGATGCCGGTGTAGCCGTCGAGCGTGTCCCCGCCATGCACGTACTCCATTACGATGTAGTAGTGCTCGCGGTCGACCCCGGCGTCGTAGATGGCGGTGATGTTGGGGTGCTTGAGCAGCCCGGCGGTCTGGGCTTCGTTGAAGAACAGCTGCTTGTAGAACTCGCTGGCCTCGCCGTCGCCACTCGGGTCCGGTTTGGCGACCTTGACCGCCACCGGGCGGTCGATGAAGGGGTCGTGACCCATGTAGACGGTGGCCATGTTGCCCGCGCCGATGCGGCGGACGATCTGGTACTTGCCGAGCGTGGAACCTTCCAGGTTGTCGATGTCGGTGACGCTCATGCCCGTGCTTGTCGGCTCTGGCTTCCGCGCGGGCTCCACCCAACGCGGCCCACTCCCTGTGAGGATTATAGTATGCGCCGCAGCACAAACTGGGAACGGGCGCACGGCCCGCCACGCGCGAACCGGTGTCGCACTCGTGGTGTCGTAACCCCCGGCTCACTACAATCCGTCGCCACGAGCGTCGAGGGACCCGCATGAATCGAATTCTGACAGCCGCCTGCGCGGCGCTGCTGATGGCGCAGGCCGGCGCGGCGATCGCCGATGAAGTCACCGACAAGCTGGCCGCGCGGCTGGCCAAGCTGTTCCCCAAGGACCACATTTCCGCCATCACCCCGGCGCCGTTGGCCGGTCTGTACGAAGTGATGATCGGCGCCTCGCTGTTCTACGTAAGCGGCGACGGGCGCTACGTGGTGCACGGCGATGTCATCGACATCGAGAACAAGGTCAACGTCTCCGATCAGCGCCGCGCTCTGGCCCGCAAGCAGGTGCTGGCCGAGCTGCCCGCGGATCGCTACATCGAGTTCCCGGCCAGGCAGGGCAAGGCGCGCAGGACGCTCTACGTGTTCACCGACATTGATTGCGGTTATTGCCGCAAGATGCACGGCGAAGTGGGCAAACTGAACGCCGGCGGCATCGCCGTCCGTTACCTGGCCTTTCCGCGCACCGGGCTGAAGGGCGAGTCGTTCCAGAAGGCAGCTGCCGTGTGGTGCGCCGCGGACCGCCAGCAGGCCATCACCCAGGCCAAGCTCGGCAAGCGCGTCGATTCGCCCGAGTGCGACAGCCCGGTGGCCGAGGAATTCGAACTGGGGAACGCCATGGGCGTGACCGGCACCCCGGCGGTCTATACCGAGGAAGGCAAGCACATCGGCGGCTACCTGCCCGCCGAGGAGTTGATCCGCATGGTGGACGACGGCAAGCTCTGAGCCATGGACGCGACTACGGACGGTCGGCAATCCCGCCGCGAGCAGCGCGCGCGCACGCGTCGTCGGCGCTGGTACGTGGCGCTGGCGGTGGTCGTCGTGGCGCTCGCGGGCGGCCTCACCTGGGTCGTCCAGCACCGGCAGGCCAACGATCCGGCGGCGCTGTTCGAGCGCGCGCGTGGGGCTTTCGAGCGGCGCGACTATGCGGCCGCCGAGGTAGACCTTCGCGCCCTGCTGGCGCGCGAGAGCGAGCATGCCGAGGCGCGCCTGCTGCTCGGCCGCAGCTACCTGGAACGCGGCAACGCCGCCGGCGCGCTGAAGGAGTTCGGCAAGGCGCGCGAAGTCGGCCTCGAGGATCAGACCATCGCGCTCGGCGTCGCACGAGCCCAGTTGCTGCTCGGCAAGCTGGACGAGGCCGAGGGCGAGATCGCGCTGCATGCCATCGAGGGGTCGGCCGATTGGAAACTGCTGCGCGGCTCGCTGGCCTTCGCCCGTGGCCAGTTCGCCGACGCGGAGCGCGAGTTCGCCGCGGCGGTGGCCGCGCGGCCGGAGCTGCGCGAGGCGCGCCTGGGCCTGGCGCGGGTGCAGCTCGCGCGCGGTGAGCTCGACGCGGCGCGTCGCGAAGCCAGCGCGCTGCTCGCCACTGACGACAAGGACGCGGGCCTGTGGGCGCTCAAGGGCGTCATCGAACTGCAGGCGCAGGACGCGGCCGCCGCACGGACCGCGTTCGAGCGCGCGCTCGCGCTCGCGCCGCGCGACACCGGCGCGTTGCTTGGCCTGGCAGAGGCCCTGCTGGCCGCGAACGACACGGCAGGGGCCGCCGCCCGGCTGGACGAGACCGGCGAGGCTGGCGCCGACGATCCGCGGGTCAACCTGCTGCGCGCGCGGATCGCGGAGGCGCGCAAGGATCCCGAGCAGGCGCTCGTCGCCCTCAACAAGGTGCTGCACGTGTTGCCCAAGGAACCGGTGGCCCTTGCCATGGGCGCGCGTCTCAATTTCGCGCTGGGCGCCTACACCCGCGCCGAAGAGTTTGCCCTGCAGCTGCTCGAGGTCGCGCCGGCGGACCAGTCGGCGCAGCGCATGCTGGGCGCCATACGGCTGGCCAGCGGCCGGCTCGACGGGCTGGAGGCGCTCGGCATCGAGGGCGGGCAGGGCAAGGACGCGGACAACCCGGCCGCGCTCGCGCTGCTCGGCACCGCCTATCTCAAGCACGGCAAGTACCAGGATGCCGAGGTGCAGCTCAGTCGCGCCGCGGCCCTGGCGCCGGATTCCGCGCCCATCCGCACCGCCGCCGCACTCGGCAAGCTCGGCACCGGGGCGGTGGACGAGGCCATCGGCGAGCTGCGCAAGGTGGTCGCGGACGCTCCGGACTTCGGCCAGGCGCGGGCGCTGCTGGTATTGGCGCTGACCGGCCAGAAGCGGGTCGATGAAGCGCGCGCAGAGGCGCAGGCGTTCGTCGATGCCGCGCCCGGCAACGCGCTCGCGCACAATCTCCTCGGCTACCAGCGCGAGGCGAGTGGCGACGAAGCCGGCGCGACCGAGGCCTATCGCACGGCGCTGGCGGCCGACGCCGATTTCCACGTCGCCCACGTCAACCTCGCCCGCCAGGCGCTGAGGCGCGGCGACCGCACCGCGGCCCGCGCCGAGTTTGCAGCGATCGAGGCGCGCGAACCAAAGCACCTGCTGGCGCTGCTCGGTCTGGCCGGGCTGGCGATCGCCGACGGCGACGCCAAGCGCGCGGAAGAGCTCTGGCTGGAGGCGCGCAAGGAACACGCCGACGCGGTGCAGCCGCGCGTGCTGCTGTCGCGCCTGTATCGCAGCCAGGGCAAGGCGACGCTGGCCGAGGCGCCGGCGCGCGAGGCGTGGAAACTCGCGCCCTTCCAGCCGGTGGTGCAGTTGGAATACGCCGACGCGATGCTGGACCTGGGCGACCACGCCGCGGGACTGGAAGGCGCGCGGGCGCTGCTGGCGAGGGATCCGGACAACCTCCAGGCGCTCGAGCGGGTCGCGCGCGCCAGTCGCCTGGCGCGGGACGAGGCTGGCCTGCTGGCGGCGCTGCGGCGCATCACCGCCAAGGCACCGACCCACGTACCAGCGCAGACCGCCCTGGCCCACCTGGCGCTCGCCGACAAAGACTTCGCCGCGGCCGAGCGTATCGCCAAGACGCTGCAGGCCGCGCCCGAGGCCGCCGCCGCCGGTGACGAACTGGCGGGTGACATCGCCCAGGTGCGCGGCGACGGCGCCGCTGCCCGCGCGGCCTATGCGCGCGCCCTGGAAAGGCAGCCCAATGCCGGCCGGCTGGTCAAGCTCGAACGCAGCGAGCGCGCGGCGGGGCAGACCTCCAATCGGCTCGCCGACTGGCTGGCCCAGCATCCGGACGATCTCGATGTGCGGCTCGCGCTCGCCAGCACCCTGCAGGAGCAGGGCGAGCGAGACGGTGCGATCGCGGCCTATGAACAGATCCTGGCCAAGGCCCCCGAGCAGGCCGTGGCACTCAACAACCTGGCCTGGCTGTACTTCGAGAACGGCGACGAGCGCGCCACCGATGCCGGCAGACGCGCCTATGAGCGCGCGCCGCGCGAAGCCGCGGTGGTGGATACCTATGCCTGGATCCTGTTCCAGCGGGGGCAGCGTGAGCAGGGCCTGGAACTGCTGCGCAAGGCGGCGGAACTGGCGCCGGACAATCCCGACATCGGCTGCCATCTCGCCATCGCGCTGGCGGACACCGAGCATGCGGCCGAAGCGCGCGCGCTGGTCAAGGCGCTGCTGGCGAAGCATGCGCGATTCGCACTGCGTGCCGACGCGGAGAAGCTGCTGAACAGGCTGGGGCGCGGCTAGGCGCGCGGCACGGCGCTCAGCGCCTGGGTTGTTCGAAGGCGCGCAGCACGGCGGTGGTCACGCCGCCGTCCTTCTCGTGGTACTCGACCTTGACCGGCAGCCAACCGAGCTCGCGCGCGCACCACACCACCGTGCGCCGTTCACCCGGGCCGTCGCCCTTCTCCAGGCGCAGCGCCCGGTAGCGGCCCTTGCCGGTCTTGACCTTTTCCTCGCCACGCACCGCGAAGCGGTAATCCTTGAGCTTGTTCTTGTCGGCCACGGCGTAACGCAGCGCTTCGGGCGCCGCCGCCAGGTCGACCATCATCTGCAGCTGGTAGACGAGCTTGTCCTTGAGGCCGGGCGGCATGGCGGCCTGCCAGCCCTTGGGCTGGTCGCTGCGCAGCACGCGCGCCTGCGGGTAGTCGAAACGCAGCGTGTAATGCTTGTTGCCGCGCGAATTGCGGTAGTCGTAGTGCTCGGGACGGAACTCGCCATCCTGCAGCACGCCGCTGCTCGCCTCGACGATGCTGTCGGAGCGCACCAGCGAGAACACGCCGCTCGCTTCCATGCGCGACGTGTAGCGATAGGCGCCATCGGCGTCGACCTCGAACTTGCGCTCCATGGTGCCGAAGGAGATCGCGCCCTGGGACAAGGCGTAGACCGCGGTGAAGGGCGTGGGGGCGTCGAGCGCCAGGGCCGCGTGCGCGAGCGCCACGGTGAGGCCGAGGGTGAGCAGGGTGCCGGACAGGAGGCGCATGGCCCTATGGTAGGATTGCCAGCCCTTAACTTGAAGCGCCGCGCCCAGGCACTGCCCCTCGACGGTGAGCATGGATTCACGACTGAGCCTCATGAACGGCGCGCGCGTGCTGGTGGTGGGGGATCTGATCCTCGACCGCTACTGGCACGGCGCCGCGCGGCGCATCTCGCCCGAGGCGCCGGTGCCGGTGGTGCAGGTCGAAAAGGTCGAAGAGCGGGTCGGCGGCGCGGCCAACGTGGCGGCCAATGCCGCGGCGCTGGCGGCGCGAGTCGTGCTGGTCGGCATCGCCGGCGCCGACCCGGCCGGCGAACGGCTCGCCGACCTGTGCCGCGCGGCTGCCGTCGAGCCCGCGTTCGCGACCGCCGCGGATCACGAGACGGTGGTCAAGCTCAGGGTCGTCAGCCACAACCAGCAACTCGTGCGCCTCGATTTCGAGAAGTCGCCGCCGGCGCCGCTCGGTGAGGCCGTTGCCGCGCTGGCGCGCCAACGGCTGGCGGACTGCGCGGTGGTGGTGATCTCCGACTACGCCAAGGGCGCGCTCGGCGAGGTGCGCACGCTCATCGCCGACGCCCTGCGCGCGGGCAAGCGCGTGGTCGTCGACCCGAAGGGCCATGATTTCGCGCGCTACGCCGGCGCGTCGCTGCTGACGCCCAACCTGCTGGAATTCGAGACCGTGGTCGGCGCCTGCGCCGATCTCGCCGACCTGGTCGCGCGCGCCGAGGCGCTGTGCCGTCGCCATGACTTCGAGGCCTTGCTCGTGACCCGCGGCGAAGCCGGCATGTCGCTGGTGCGCCCCGGCCATGCAGCCCTGCACCTGGAGGCGCAGTCGCGCGACGTGTTCGACGTCACCGGTGCCGGCGACACGGTGTGCGCGGTGACCGCGGTGGCGCTCGCCGCCGGTCACGACCTGCCGACCGCAGTGACCCTGGCCAATGTCGCCGCCGGGCTGGTGGTGGCCAAGTTCGGCGCGGCCAGCGTGACGCGGGACGAACTCGACCTGGCGCTGCACGCGCGCGCGGGCGCGCGACGCGGCGTGCTCGACGTCGCCGCATTGCTCGAGGAACGCGCGCGCGCGCGGCAGCGCGGCGAAGTGGTGGTGATGACCAACGGCTGCTTCGACATCCTCCACGAGGGGCACGTGCGCTACCTGCGCGCGGCCAAGGCGCTGGGTTCGCGGCTCATCGTCGCGGTCAACGACGATGCCTCGGTGGCCGCCTTGAAGGGCTCCTCGCGGCCGCTCACGCCGCTGTCGGCGCGCATGCACGTGCTGGCCGCGCTCGACGTGGTCGACTGGGTCGTGCCTTTCGGCGGTGCCACGCCGCGCGAACTGATCGCGCGCGTGCTGCCGGACGTGCTGGTCAAGGGCGGCGATTACCAGGTCGAGCAGATTGCCGGCGCGGCCGAGGTGCTCGCGGCGGGCGGCCGGGTCACGACGGTGGATTTCCATCCCGGCTTCTCCACCACCGCGCTGGTCGAGCGCATCGCCGCGCCGTCGGACTTGACCTCATGATCGTCGTCACCGGCGGCGCCGGCTTCATCGGCGCCAACCTCGTGCGCGCGCTGAACGCGCGCGGCCGCGACGACATCCTGCTCGTCGAGGATCTGCAGGACGGGCGCAAGGCGCTCAACCTGGCTGACTGCCGCATCGGTGACTACTTCGACCGCGACGAGTGGCGGGCGCTGGTGGACGGGCGCGGGGTCGCGCCGGAGATCGAGTGCGTCTATCACCTCGGCGCCTGCTCCGAGACCACCAACTGGGACGGTCGCATGATGATGGCGAACAATTTCGCTTTCTCCCGCGCGACGTTCGAGTTTTGCGTCGCGCGCGGCATTCCGCTGGTCTACGCCTCCAGCGCCGCGGTCTACGGGACCGGCCGTGAGTTCCGCGAGGCGCCGGACTGCGAGCGACCGCTGAACGTCTACGGCTGGTCCAAGCTGGTATTCGATCAATACGTACGGCGGCGCCTGCCGGCGGTGAGCAGCCCGGTGCTGGGCCTGCGTTACTTCAACGTCTATGGACCGCGCGAAACGCACAAGGGCCGCATGGCGAGCGTCGCGCTGCACCTGCATCGACAACTGCTCGAGGACGGTCGGGTACGCCTGTTCGGCGCTTCCCATGGCTGCGCGCCCGGCGAACAACGCCGCGACTTCGTGCACGTCGACGACGTGGTGAATGTGACCCTGTGGTGCGCGGCACAGCCGTCGTCCGTGTCCGGCATCTACAACTGCGGCACCGGCCGGGCCGAGCCGTTCAACGCGGTGGCGCGCGCGGTGCTCGACTTCCACGGCCGCGGCGCGCTCGAGTACATCGACTTTCCAGCCGATCTGGTCGGCGCCTACCAGGCCTATACCGAGGCCGACCTCACCCGGCTGCGTGCCGCCGGCTACGCCGGGCGAGCGCGCGATGTCGCCACCGGCGTGCGGGAGTATCTCCACTGGCTGGCGGCCTGAGGCGGCTCTACACCGCGCTGTTCGCGCTGCTGACGCCGCTGCTGCTGCTGCGCCAGGCGTGGCGCGGTCAAGCGGCGGCGCGCTATCGCTCCCGCTGGCGCGAACGACTCGGACGCCACGCGGAGGCCTGGGATGGTCCGCCCCCGATCTGGATTCACGCGGTGTCGGTCGGTGAGACCATGGCTGCCGCGCCGCTGGTGCGCGCGCTGCAGGAACGCCTGCCGCAGGTGCCCATTCTGCTGACGACATCCACCGCCACCGGCGCGGACTGTGTCGCCCGCGTGTTCGGCGGCGCGGTGCGCCACGCCTTCTTTCCCTTCGACCTGCCCGGCGCGGTGACGCGCTTCCTCGAGCATTTCAGGCCGCGCGTGCTGGTGGTGATGGAGACCGAGCTGTGGCCCAACACCTTCGCCGCCTGCGCCGCGCGCGGCGTACCGATCGTGCTGGCCAACGCGCGCCTGTCGGCGCGCTCGCTCGCCGGCTACCAGCGCTTCGCGACGCTCAGCCGCGAACTCGTGCGCGGCATCGACTACATCGCCGCGCAGGGCGCGGACGACGCCGCGCGGTTCGTCACGCTCGGCGCCGAGTCGGCGCGCATCGCGGTGATCGGCAGCCTGAAGTTCGATGTCGATCTGCCGCCCAGCATTCACGAGCAGGCGGCGGCGGTGCGCCGCCTGCTCGGCGTGAGCCGACCGATACTGATCGCCGCCAGCACCCGCGACGGCGAGGAAGCGCTGCTGCTCGACGCCTTCCTCCGCCTGCGCGGCGCCTTGCCCGACATTCTGCTGATCCTGGTGCCGCGCCATCCCGAGCGCTTCGACGAGGTGGCCGAACTGTGCGCCGCGCGCGGTCTCGTCACGGTACGCCGCAGTCGCGCGCCCGGCTGCGGCGGCGAAGCGCAGGTCTACCTGGTGGACAGCATGGGTGAGTTGCCACGCTTCTACGCGGCCGCCGATCTCGCTTTCGTCGGCGGCAGCCTGCTGCCTTTCGGCGGACATAACGTGCTCGAGCCGGCGATGCTCGGCCGACCGGTGCTGGTCGGTCCGCATACCTTCAACTTCAGCGACATCGTGCGCCTGCTCGAACAGGCGGGCGTGCTGCGCGTGGTGGCGGATGCCGAGCAGTTCGCCGCTGCCGCGCGCGCCTGGCTCGAAGACAGCAACGAGCGCGATCGCGTGGGCCGGCTGGCGCGCGACATCGTGCATCGTCATCGCGGCGCCACCCAGCGCACGGTAGGCGAGATCGTGCGCCTGCTGATTCAGGCGCCGGCGCACGCGGCCGCTAACCGCGTTGCGTGAACCGCGCCGCGTTTCCACGCCAGGTCCGCCGGCCGCTGGTAAACTTCGCGCGCCGCTGCGGGACGCGGCCCCTATACTTCTCCCGTTAAACATGGAGCATCGCAACATGCGCGTCGCACGTGCCAGAAGAGCTTCCCTCGCCATGACGTTGCTGGCGGTCGCCGTCGGCGCCCAGGCCCAGCAGCAAGGTCTATTCGCCTATCCCAGCGCGGGTCAGAACGAGGCGCAGCAATCGCGCGACAAGTACGAGTGTCATCAGTGGGCGGTGTCTCAGACCGGATTCGACCCGACCACCGCGCCGCCGCTGGCCAGCGCCCCGCCGCCCGGCTACGCACAACCGCCCGGGTACGCGCCGCCACCTCAGCAGCAGGCGGCCGGCGGTGGCGGTCTGCTCGGCCTCGGCAACGGCGGCATGCTGCCGGGCAGCGGCATGATGGGTGACGCGGCCACGGGCGCCGCGCTGGGCGCGGCGGGTGGCGCGCTGGCCGGCAATACCGGCAAGGGCGCTGCCATCGGCGCGGTGGCTTCGACCCTGCTCGGCGCGATGAGCCGCGGCAGCAACAGCGCGCCTGCGCCCCAGCCGCAGCAGGCGAGCGGTGGTGGTCTCCTCGGTCTCGGCAATGGCGGCATGCTGCCGGGCAGCGGCATGATGGGTGACGCGGCCACGGGCGCCGCGCTGGGCGCGGCGGGTGGCGCTCTCGCAGGCGATGCCGGCAAGGGCGCGGCCATCGGCGCGGTGGGCTCGACCCTGCTCGGCGCCATGAGCCGTGGCAGCAGCGCTCCGGCCGCGCAGCCGCAGCAGGTGCAACAGCAGCAGTACTACGCACAGCAGCAGCAGGCCGAGTACAACCAGCGCATGCAGGCGACCCAGGCCTACAACGGCGCGTTCGTCGCCTGCATGCGCGGGCGCAACTACACGGTCAACTGAAGAAGGCCGCGCCGCGCGGCCGCCGGGTCGCGCGGACTGCGTCTCAGCGCAGCAGGCCCTGGATGGTCTTGAAGTGTGGATGCGTGGCGTCGCGCATCCACTCGAACACGACGGATTCCGCGCTCACCACCTGCACGCCACACTGGCGCAGCCGGTCGAGGGCGTTCTGGTAGTTCTCCAGGCGACGCGAGCAGACCGCGTCTTCCACCACCAGCACTTCATGGCCGGTCGCAGCGAGGTCGAGCGCGGTCTGCAGCACGCAGATGTGCGCCTCCATGCCGGCCAGCACCACCTGGCGCCTGCCGCTCGCTTCGAGCGCCGCCATGAACGCCGGCGCGCCCGCGCAGGAGAACACCGTCTTTTCGATCATGGCCGTGCCGCTGGGCAGCGCCTGGGCCACGCTGGGGACGGTCGGACCGAGGCCCTTCGGGTATTGCTCGGTGTGCAGTACCGGCAGACCGAGGAGGCCCGCGGTGCGCGCCAGCAACACGGCGTTCAGGATCACGCGATTCAGCACCTTGCCTGGCATCGCTGCGCCAAGGCGCTGCTGCAGGTCGATCACCGCGAGCACACCAGTGGCGGCGTCGCAGGCACGGGGCGCGAGGGCAGTTGGAACGACGGGCATGGTGGGCTCCTTCAGGGGCTGGCGGGGGCGGCGCCGTCGCCGC
The DNA here is from genome assembly GCA_050186725.1 of Gammaproteobacteria bacterium. Classification (GTDB taxonomy): domain Bacteria; phylum Pseudomonadota; class Gammaproteobacteria; genus JADJYF01. The sequence continues at coordinate 2,568 of JBFWYG010000011.1, read as the reverse complement.
TCACCCGCCACGCGTTGGCGGCACCCCGCAACACGCGTGGGCGAAGGGCGGTCGGGAGCGGCATTGGGATCCCGGCGCGGGCCGCGCGGCGCGTCAGTACAAAGCGAGTCCGGTATCGACGCTGCGTGCCCAGGCATCGATGCCGCCCACCAGGTTGGCGACATCGGCGTGGCCCTCGGCCTCGAGGAACTGCGCCACCTGGTGCGAACGCATGCCGTGATGGCACATCACCACCACCGGTCGGTCCGCCGGCAGCTCGCCGCGCCGTGCCGGGACCTGGCCCATCGGAATGTGCACCGCGCCCGCCACGTGACACAGCTCCCATTCCCAGGGTTCCCGCACGTCGAGCAAGATCACCTTGCCTGCCTCGTGCAGGGCGGCCACCGCTTCGGGCATCAGTTCGCGCATGGGGCGGCGATCAGAACTGGAATTCGGGCTTGGCTTCGGCGCCGAGCAGCGGCGGCAGCTCGGTCTCGAACAGGCTCTCGCAGGCGAAGTTGTCCTTGTCGAGCCGCGTGATGAGCATGGCTTCCATCACCGGCGCACTGCCAACCACCATGAACAGCCGGCCGTTCTGCGCGAGCTGCTGCTCGATGGCCGGACGCCGCGCCGGCGAAGAACCGCACACCACGATCACATCGTAGGGTTCGGCCGCGCTCCAGCCGTCCAGTCCATCGCCCACGTGCAGCGCCACGTTGGCGATGCCGGCGGCGCGCAGGTGGTGCTTGGCGCGGGTCGAGAGGTCTTCGAAGAATTCGATGCTGGTGACGTGCGCGGCGAGGGTTGCCAGCAGCGCGGTGAGGTAGCCGCTGCCGGTGCCAATCTCGAGCACGCGATCGGTGCGCTGCACGTCCAGCGCCTGCAGCAGGCGCGCTTCGATCTTGGGCTGCATCATCGCCTGGCCATGGCCGATGTCGATCGCGGTGTCGGAGAAGGCCAGCTGACGGTAGTCCTCCGGCACGAAGCGCTCGCGCGGCACCTTGGCGCACACGTCCAGCACGGTCTGGTCGAGGACTTCCCAGGGTCGAATCTGCTGTTCGACCATGTTGAAGCGGGCGGTTTCGAAATCCATTGGCATGTTCGAACTCGGTGACGAAGGCTAGCGGGCGCCGGCGGCGCGACCTCGCGGATTATATGCCCGCGCGCCGATGGGCAGCCAGCAGCGCGGCGGTGTCAGACCGCGTCGAGGGCGGCCTCCACGAGCGCCGAGTGCGCGGCTTCCAGCACCTCGAGCCCGGCGTCCCGCGCGTGGCCGCGTTCACTCAGGATGCGTCGCCAGCGACGCGCGCCCGGCTGGCCCTGGTAGAGGTTCAGCAGGTGGCGGCTCATGTGCTGCAGGGCCGTGCCGGCCGCGAGCTCCGCCCGCACGTGGCCCAGGTAGTCGCGCAGACATGCGTCGCGCGAGTCGGGCGGGGCGGGCAGCGCGTCGGGAAACAGCGCGCGATCGAGCGCGGCGAGCGCGAAGGGCAGGTCATAGGCGGCGCGGCCGAGCATCACCCCGTCCACGCACGCGAGATGCGCGAGGCTGTCGTCGACACCCTGCACGCCGCCGTTCAGCACTACCACGCAGTCGGGCAGTTCGCGTTTCAGACGGTAGACCCACGCGTATTCCAGGGGCGGGATCTCGCGGTTCTCCTTCGGACTCAGTCCCGACAGCCAGGCCTTGCGCGCATGCACGTGGAACACCCGGCAGCCGACGTCCGCCAGGCGCGTGACGAAGCTCGCGAAGTAGTCGTAGCTGTACAGATCGTCGATGCCGAGGCGGGTCTTGACCGTCACCGGCACGTCGGCGGGCACGGCGTCGATCATCGCCGCCACGCAGTCCGCGACCAGCGCCGGTTTCGCCATCAGGCAGGCGCCGAAGTCGGCGGCCTGCACGCGGTCGCTCGGGCAGCCGCAGTTCAGGTTGATCTCGACGTAACCCGCCTCGACGCAGCGTCGCGCGGCGGCGGCCAGCTCGGCCGGCACCGCGCCGCCGAGCTGCGCGGCGAGCGGCTGTTCGCGCGCGTCGTGACGCAGCAGCTCCGCGCACGGACCACGCAGCAAGGCGCGCGCGGTGACCATCTCGGTGTACAGCCGCGCGTGGGGCGCGATCAGCCGCGCCAGGTAGCGGAAGTGGCGGTCGGTCTTCTGCATCATCGGCGCGACGCACAGGCGCCACGCGCGTGGATCGAGTGACGCGCTCATGCGCCGAGCAGCTCGCGGGTGAAACGCGGGCGGAGGTAGAAGCCGCGCGGCAGGGTCGCGCTCGGCGCGCCGTCGACGTCGCCCGCCAGCGCGAGCGCGCGGCCGTTGGCAGCCTTCGGTCGCACCTGCAGGTAGACGCCGAGGCGCGCGTCGACCTCGTCGAAGCGCCCGGTGGCGAGCAGGTCCATGTGTTCTTCCCAGTCGGCGCGCAGCACCGCTTCCTCGCGCGCGCTCGGACTCCACAGGCGCGGCGCACCGATGCGTCGCTCGGCGAGCGGCACGCGCGGGTCGGCTTCGATGGGGAGCCACTGCACGCGCGCCAGCTTGCGCCTGACCGTCGAGGTCGGCCAGCGCTGGCCGACCAGGTCGCCCAAGGACACG
>JBFWYG010000010.1:27756-108409 GCA_050186725.1 Gammaproteobacteria bacterium | reverse complement strand
CAGCGAGCTTGCTGCGGCCGTAGTCGTCCTCGGGCGCGGACGCGTCGTCGCCGCTGAGCGCGCGGCCCGGGGGGCTGCGCTCGCCCGCGGCCTTGATCGAACTGAGATAGACGAAGTGCGCCACGCCGCGCGCACGCGCGGCCTGCGCGAGACGACGCGAGACATCGACATTCACGGCAGTGAAGTGCGCGCTGCTCGCGCCGCGCGTGCCGTCGTGGGTGAGCGCGGCGAGATGGGCGACGCCCTCCACGCCTTCGAGCAGCGGCGTCCAGTCCTGCAGCCGTACCAGGTCACCCACCGCCAGCACCCGCGACGCGCCGGCGATGGTGGCCGGCAGGCGGGTCACCGCCAGCACCTCGCGACCACGCGCGGCGAGCGCGCGGCACAGCGCGCGGCCGACGAAGCCATTGGCGCCGGTCACCAGCACACGCCGGGGCGGAGCGTCGTTCATGGCGCAGCGCGCAGCTCGGCGTACAGATCGAGCGTGCGGCGCGCCACGCTCTCGAGCGTGAAGTGCGCGTGCAGCCGCGCGTGCGCGCCCGCCGCGCAGCGCCGCGCGAGTGCTTCGTCTTCCAGCAGGCGCGCGAGCGCCGCGGCGAGCGCCGGCGGATCGCGCGGTGGCACGCTGAGCCCCGTGTTCCCATCGATGCAGATCTCGCGACAGCCCGGCACGTCGGTCGCGACCAGCGGCCGCGCCGCCGCCGCCGCCTCCAGCAGCGCGCGCGGCAGCCCCTCGCGCCAGGACGGCAGGCACACGATGTAGGCCTGGCGATAGACCGCCGCCATGTCGCGCCGCGCGCCCCACCACTCGATGGCGCCGCTCGCCACCCAGCGCGCGAGTTGGTCGGCGCCCACCGCGCCCGGGTTGTCGCGATCGTGCGCGCCCGCGATCACGCAGCGCACGTCCGGATGGCGCGCGCGCAGCAGCGCCGCCGCCGCGACGAATTCCTCCACGCCCTTGTCACGCAGCACCCGTGCCGGCAGGAGCACGATGGCGCCGGCGCGTGGCGGCAGCGGCGAGGCCGGGTAGTCCGCCGGATCGACGCCCGCGCCACCGATGATCGAGGCGCGCGATGCCTGCCCGATGCCGCGCGCCTGCAGCAGCGCGAGATCGTCGGCGTTCTGCGCCAGCACCCAGGCGCGCGGGCGGCGCGCGATGCGCGCCAGCAGGGCCAGCACCAGCGGGCGCAGCAGGCGCGCGAGCCCGCTGCCCGAGGAGAACACGTAGCCCAGGCCGGTGAAGGCCAGCAGCGGCGCGCAGCGCGGCCCGGCCCAGGGCAGCGCGAGGCCGCCGAGCAGGATCGGTTTCAGCGAGACCAGGTGCAGCACGTCGGGCCGCACCGCGGCGAACAGCCCGCGCAGCGACCACAGCAGGCGCAGATCGCGCCACGGATAGGTGAGCGCGCGCTCGAAAGGCAGCGCGACGAACTCGGCGCCGCTCGCGCGGATGGTCTCGGCATGCTCGCTCTCGCGCGCCGCCACCACCACGCGCCAGCCGGCCGCGCGCGCCGCGCGCGCGAGGCCCAGGCGATGGGAGACGAAGTACCAGTCCTCGGTCACGAGGAACAGCACGCAAGGCGGCGCCCCTGCGGACATCAGGCCGCGTGGCCCCAGTGTTCGCGCCAGGCTTCGAACATCAGTACCGCCCACAGCGCGTGCTGATGATTGGCCGCGCCGGATACGTGTTCGCGCCACAGCCGCGCGATGGTCGCCGTCTCCCACAGATCGGTACGCCCCAGCCGCGCGACGTCGAGCAGGCCGTCGGCCCACGCGCGCAGCGGTCCGCGCAGCCAAGCATCGAGCGGTACCGCGAAACCTGCCTTGGCACGCTCGGTGAGCGTCGGCGGCACGTGGCGCGCCAGCACCTCGCGCAACACCCACTTCGTGCGCCCGTCGCGCAGCTTCATGCGCGCCGGCAAGCGCCACGCGAGCGTGAAGAGCTCCACGTCGAGAAACGGCACGCGCGTCTCGAGGCTCGCCGCCATGGCCGCGCGATCGACCTTGGCGAGAATGTCGCCCGGCAGGTAGTCGCGCGTGTCGGCGAGCATCATCGCGCCCGGGGCGTCGAGCCCGGCGAGCCGCGCCAGCGTGGTCGGCGACGGCACGGCGGCGTCGCGCACCAGCGAGACGTCACCGGCCAGCGCCGCGGCGCCCGCGTGCAGCGCGGCGAGATCCGGCGCGCGCGCGAGACGTGCGAGCTTGTGCAGCTTGTCGCCGACCGCGGCGTAGCGCAGGCGCGCCGGCAAGGCCGGCGCCAGCGCCGCGCCGAGCGCATTCCAGCGCGCCGCGGGCAGCGCTTCGACGCCCGCCACCAGCGCCGCGCGCAGCGGCGCTGGCCAGGCGCGCAGCCGCCGCCACGCGCCGAGCGCCGGCCCGTAGCGCAGGTAACCGGCGAACAGTTCGTCGCCGCCGTCGCCGGTCAGCGCGGTGGTGACATGCTGGCGCGCGAGCGCCGCGACCAGCACGCTCGGCACCTGCGAAGAATCGGCGAAGGGCTCGTCGTAGATGGCGGGCAATCGCGGGATCACCGCCAACGCTTCGTGCGCGCTCACACGATGCTCGGTATGCACGGTGCCGAGGTGGCTCGCGACCGCGCGCGCATGGGCCGCCTCGTCGTAGTCCGTGGTGTCGAAGCCGATGCTGAAAGTGCGCACCGGCTGGCCCGCGGCGCGCTGCATCAGCGCGACCACCAGCGAGGAATCGATGCCGCCGGAGAGCAGCGCGCCGAGCGGCACGTCCGCTTCCAGCCGACAGGCCACCGCGCGTGTCAGCGCCGCTTCGACCAGGTCGACCGCTTCGCGATCGTCCAACGCCAGCGGCGCGGCGAGCGCGGCGCCGGCCGCCTGCTCCACCGACCACCAGGCGCGCGGCGCGGGCAAGGCCGACAACGCGTCCTGCGCGATGCTGACGCAGGTTCCCGGCGCGAGCTTGCGCACGCCGGCGAAGATGCAACCCGTGTCTGGAACGTAACCGCGGACGCAGAAGTCCGCGAGCGCCGCGCGATCGAGCGGCGGCCGCGTCGCGCCGAGCGCGAGCAGCGCGCCGGGCTGCGATGCGAAGCGCAGCGCGCCCTCGACCACGCCGTAGTACAAAGGCTTCTCGCCGAAACGATCGCGCGCGAGATGCAGCACGCGCGCCGAGGCGTCCCACAGCGCGAAGGCGAACATGCCGTTCAGCCGCGGCAGGGTCGCGTCCAGTCCATCGCGTGCGAGCAGCGCGAGCAGCACCTCCGTGTCGCAGTGACCGCGCAATGCCACGCCGGCGCCGAGCAGTTCCTCGCGCAGTGCGCGATGGTTGTAGATCTCGCCGTTGTAGCAGAGCACGTGGCGCCCGTCGGCCGAGACCATGGGCTGCGCGCCGGCGGGCGAGAGATCGAGCACCGCGAGGCGTCGATGGCCCAGCCACACCCCGGGACCGTGCCACTCGCCCTGCGCGTCCGGACCGCGCGGCGCGAGGAGATCGAGCGCGCGGCTTCCCTTGGCCGGATCGCGCGGCACGGCCCGCGACCCGAGCAGTTCGCCGACGATGCCGCACATCAGCGTCGCGCCGCCAGGGCGCGGTACAACGCCGCGTAACGCGCCACGCTGGTCGCGAGCGCGAAGTGCTCGGCGACGCGCGCGCGCGCCGCGGCGCCGAGCGCGACGCGCGCGTCCGCGGGCAGCGCGAGCAGGTCGAGGAGCGCCGCCGCCAGCGCGGCGGGATCGCGCGGTGCCACGACGCGCCCGGTGGCGCCGATGATCTCGGGCACGTCGCCCACCGCGGTCGCGACGAACGGCACGCCGGCCGCCATGGTCTCGGTCACCACGTTCGGAAAGGCCTCGGTGCGCGAGGCCAGCACGCCGATGTCGAAGGCCGGCAGCACGCGCGCCATGTCGGCGCGAAAGCCGAGCAGGCTGAACGCACGCGGGCTGCCGGTCGCGGTCAGCAGCGCGGCCAGTTCGGCGTTATCGGCGTCGATGTCGGCGCCGCACAGCACGAAGCGCGTGTCGGGTACGCGCGCCAGGACCTCGCGCGCGGCGGCCGTGAACACCGCGTGGTCCTTGTCCACGTGCCAGCGCGCCGGCATGCCGATCACGGGCGCGCCGGGCGCGATGCCGAGTTCGCCGCGCAGACGCGCACACGCCTCGGCGTCGGGACGGAACTCATCCAGATCCACGCCGTTCGGAATGACTTCGATGAGACCGGGTGGGAAGCCGCCGGCCAGCCGCGCCGCGCGCCCGGCGGCCGCGCAGCTCACCACCCGCGCGGGCAGCACGCCCGACAGGCGCGCGGCGAGCGCGAGCGCGACGCGCGTGGCGCGCGGGGTGGTGGCCGGGTCATAGCCTGCCTGGTGTACACCCCACACGACCGGCGCGCCGCCGAGCGCGCGCGCCACGAGGCCGGTGAGCAGGTCTGCGTGCACCAACCAGGTCTGGATGACATCGGGGCGAAAGCGCCGCATCGCGCGGGCGAGGCCCGCGAGACCGCGCGGCAGATCGATTGCACGTCGCAGGCCGAGCGTGGCGACCGGCACGTCCGCGGCGCGCAGGCGCGCGCCTATCGGACCATCCTCGGTCAGGGACAAGACCTGCTGCTCGAACTCCGGCCTCGGCAGCGCCGCGCTCAGGCGCGCGAGCATGGTTTCGGCGCCGCCGCCGCCGAGGCCGGTCACGACGTGCAGCAGCCTGACCACGGTCGCTCAGGCGACGCGCGGCACGCGCCGCGCGCGCGGGCTCAGTTCCACTTGATGCCGCGAAAGATGGCGTCGCGATTGATGTTGTCGCGATAGCGCAGCACCGTCGCGAGCAGCTGGTCGAGCACGTCCTCGGTCATGAAGTGCGGCTCGAGGCCGAGCTCCAGCAGGCCGGTGTGCGCCGGGTTGTAATAGTGCTCCTCGAGCTCCTTGCGCGGATTCGGCTTGGACTCGATCTTGACCTCGAGCCCGTTGCGCTTGCCGCAGTCGTGCACGCGCTCGGCGAGCTCGTTGACCGAGAAGGTCTCGGTGAACTGGTTGAACACGCGCAGTTCGTGCGCCTTGGGCGGATTCTCGATCGACAGCCGAATGCAGTTCAGCGTGTCCATGATATTCAGGTAGCCACGCGTCTGGCCGCCCTTGCCGTAGACCGTCAGCGGATAGCCGGCCACCGCCTGCACGATGAAGCGGTTCACCACGGTGCCGAAGATCTCGTCGTAGTTGAAGAACGGGAAGAGCTGCTCGTCGCCCTGGTTCTCCTCGGTCCACAGGCCGTAGACCGGGCCCTGCATGAGATCCGTCACGCGCAGACCCCACACCCGCACGTAGAACCACAGCAGATCGGTGTCCTGGATCTTGGTCGTGTGGTAGAGGCTGCCGGCCTGGCGCGGGAACAGGAACTTGTCCTTGCGGCCCTTGTGCTCGATCTCGAGCCAGCCTTCCTCGATGTCGATGTTGGGCGTGCCGTACTCGCCCATGGTGCCGAGCTTGACGATGTGCGCGTCCGGACAGAACTCGCGCACCGCGAAGATGCAGTTGGCGGTGACACCGAGGTTGTTGTGCAGGGTCAGCGTCGCCGCGCGGCGATCGAGCATGGAGTACGGCGCCGACGGCTGCTCGGCGTAATGCACGATGGCCTCGGGGCGGAACTCGCTGAACATCTGCGCGACGAAGTCCCATTCGCACAGGTCGCCCACGTAGTGCTTGATCTCGTGGCCGCTGCGCGCCTGCCACAGCTTGGCGCGCTGCGCGAGGTTCGGCACCGGGAACAGCGCCTCGACGTCCTGCTCGCGGCTCAGGCTGCGGCGCAGGTAGTTGTCGGCGACCGCGACCTGGTGGCCGCGCGCGGAAAGATGCATGGCCGTCGGCCACCCCAGGTAGCCGTCGCCGCCGAGGATCAGGATGCGCATGGTGAAAGTCCTAGTTGGAAAGTTTCAGCCGCTCCCGTACCTCCGCCGGCAGCACGCCCGGCAGCAGCAGGAAGCTTTCGAGTTCGGCGAGGCCCATGGCCTGTTCGTTCTGCGAGTTGTAGACGCGCTCGATCGGCGCGAGGGTGTAGCCCTCGTAGGCGAACACCACGTTGTCGTAGATGTTGCGGAAGGCCGGCAGCACGGCGAACAGGTCGCCGAGCTCGAAGCTGCGGCGGACTTCCTCGTCGCTGATCAGTTCCTCGTACATCTTCTCGCCGGGGCGCGGGCCGATTTCGTCGATGCGGATGGCCGCGGGGTCGAGCCCGTAGACCGGCGCGACTATCTTGACCAGCAGGGTGGCGATGTCCTCGATGCGCGCGACCGGCATCTTGGTCACGAAAACTTCGCCGCCGCGCGCCAGCGTCATCGACAGCAGCACCAGGCGCACCGACTCGTTCAGCGTCATGAGGAAGCGGGTCATGTCGCGATGGGTGAGCGTGATGGCCTGGCCCTGCGCGATCTGGCGGCAGAACAGCGGCACCACCGAGCCCGCCGAGCCCGCCACGTTGCCGAAGCGCGTGGAGGCGAACACCGGGCCGTTCTCGCCCTGGGTCAACGCGTTGGCGGCGGTGATCAGCCGCTCGCCCATGAGCTTGGAAGTACCCATCACGTTGGTCGGGTTGACCGCCTTGTCGGAGCTCGTGAACAGCACCTTGCGTACGCCGGCGGACATCGCCGCGCGGTAGACGTTCTCGACGCCCAGGATATTCGTGCGCACGGCCTCGGTCGGCGCGCGCTCGCAGGACGGCACGTGTTTCAAGGCCGCGGTGTGGAACACGTAGTCCATGCCGCCGAACATGCGCTCGACCTGCTGCAGTTCGCGCACGTCGCACATGAAACCGTGGAAGCGCGCGTCGGCGCGGTGGCTCTGCTCGAGGAAGAACAGCGCGTTCTCGTTGTTGTCCAGCCCGCGCACCTCGGCGACGGGATACTCGAGCAACTGGCGCACGAGTTCGGTACCGACCGTGCCAGCGGCGCCGGTCACGGCGATCTTGGCGCCGCGGAAAAAGGGCTCGAGTTTCATCGTCCGTCCTGAGAATTGGGGCCTGGGCTCTGCGGCCCCGACGGGCCGCGCGCACTGTACCACGCGAGGCGGGCGCGATGAATCTGCGCGGCCCCGGCAGACGGCTAAAGCCGTATCATGGAGGCCCCGAAGCAGTGCGACAGTCGATGTCAGCTCCCGCGCCGGCCCCGGCAACACCGTTCAAGGTGCTGATGGCGCCGATGAACTTCGCCGACCAGCCGATGGCGCTGGTGCGCGCCCTGCGCCGCCGCGGCGTCACGGCGGATCACCTGCAGTACAGCGCGTTGGGCGCCCACCCGCTGGGCTACGCGCTGGACCGCGTCGCGCGGCTCGGCAACAGCGACTTCAGCCGGCAGCTCGAAGTGCTGGAGGAGCACCTGGCGCGCGGCTACGACATCTTTCACTTCTGGCAGCGCTCGCTCCTGTTCGGCACCGCGCTGGATGGCCTCACGGGCCTGGACCTGCCGATCATCAAGGCGCGCGGCGCGCGCCTCTTTCATCGCTTCACCGGCTTCGATCTGCGCATGCCGAGCATGGACGCACAGCTCAATCCCCACAGTCCGTTCCATCACGGCTACCAGAGTCCGTTCGATGAACGCGCGCAGCAGGCCTACATCGCCATGCTGCGCGCCTACGTCGATCGCTTCTTCGTGCAGGACCCGGAGATGGGCCAGTTCATGCCCGAGGCCGAGATCCTGCCGCGCGGCCTGGAGCTGGAACACTGGCAGCCGGTGGGCGTGCGGCCGACCCCGCGGCCGCTGGTGGTCCACGCGCCGAGCAACGCGGCGGTCAAGGGTTCGAACTACGTGGTGCGCGCGCTCGAGACCCTGCGTCACGAGGGCCTGGCCTTCGACTTCCAGTTGCTGGACCGCGTGCCCCACGCCGAGGCCCGCGAGTGGTACCGGCGGGCGGACATCATCGTCGACCAGATCCTGATCGGCGCCACCGGCGTGCTCACGCTCGAAGCCTGGGCGCTGGCCAAGCCCTGCGTGACCTACCTGCGGCGCGATCTGTTCGAGCCCTTCTACGGGGTCAGCGAACTGCCGGTGGCCAACGCCACGCCCGACACCATCGAGAGCACGCTGCGCCGGCTGATAACCGACTTCGACTGGCGCGCCGAACTGGCGACCAGGGGCCGCGCGCTGGTCGAACGACACCACGACATCGAACGCATCGCTGAGCGCTACCTGGCGCTGTGCGAGGCCTCGCTGGCAAGCCGCGCCGCGCCGCGCGAAGCAACACAGGCGCTGGCGTTCTTCCGCCCGCGCCTCGCCGCGGCCATCGCGCCCGAACTGCCGACGGCCGCCCTCGGCGTGGATCAGCGACCGGCGCTGCGCCGCCTGGCGCGCGTCGAGGCCGCCGTGCGCGGCGTGGAACTGGCCGCGATGCGCGGCCTGCTGCGCGTCCAGGCGCTCGCGTTCCGCGCGTTCGGCGCGCTGCTCGCGCGGCTGGTCGGGCGACGACGCCCGTGAGCACGGCCACGGACGCGCCGCGCATCGTGCTGCTGGCGGCCAAGGATCTGACCTTCAACACGCGCGTGCATCGCCAGGCGGCGACCTTGGCGCGCGCCGGCTGGCGGGTGACGGTCGCGGCCCTCGCGCCGCCGGTGGCGGAGCTGCGGGCGCAGGCGCCGCACGTGCACTACCTGACCCTGCGGCTGCCTCACCCACTGCAGGCCTTGAGTCGCCGGCTGTCGCGGCCCGACAAGGATCGCGCCCCGCGGGGCGCCAGCGCGGCGCCCGGCGCGCCACGACCGCTCGCGACGCTCGGCTGGCTGCGACGTCTCGCGCTGCCGTGGGGCGAGCTGATCACGCGCCTGCTGTTCACGCGGGCCTGCCTCGCCGCCTTGGGCGAGCAGCCCTGCGATCTCGTGCAGGCGCACGACAGTCCGGCGCTCCGCGCGGCGTGCGCACTCGCGCGGCGGCATCGCGCTCGGCTGGTCTACGACGGCGTGGAAGTGGTCGATGGTCGCGCGGTGTTCGCCCGCGGCGCGCTGGCGCGCGCGCTGCGACGCTGCGAGTCCTGGTACGAGGCGCGTCTGATCCGGCGCGCCGACCTGGTCATCACCATCGGCCCCGCGCTGCAGGCGTGGATGACCCGGCGCTACGGCATCGCGCCACCGCGGGTACTGCGCAATTGCCGCGAATGGCAGCCCGCGCCGCAGGCGCGACGCCTGCGCGAGCTGTGCGCCCTGCCCGCGCAGGCGCGGCTGGTGCTGTTCGCCAACTCGATTGCGCCGGACGCCGGCATCGAGGTGCTGATCGACGCGCTGGCCCTGCTGCCGGCCGACGTGCATGTCGCGCTGCTCGGCCCGCTGCGCGATCCGGGCTATCGCGCGGCGCTGCTGACGCGCGCCACGCGCCGCGGCGTCGAAGCCCGCCTGCACCTGCCCCCGCCCTGTCGCGCGGACGAAGTGGTGGCCATGTTCGCCGGCGCCGATGTCGGCGTGATCCCGCTGCAGAACACCCGCGCCAACCACTACCTGGCCCTGCCCAATCGCCTGTTCGAGATGATCATGGCGCGCGTGCCGGTGGTGGTGGCGGCGTTCCCCGATCTCACTGCGCTGGTGGCCGAGCATGACATCGGTCTCGCCTGCGCGTGCGACGACCCGGAGAGCGTCGCGCAGGCACTCGCGACGCTGCTGACGCCGGCGCGACGCGCGACACTCAGCGAGCGACTCGAAGCCGCCGCGCACGTGCTGTGCTGGGAGCGTGAGGCCGCCGCCTACCCGGACTGGCTCGCGACGCTGCTGCCGGCGGCGCGCGACTGAGGCCAGCGGGACAGCACTGCCCGCCCTTCGTATAATCCCGTCACCTCGCTCAGCGCCCGCGGTCCCACTTCCATCCCATCGGCATGTCGACGTCCTCCGCAGCCCTACTCGACGCTTCGTCGCCGCGCGTGCTGATGGCGCCAATGAATTTCGCCGACCAGCCGATGTCGCTGGTGCGCGCGCTGCGTCGCCGCGGTGTGTACGCCCATCACCTGCAGTACACCGCGAGCGGCGAGCACGCGCTCGGTTATGCGCTGGACCGTCTCGTGCTGCTGCGCTCGGGCGATTTCGCGGCGCAATTCGCCGCGCTGCGGGACGCGCTCGCGGAAGGCTTCGACATCTTCCACTTCTGGCAGCGCAGCCTGCTGTTCAACAATGATCTGGACGGGCTCACCGGTCTCGACCTGCCGTTGCTCAAGGCCCATGGGGCTCGCATCTTTCATCGCTTCACCGGCTTTGACCTGCGCCTGCCGAGCCGCGACCGCGCGCTCAATCCGCACAGCCCGTTCAATCACGGTTTCGATGGTCCGTTCGACGAGCGCAGCCAGCGGCGCTACCTCGACATGCTGCGCCACTACGTCGACCTGTTCCTGGTGCAGGATCCGGAGATGGGGCAGTTCATGCCCGGAGCGCGCATCCTGCCGCGCGGCCTGCAGCTCGAGCAGTGGCCCTACGTCGGCGTGGAGCCCAACCCGCGTCCGCTGGTGGTGCACGCGCCGAGCAATGCCGAGGTCAAGGGCTCGCGCTTCGTGATCCGCGCGCTGGAAGCCCTGCGCCATGCCGGGCTCGACTTCGACTTCAAGCTGCTCGAGCGCGTGCCGCACGCCGAGGCGCGCGAGTGGTATAAGCGCGCAGACATCATCGTCGATCAGATCCTGATCGGCGCGACCGGCGTACTCACGCTCGAGGCCTGGGCGCTGGGCAAACCCTGCGTCACCTACCTGCGCGAAGACTTGTTCCAGGATTTTTACCAGACGCGCGAACTGCCGGTGGCGAACGCCACGCCGGACACCATCGAGTCCACGCTGCGCCGCCTGATCGCGGACTACGAGTGGCGCGCCGAGCTGGCGCGACGCGGGCGCGACACGGCCGAACGCTTCCATGACATCGAAGTCGTCGCCGACAGCTATCTCGAGATCTGTCGCGCGGAGCTCGCGGGTCGCGCGCCGGCGAAGCGCGAGGTGGCCGACATTGAGTTCTTCGCCGCGCGGCTGGTGCCGCCGAAACCGCTTGCACCGTCCACCGCGCCGCGGCTTGCGCCGGGCCGCTGGCCGCCCGTGGACTGGGCCACGCGCCAGGGCCTGCCGCCGCCCATGGCACTGGACGTCACGAAGATGAACGTCGGTGGCCGCCTGGAACAGGCGAGCTTCAATGCCTGGCTGAGGATCTTTCGCTGGCTGCTCGACGCCGAGGAGCCGTGGCTGGCGCGCGCCGAGCGTGGCGCGGGCTCACCGGTCGGGCGCCTGTGGGTCGCGCAAGTAATGCTGTTCCGCGCGATCCTGCGCGCGCAGGTCGGCCTGCTGCGCGCGCTGGCGCTCGCCAAGCGCGCCTGCCGGCGGTTGTTGCCCGGTGCCTGAATCCAGCGGCGCGCTGTCCGCCATCGGCGCGCGCGCGCGCACCTACTTCGCCCTGCTCGGCTGGCTGTTCGGCCTGACCCTGCGGCGCTTCCATCGCACCGTGCTGCTGTCGGCGTGCGCCTCGGTGTGCGGCATCGCGCTGCACGGCGGAGCGCTGTTCATCCTCGCGCGGGCGGTAGGCGCGATGCAGGCGGGCGGCGACAGCCTGACGCCGATCGAGTCGCTCGGCCTGGCGCTGCACACGCCGGGTCCGTCGGCGCTGCTCGCGGCCTTCGTCGCGCTGTTCGCGCTCGGCAGCCTGCTCGGCTACCTCGGGCGCTCCGGCGCGATTGGCCTGGAAAGCGCGCTGTACCGCTACTTCGCCGATTCGGTCATCGAACAGCTGACGGTTAGGGACGACGACGCGCGCCGCCCGTTCAAGGTCCTGCGTCGGCGCCACGTGCTCGGCACGCGGCATCCGCTGCTCAAGATCCTGGTGAGCGACTGCCGCTTTCCGGGCGTGGGGGTGCGGCTCGCGCTGTTCAACATCACGCACCTCGGTAATCTCGCCCTCGGCCTGCTGGTGCTCGGCCTGCACGCGCCGCTGCTCCTGCCGCTGATCGCGACGTTCGCGCTGCTCGCGGCGATCGCGATGTACCCGCTCTCGCTGCGCGCGAGCCGCACCACCCGCCAGCTGGAGGTCAGCGGCGCCGAACGCGTGGCCTATATCAAGTCGCGACTCGGGTCGGCGCTCGACACCGTCCAGGGCGACGCGGTGCCTGACGCGCCGACAGCGGCTGAGACGCTCGACGAAGAGTTCGACGATGTCGCGGCCCTGGCCGACGCGCCGGCCACGGCCGAGCGCGGCGCGCTGGACGGCTACCTCGCGCTGGTCGAGCAACGCCTGCGCGTCACCGAACTGTCGCGTGTGATCATGTCGGCGATGGCGGCGGCGGGCATCGGTCTGCTGGTGTGGCTGCTGTTCGCCTATCCGGAGTTGCACATCGCGAGCGCGGGTTCGCTGCTGGTGCTGCTGTTCGGTCTGCGCTTCGTCCTGATCGGCATCGAGGGTGGCATAGTCACGCTCACCACCCTCAACCGCTTCGTGCCCCACCTGTTGCGCCTGCAGGCGCTGGTGCGGGACCTCGAGAGCGAGATCGGCGCGACGGCTTCGAGCTGCCGAGCGAGTTCGGCTTCCTGTCCGGCGAGTGGCGTGATGGCGCGATGGCGCCCGAGGCGGTCGCCGGCCCCGCGAGTCCGCTGCGCAAGCGAAGGCCGACATGGTGCGCTTTCAGATCCACGCGGTGCACCTCGGGCGCCTACATCGCTGAGCAGCGGGGTCGCTTCAGGCGGGCGCGGGCGCTTTGGGGCCGCCCGCGATGGTCACCGCGCGCACGCCTGGCCCTGGATCCGTCGTGCGGGTCACAGAGGCGCCGGTCGTTGGCAGGGAAGCGATCGTCACGTCCACGCCCCACTTCGCAAGCGAGCGTGCCATGCGCACCGTGCGATTATTGTCCAATAGGTAATTAAAGCCGAGAAAGCACACCCGTCCCGGCCGCCCCAACGCCTCGTACAGGCGCTCTTCGAGTGACTCCCACACCAGCTCCCCGGCGGCGCGCAGGGCGTTGGCGCGCAGCGCTTCGCGGCGCGCGAGCGTGGCGCTGATGGCCTGTGCCCAGTCAGAGGCTCGCAGCTCCGCCACCACCGCGCCCATGTCCCAGCGCCGCACGATGCCGGCGATGTCGGCGATCTCGGGCGTGCACACCGGAACGCCGGAGAACATGTAGTCGAAGATCCTGTTCGGCAGGGAGACGCGGTGGTTCGGGATCAGCGGGTCGCACACGATGAGGCCGACATCGGCCGACGAGGCGAAGCTGGCCAACTCCGGGTAGGGCACTGGTTCAAAGCAGTGCAGACGATGGGCAATCCCGAGTCGCTCGGCCTGCGCCAGGCACGCGACCTGGTAGTCGCGCTGCGCGAACCTGCCGACTGTGGCCAAATGCACGTTGGCCGGCAGGGTCGCGAGCGCATCGAGCACAACCTCGACACCCGTAGTGACGGTGCTAATTGAGACCACAAGCGCATCGTCGGCGCGCAGGCCGCAGCGTTCGCGCAGCGCCGCGCTCGGCACCAGGATCTCGGCCGGTCGGTAGTTCGGAATGACGTGTACGTGCGCGTTTAAGGGACGGATTTCCTCGCCGAGCGTTTTGCCGACGGTCAACAGACCGTCGGCGCGGCGCAGGTAGGTCTCGAAGGCGCAGTCCAGCATTTCCAGTGTGGTCGGATGCCAACGCGACGGTAGCGCGCGCGCCGCGAAAGACGGGATCTCGATTACGTCGCAGAAGTAGGTGCTGCCGGCCTGTTGCGCCAGCGCCGACGCCGCGGGCAGGGCCTGCACGCCGTGCGCGACGTAGACGTCGGCACCATGCACATCGGGACACGCCAAGCAGTCGCGCGCGAAATCGAGATACAGGTTGACCGGTCGATTGAAGGTCGACACGGGCGGCGTCGCGGCCTTACGCCCAGTGAGCACCACGAGCCGAGCCTCGAGTTTGTGCATGCGCCGTTCGACGTGACGCAGGCGGGCACGCACCGCCTCCGGATTCAGCTCTGGCGCGACCAGTCGCGCGAACTTCATCCGTAGCCGCCGCCACAGCGCACGTGCTCTCGAGATCACCTGAGTCGTGTCGCCGGACAGCTTCTCGCCGATGCTGCCTTCGCTCATCGCCCCCTCTCGAATTGGCATCCACATCACCGGGCTTTCGCGCCCGCGGTACGACGGCCGCCAAGTATCAATTTCACCGCCGCTATCACTGAAGCGCCGGCCTTTTTGAACAGTGCTCTCACTGCTTAAAGGCGACTGCCCCGCCCGCCTAGCAAATATGCGGATCTTGAGCAGAACAAGCTTTCTTCCGTCTGGAGCGGACCTGCCCTGGGGCGCTGTCATCTACCCGACGACGAAGTCAGTTAGAATCGCACGGCGCCCTGCATTTCTTCGCCACACGATAACGTTAAACTCGGATTTGCTCAATGACCGACGCAGCTAGCTGTCCGCTTGCCGAGCGATTCCAGCACCTCCGTCACCTAATCCTCGGCGAAGACGAGACGCTGCTAGGTCTTCCCCCCTTGATGATTTTCCTCGGCGGCGCCTCACGCACCGGCACCCTTGCTATGGTAAGAGCTGTGCTCGTCGCCCAACGCCAACGCCGTGATCGCCGAGGCCGCGTCGCTGCGCGTTCTGCCCGAGTCGCTCTGAAGCGCGCTGGCGACTTCCACCTGCAGTTCGATGTCCTGCGGAACGCGCTTGCGGAAGTCTTCGATATCTACCACATTTGGCCACACTCCGTGCTCGTCGGCCCGAATCTCTGCGGCGTCACCGGGCTCTACTTGCTGCTGTTCGAGGGTCACAGCGCACGCATCTTGCATCGCTTCACCGGCTGGGAACTGCGCCTGTCGAGCGCCAATAATCGGGGCAATCCCCGCAGCCCGTTTCTTCACGGCTTCGTGCCGCCATTCGACGAGAACGCACAGCGAAGATATATCGACATGTTTCGCCAGCGCATCGATGTACTCCTGGAGCAGGATCCGGAAATGCAGCAGTTCATGGTAGAACCGCGGACCCCACCGCGCTGCCTGACCCTCAGTAGCTAAGATTACTTGGAAGTGCAAGCAAATGCGCGAACACCGGCGGTCCATGCGCAAAGCAATGCCGGGATGAATTGCTTGCGGTTGATGACCCGAGCACTGGATGAGTTATTCAGCGAAAGTCTCACCTGCGATCTCAAACTGCTGGAACGTATGCCGCGCGTGGAAGCGCGCGAGCGGTACATGCCGGGGGACATCATCATTGATCAAATCATAACAGACGAGATCAGTGTGCTGACCTTCGAGGCCTGGGCGCTCAGCAAAACGTGCATCACCTACCTCCGCGAGGAACTCTTCCAGCCCATCTGCCAGTCGCGCGACCTGCCAGTCGCCAATGCCTTGCCCGACGCGATCAAGGACGTCCGGCAGCGTCTGATTAGGGGCTATGCGAGACGCGAGCACCCGCCACGGGGGCGCGAGGCGGCAGAGAGCATTCACGATATCGAGAAGGTCGCGGCGCAGTATCTCGACATCTGTCGCCAGCAGACGGCGCTCGCCGCGTCGAGGAACCACTAGATGCTCGACCTGGATTTGTTCTGCGACAACCTCCGTGCATTCCTTCATCCTGAAGTACGGCTGCGTGCCCCCCCCCCCGCGCGCACGCGAGTGAGTCCGGGCAACACACTGCAACTCCGACTCGTCGACATGCCGCGCCGCAATTTCCATGTGCGACTGGAGCGACGGCTCCACAATGGTCTCGCACGCGTGTCGCGTGCTGCTACGCGCCGATCTGCGCCTGCCCATTGGCAGCTACGAGTCGCAGGCCTCGCCATGGGTTCGGCGCATTTTGAGCGTGCAGACTACTGTTTTCTGCACGAAGATCGCGGCCGCGACGCGTGCCTTCGCCACGTGCTCGCGATGGCAACGCGCGTTCGACGGGGTGTTGACGAGCCTCTGCTGATACGGGCGGTGCGTCAGTGAGCGGCCCTCTGCTGGAGAATACACGCGCGGCCCGCAGTCGCGGCATCGCATATCTGCGGCTGTTCCGTTGGCTGTGGTCACGCGCCATGCGCCATGCGCTGCGACCGATCCTGCTCTCGTCAAGCGCGTTGACTGCCGGCATTGTGCTGCACGGCGCGGCATTGGCGTTGCTTGCAAGGTTGGTCGGAGACATGCAGCGCGAAGGGAGGTTGACCAGATTTCCTGGCTTGGACGCGCTTCATGTCAACCTGCCGCCACCTAGCGCGCTCACTGCAACAGGCGTGTTCATCGCCCTCTTCACACTCGGAAGTCTGCTCGGCTATCTGGGGCGCTCTACCGCCATTCGCCTAGAAAGCGCGCTGTATCGCCATTTTACCGATGCAATCCTCGCTCAGCTCGCGCCATCCGGCGCCGACGAGGAGCGGTTCGTTGGCGACCTCTATCGCCGTCACACCCTTGGCACGCGCCACGAGCTGCTTAAGATCCTGCTCAGCGACTGCCGCTTTCCAGGCGTGGTCGTACGTCTATCGCTTTTCAACATCGGGCATCTCGGCAGCATGGCGCTGGGCCTCGCTGTACTGGCCTACCACGCGCCACTGTTACTGCCCCTGGTCGCGGCGTTCGGCATGCTGGCGCTAGGTGTGCTCTACCCGCTGTCTCTCGCCGCAACCCGTAGCACCCGTGACCTGGAAAACCTCGGCGCGCAGCGCAGCGCGTACATCAGGTCTAGGCTTGGCGAGGCGCTCAGCGGCCGGCCCTTCGAGACGTCCCTGGGTTTCGTCGAGGATGAAGCCGAGGCCGGTTTCGATGTCGTACACGCACTCCGTCAGGCGCCTGCCGAGGAGCCTGGCTCGGCGCTCGACGATTATCTGCGCGCCCTCGAACGCCGGCTGCGCGTCACGGAGGTTTCACGCGCGCTCATGTCATCTATGATGGCCGCCGGCATCGGCACCCTGACTTGGCTCCTGTTCACGGGCAAGCTTGAGCAAGTGTCGAGCGCGAGTTCGCTGCTGGTGCTACTGTTCGGCATGCGTTTCGTGCTCACCGGCATTGAGGGCGGCATGGTCGCGCTGACCGCCATCAATCGCTACCTGCCGCATCTGATGCGCTTGTACGCCCTGGCGCGCGATTTGGACAGCGAGACCGTGCCAGTGACCGTGCCGATTAGCTTCTCGTCAGGCAGCTACCTGGCGGGTCGCATCCACGACGAAAGGCACCCTCTCCCGATCCGGCCGCGCTGGCGGCTCGAGACGCCCCAGTTGCAAACCGTCGAAGGTGTATTGGCGCCCGGCCAGGTGTTCCATCTCACCGGACCAGGTCTGGACTGCGAAATCGGACTCGATCTCTTCCGTGCCCTGCTGCAGGACGCGGCTACTGGCGAGCCGGACGCGGTCACGCGCCTGCGCGCCGCCCAAGCCGCCATGCCCAAATATCGCACTATCCTCGACGCCGTCCCGAACGCCCGCGAGTGGGTCGCCGCGTTGGTGAGCGAAGGTATGTTCGACATCGACGCAGAAACGGTGCAACTCATCGCCGAATTGCGCAGTCCCTTGCCGCAACGACAGGCCGAGATCGTTCGTTTCGCTATTCGCTGCCTGCACCAGAGCCGCTGCGATCTGCCCCTAGTCGCGGTCGATCAGCGCCTGCTCCGCCAGCTGAACGAAGCCGGCCAGCAACGCCTGCTAGCGCTGTTCGGACACTGCACCGTACTGCTCGTCGATCGCGACAGCGCACGTGCCATCGAGTGCCCGCGGGGCGACCTTCTGCTGGTCGCCAACGGCGCGCGCATCGTTTGCGCGGTGCCCCGCCTCGACCATCAGGCGCTCAGAGCCGTGGTACTCGGGTCCATCATACGCGGCGAATGGCCGGCGGGGCCGGCCGCGCGAAGTTGAGCCCCGCCTCACAGCACGATCGCCTCGACACCGATGCCCGGGCTGGGATCGCTCACCAGGGTCGCTGAAGCCGCCTCGCTTGCGGCGACACGAGCGTGACCTCCACATCCCGCGCCACCTGCGAGCGCGCCATGCACATGGTGCGATTGTTATCGCACAGTTGCTTGATGTCGCAGAAGCACATGCTGCGCGGTCTGGCCAGGGCATCGAATAGCGGCGCGTCCAATGCTTCACAAACGGGGCCGCCGTGGCTTGCGCCCAGATGTCAACGCGCCGCGCCAGCACGCGCTCGATCGCAACCGCGGACGAAAGTTCCGCCTACGGCACCTGGTCACACAGAAGTCGGTTTCCCACGCCAAGGCGGGCGGCGAGATCGAGACAGGCGATACGGCAGGCGGACGGGGCCGAAATGCCGGCGACGTCGAAGTGCACCTGCGCGGACAGGTGGGAAAATACTTCGGGTCCGAACTCGAAACCCGCGCTGATCGTGCTTCTGGATGTCATCAGACGGTCGCCGATCTCGAGCCCGCGCAGCGCATCGTTGCGCACCAGTCGTTCAGCGTACCGGAAGTTAGGAATTACCTGCACCTGCCGGTTCAACAGTTCCAGCAGCTCGCGGAGCACGTGTCCGATGGTGATGAGGCCATGGGCGCGCCCCGTGTAAGTCTCGAAATAGTGATCGGACAATGCGATGTTGGTGGGGCTCCACCGGGACGGCTGGGCGCGGGGGGCAAACGAGGGGAGCTCGATCACATCGCAGACGTAGCGTTCACTACCGTTCTGGGCGAGCAGCGCCGCGGTGGGATAACCTGCTCGCCATGCGCGACAAGGCGATTAGCGCCGAGCCGCGCCTGCGCTTCGCTTGACGCGGGCCACCACTAAAAGCGTTCTGTGCACTGGCGATGAGCGACGTTCGGCGCGGCGATGCTCTCACCGGTGCGGGTCGCGACGGCGCGAGGTGATGGTAGCGGCGTGCGAGCCCCATCGGCATGCGCGACAGAATGTCGGCCGAGCGCCGGCGCCACGCCGATGTCGGTGCAACCCGCTCAGTCGCAGGCCCAGACCTTTGCCTGCGCAACACTCGCCCAAGCGCACGCGCGGCGCACGCCGCGGCGCTCATATGGCCCGGAGACAGGCAGACTCGTCAAGCTGATCTCTCTGAAATCCATTGTCCGGCCAGGCGGAACCTCGAGCGCTAGGCAGGCGCGCCGGCCGTTGCCGGCCGTAACTTGAGACCTGTGGGACCCGGCACCATACTCGCAGTCGTACATGCACCCAACTCGACGCATTCGCCACTGAGCCAACGCCTACCGAGGACTAGCGCAGCCAAGCCCGCACGATCGAGCGAATGAACCTCCAGCCGTAACGCAGATCGGGCCCCTTCTTGCTCTCGCCGGACAGGCGCGAGCGCACATGTATCGGCACCTCGGCCACAACCATGCGCCGTTTGGTCACGCTGATGATGAGTTCCGGCGTGTGATACTGAGGTTCGCGCAGCTGGATGGTGCGCAGCACCTGCGGCGAGATGGCGCGAAAGCCGCTCGAGCAATCGGTGATGCGGCTGCCGGTCAGGAGGTTGATCAGACGACTGAACAGACTGATGCCGATGGCGCGCAGCCCGGCGCGTTCGTCGCGACTGCCGAGCACGCGCGAACCGATCACGAAATCGGCGCGCTTCTCGGCGAGCGGCGTGACCAGTCGCTCGACCTCCGCCGGATCGTGCTGGCCATCGCCGTCCATGGTCACGATGGCGAAGGCGTTTTCGTTCAACGCGACGTCGAAACCGGTCAGCAAGGCCGTGCCGCCGCCACAGTTGCGCGGCAGCCGCGCCACCAGCGCCCCCGCTTGCGCGGCGACCGCCGCGGAGCCATCCGTGCTGCCATCATCGACCACCAGGACCCGCACCGGCAGGCCGAGCAGCGCGCGCGGCACCCGCGCCGCCACCACGCCGATGTTGGCGGCCTCGTTCAGCACCGGCACCACCACCCAGATCGCCGGGGTCCGCGCCAGGTCGGCGTGCCTGCCGAGGAAGTCACTGACCGCGAGACTGCGCAGCGTCGCCGTGAGATCGTCCTGCAGCGCCGCCAGCTGGCTGCGCGCGCGAATGAGCAGCAGCCAGACCAGCACGGTCGAGACGATGAGCAAGGCCAGCAGGCGACCGCCGGGCACGCCCAGCAGACCGAAGAACGCGGCGGGTGCATCGACCAGCTGCGGAAACAGCGCGAGCGTGATGCTCGCCAGCGCGAACAAGATGATGGCGGCTCGGTCGACCCGGCGCGCGCGGTAGCGCCGCAGATCGACGAAGGTCCAGATCAGCACGGCGAAGCCCACCACCACGCCCGCCAGCCGTAGATTGGATAAATCGTCCATCTGCTCCTTCGCCTCAGTTCGAGCGCTCGCACCCTGCCCTATCGCCGCCGGCGCCGCGCCGACGATGCGGATTCTAGATTGAGATGCCGACCAGGCGGCGGGCCGCGAGCTTCAACAGCAGCACTCCGACCGGCAGCGACAGGGCGGTGGCCAGCGCCCCACCCTCCAGGCCGAACATCGGGATGAGCGCCGCATTCAACGCCACGTTCGCGAGCATGCCGCCGCCCAGCACCAGCGTATGCCAGCCCGGCATGCCCGCCTGCACCAGCAGCATGTCCACGGCGCGGTAGCCGCTGGTCAAGGCGAAGCCGGCCATCAGCAGGGCGAAGCACGACACGCTGGCCATGAAGGCAGCGCCAAACACGAGGTTCACCACCAGCGGATAGAGCAGCGCCGCCGCCAGCGCCAGGCCAGCCAACAGCGCATAGCTGGCGCGCAGCGCGTGACGTGCGTACTTCTGCAGCATCGCTGTCCTGCCGCGCGCGTGCAGCCTGGCCAGGCGCGGATTGAGACTGACGCGTAGCACCTGGCAGACCTGTAGCATCGCCTCGAACCCCATGCTCGCCAAACTGTAGATGCCGACTTCGCGGTCGGACAGGAACACGCCGAGGAGAAAGACATCGACCCGGCTGTTGGCTTCCATGATCACGCCGCCGCCCAGAGCCTTGCCGCCGAAGCGCGCGTGGGCGCGCGCCCAGCGCCAGGCGCTCGCGCCGCCGCAGGGCGGCGCGCGGCGCCACAGGTCGAGCGCCAACGCGACGAACAGGCAGGCCTCGGCGGCAGCCAGCGCGGCGCTGAGCGCCGCGCTCGGCATCTCGGCGAGGCTCAAGACCAGCATCCACAGCACGATCAACGCGCCCCGCGCGCCCTGCGCGAGCGCGACGGCGCGCATGCGGCGCGTGCCGTTCAACCAGCTGATGAGCACCTTGTTCGCGCCGAAGAACAGCAGGCCGGGCAGCGACGCCGCCAGCGCGAATCGCACTTCCGCGCTGTCGAACAGGCGCTCCGCCGCGCCGAGGCTGAGCGAGCCGAGCGCCACCGTGACCAGGCCCGCGCCCAGCACCACGCCGAGCGCGCCCCACAGCATCGGGCGCATCGCCGCGTCGGTCGCCGGCATCGCCGCGGCCGCGCGCAGCACCGAGAACTGCACGCCCAACACCACCACCTGCGACGCGACCACGTAGATGGCATAGGCCTGGCTGAACACGCCGAGGGCGGCCTCACCGTGCCAGCGCCCGACGATGAAGAACGCCGCCGCGGTGGACAGCGCCATGACCACGAAGCTGACCGTGTTCCAGGCCAGCTCTCCGCCGACGCCGCGACCGAGGCGCGTGCGCGCCAAAGGTTCGAGGCCGGCGCCGCGCGGAAAGCTGTCGACCATCGCGCCGCTAGCCGTGCGGCTTGCGCAGCACGTAGAACAGCGTGTGGGTCCGCAGCAGCGCGGCCAGTCCGCTGCGCTTGAACATCCGCATGAGCCAGCCGATCGCGGCCGAGTCGGTAAGAGCGGCGAAATAGGCGATCGATTCGGACGTCACGAGCGGACGTCGCAGGCGGGTCAACACCTCGAAACCCACCGCCTGAAAGGCCCGTTCGAGATTCGCAGGCTTGAAGAACGACACGTGGAAATGCGTCCACGGTTCCATTTGCGCGAGCCTGCGCAGCAGGCGCAGCTGGCGAAAGAAGGTCGAGTCGGGCGTGGAGATCAGCAATCGGCCACCGGGCTTCAGCAGCCTGAGGCAGTCCTCCAGCACCTGGCGCGGCTGGGACAGGTGCTCGAACACGCTGACCATGACCACCATGTCGAAATGGCTCGCCAGATGCTCGACAGGACCGCCCGCGCCGAGATCTTCCGCGCGACAGCACAACGCGCGCTCGGGCGCGAGGCCGAGCGCCTGCGCCGTCTTCGCGCAGGTGGCCGGCACCGGCTCGATGCCCCAGTATTCCGCCGTGGCCGGCAGCAGGATCTCGGTCAGCGGTCCTTCACCAAAACCTATCTCGAGCAGGCGCTCGCAGCGCCCATCCGGAAAGTGCGCCAGGGCCAGCGCGCCGATCTCGCGGTTCTCGGTGGTGCGCCAGCGCTGATAAGCGATGTGCGCACACTCGCTGCCCCAGAAGGTGAAGTCGCGATCCGGCGCACCGTCCGTCACGGTCGGAATCATCGACTGGTGCGGCCAGGCGAAGTAGAGTGCGCAGTCGACGCACCGCCTGACCACTTGCGCCACCCGCGAGTGCCGCGCGTAGGGCGCGGTGCGCCGCGACAGGCACAGTGGGCAGATGGCGTGGTCGCCGGCGGCGCTCGGCTCAGGTGTCATCGGCACGACCGCCGTACTTCCGCGCGACCCACAGCTGGTTCAAGCCCCAGGCGTACAGCCGGCGCTCGACGCGCTCGAAACCCGCCTCCGCGAGCAGCGCGCGCAACTGCGCTTCGGCCAGCCCCCACACCTCGCCCTCGGCCATGCCGCGTTCGTGCTGATCCTTGTCCCAGAACGCCCAGGCATGCCACACCTGCGAGATGAGCGGCTGCAGGTTGGTCAGCACCACCCTGCCGCCGTCCGCCAGCACCCTGCGCGCTTCGCGGAGCACCTGGTCGCGATTGGGAATGTGATTCAGGCAGGCGACGAAGCTCACGGTGTCGAAGCTGCCGTCCGCGAACGGCAGACGCGCGGTGTCCTCGACCACCAGGTCGACGCCCTCCCAGGGGTGGACATCGACACCGACCGCGTCGCCGCCGGCGGCGCGGTACTCGCGCGCCAGGCGATTGGGACCGCAGCCGATGTCGAGCAGTCGTCCGCGCACCTCGCGGCCGACCTCCGCCATGCGCAGGTCCTCGTTGGTGACCAGGCCCGGCACGCGTCGTACCAGCGGCTGCGGTACCAGCAGCTTGAGCGGGAACAGCAGTTCGTTGACCAGGCCATGGAGCCGTGAGCGGTAGGGGCCCGAGGGATAGATCAGGCCGGCCATCACCGCGCGCCTCCATACAGCTTGGGCGCGCCGTTGATCACGCGTAACGCCTCGTTCAGATCGAACCCCACCTGTTGAGCATACCACTGCAACGACGCCCAGCGCGGGCGGTTCTCCACCGCGACCAGGCGCAGCGCCTCGTCGCGCGAGATCAAGCCTTCGCGAATCTGCTTGCTGCGAAAGGTATCGTTCTCGGTAAAACCCGCGATGGTGAAGTAGATGTAGTTGTAGAACGCCGCCGTGCCGTCGCCGATGCGCCACGTCGAGCGCGTGTCGGGGGCGGTCTCCCAGTCGTACACGCCGAGCAGCGTGTCCTCGACCTGCGCCTCCTGCCAACGCACGTAATCGAACAGGAACAGGTAGTGCTCGTGGCGCAGCAGGTAGGAGGAAAAGAAGGCGAACGCCGAATCGAGCATGGAGGCGTTGAAATAGGCCGGCGTCGCCAGAAAGTTGCGCAGGTAGTAGGCGACCAGCTTGAGCTTCTCCGCCGGCGTGACGTTGAACGCGCGCCGCGAGCCTTCGTTGATGCCGGCAAAGCCTGACTTGAAGTGCGTGCGTTCGAACTTGCCGTTCTCGCAGAAGATCAGCAGCTTGATGTCGTTGCGTCGCGCCGCGAGATTCATGTAGTGGAAATACTGTTTATCGCCCGCCATGAACAACGGCACCATGCCGAGCTGCGGCCGCTTGAGCCAGGCCAGCACATTGCTGCGTATGAAATTGCGCTTCTGCTGGATGTCGGCGGACACGATGATGTGTTCGATGCCGAGTTGCCCGCAGATCCGCGCCTGGTTGCGCCGCGCGAGGTCGGTGACCATGCCCCAGTCATAGGTGAAGGCCACGGGGTTCATGCCGAACTCCGCCTTGAGCAGGTGCAGGCCGTAGGAACTGTCTCGCCCGCCGCTGAAGCCGACCATGCAGTCCGGGCGGCCGTCGTTGCGTCGATAGGGCGCGAGCACCGCTTCGAGCTTGTCCACGCCCTCGTACTCGAACGGCCGATGATCACGGCAGAAGTTGCACACGCCGGCGGCGTCGAAGGTGATGAACGGCATGGTCTGCGGCAGGATGCAGCGCGTGCAGCGTCTGAGTTCGGCGCGCGCCGGATGTTCCTCGCGCGCGTAGTCGCGAATGCGCAGCACCGCCGGCGCGCGCGGCGCCGGCGCGGCCGGACCCGCGTCCGCGACCAGCGGACAGGTCTCGACCGACAGGTCGACCAGGTCCACGCTGATGAAGGCATCGCGGGGCACCGGCAGGATGCCATCGTGGGCCCGTTCCGCCAGCGCCGGATGTCGCCACACCTGCTCGAGGATGTAGCGCTCCGAGGCGAACAGCACCACGTCGCGCGTGCGGTCCGCGACCACGTAGAGCGTCTGGTAATTGGACGCCAGCACCAAGCGCGTATGGGCCGCCGACAGCACACCAATGGCCGCGGTGCCGACCAGGCGGGCGTAGAAGTCGCGGACGCCGCCAGCGAGTTCGCGCCCCTGCTCGCAGGCCTGCGCGATCAGTGCCGCGATCACCTCCGTATCGACTTCGCTGTGGGGTGCCAGACCGGCGCCCTGCCACAGCGCATCGACATTCACCACGATGCCGTTGTGCACGACGACGATGTCGCCGCGGATCACCGGCTGGTTGTTCTCGGGCTGCGCCTGGAAACCATTGGTGACGAGGCGCGAGTGGCCGATGACGGCCACCGGTTCGACCAGATGCTGGTCGGCGATGGCCTCATCTAGCATGGCGCGATAGCCGGCACTGCGGATCATGTCCGAGGCGGCCTGCGGGCGCTTGAATACCGACAGTCCCGCCTTGTAGCGCACCGCCAGCCCGGCCGCCTCCCGCCCACGCGATTCCGAGCGCCGGAACAGATCATCCAGCAACGCGCTGACCGCGGCGCGATCGAGTCCCGAGCGCGGATGCACCACCAGGCCGAAAATCCCGCACATCGCCGAACGCCTCAGCCGCGCCGGAGGGTTGTCAGTAGCACAGGAGTCCTCCGTCGGAGACCGTGACGGCGCACGGCGCCGCGTCCATTATCGACGCGTCAGGGCCCAGATCCAGCAACGCGCGCACCAACGCCGCGTGCCATTGGAACTGCGCTTGCGGACCGCGCGCGGCGAGCAGGCGCAGATGTTCACGCACGCGCGAATCGACCTGGCGCGGCGCCGCGGGCAGCGGCGGCGACGCCGGCGGTCGCAGCACGGTGACCCGGTCGGCAGCGCGGCGCCCCTTGATGCGGGTTATCCGCTCGAAGCCCTTCGCGCCGGCAAGCCAGGCGATCAGGGGTTGGCCATAGCTGAACTCGCCGATGGCCACGTAAGGACGACCGTGCGCGGCGACGCCGGCGTCGAATGCGCCGCGCTGCGCCCCTAGCAGAACGTTCAGAAACAGCCCGGGTACCGGCGAAGACAGGGCCAGGAACTCGAGCGGCTCACCGGGCCGCGGCGCCAGCAGCGGATAGTAGGGCCAGGTGACCGTATAGCCGACATTCGCGAGCGGCGCGGAGCGCACTTGGTAATCCGCGCCGAGCAGGTAGGTGACGCAGTAGCGCAGCAGTACGTTCTCGACCAGCACCGTCGAGCCGGCCGGCACGTTGCTCGCGATCCACTCCGCCAGCGCCTGACCGGGTACCGTGACCTCGAACGGCTGGCGCGCCCCGGTCACCGCGCGCCATGCGGCGCTGCCCTGCACGAACTTGCCCGGATCGAGCGTTGCGCGCGAGACGCCGACCGTCACCAGCGCCAGCGTCATCCCCACCACTGCGGCGGACCACAGCCAGGCTGCACGGCGACTCCGATCCAGGCGCGCGGCCAAATCCAGCACAAGACGCGCAGTCATGATGTAGGCGAGACCGACCACCGGCAGATCCTGTGTCACGCGCAGCCCCATCAGGCCACTGATGGCGGCCAGCGGCAGCGACAGCAGGAAGGCGCACAGCAGGAAGGCCGCGGCGCGGTCCCGCAGCGCCACCGCGCGCCACAGGGCCCACGCCAGGCCCAGCGCGGCGACCGGCAACAGCGGCACCGCGGACGCGAGCCCGGGACCGCGCGCGGTCTTGGTGAAATAGGCGACGAGAGCTTCGCATGCGATGGCGAGGTAGGCGCCGACGCCGTGCCCGCCTGCGGCCGCCACCTCGCGCTGCAGCCAGTCGACCAGCATGCCGCTGCCGGTGTCGTAGGCGGCGCCGCGCTCGGCCGCCGCCGCGGCGCCCGGCAGGAGCGCGCCGATCAACCAGAAGCTCAGCGCCAAGGCCAGCGCCCATGCCAGCAAGGCGACCGGGCGAATGGCGATCACCCGCGCGGCGAGCAGCAATACGGGTAAGGCCGCGAACGGCGCCGTCGCTTCCTTGATGGACAAGGCCACGCCGACCAGCGCGCCGGCCACGATCGCGACGCGCCAGGAGATCTCGCGCGCGGGCTCGCGCCACAGCAGCAGCAGCGCGCCCAGAATGAAAGGTGGCCACACCGGATCGATGCCGGCCGGCAGCCGGTGCAGCAGGTCGACCGTGCTGAACCACAGGCAGACCGCCGTCCAAGCGGCGGCGCGCCCGTACACGCGCCAGGCCAGTACACCGAACCCCAGCGCCGACAGCGCGCAGAACCCCGCCTGCATGAGCGCCACCTTGACGAGGTAGGCGCCAGGCAGCAGGTATAGCAGGGTCAAAAGCCCGATGTAGCCGCCGCGACTGGTCGCGAACACGTCGCTTTCCGCCGGCGTCACGCCCAGCCAGGCGAACTTCGCGTTGCTGAGATAGGTGGACATATCCCAATGGACGATGAAGTTGCTCGGCAGCTGCAGAGCAAACCCGAGCGCGCACACCAGCAGGCAGAAGGTGCGGAAATGCCAGCCGGAAGGCGCTTCGCCACCGCTCGCTAGGTGCACGCGGGTCACGCTTGTCCGCTCTCAGGCGCGCGAGCGCGCCGGAAGCGCCGCGACGGCATCGACGATCCGCGCCGCGGCATCGCCGGCGCCGAAGGGTACCGGCCATCCCGAGGCGACGCGCGCGGCCTCGCGCGCCGCCGTCACGATCGCCTCGGGCGCGCAGCCGGCGAGGCGATTGGCGCCGCTCGCCAGCGTCTCGGTCCATTCGGTGTTGTCGCGCAAGGTCACGCACGGCACCTGGTGGATGCAGGCTTCCTGCTGCACGCCGCCCGAGTCGGTGAACACCAGCCGCGCGTGGGCGACGAAGGCGAGGAAATCGAGATACCCCGCGGCCGGCAGGCTGCGCACGCGAGGCAAGGCGCGCACCCAGGCGTCCAGCCCGAACTCGCGCAGGCGCTTCTCGGTGCGCGGATGCACGAAGAACAGCAGCGGCAGACCGAGCACCTCGGCGGCTTGCGCCGCGCCCTCGAGGCCTCCGCGCAGACGCTCGAGGTGATCGACGTTCTCCTCGCGGTGCATGGTCAGCACCGCGTAGCCACGCGGCGCCACGGCGACGCTCTCGAGCACGCTGCCGCGGCGCTGCGCCATGTGCAGATGCTGCAAGGACGCGTCGACGATGGGATTGCCGGTGTTGACTATCTGCCCCTGCACCGCTTCGCGCTCGAGATTGGCACGCGCCTTCTCGCCCGTGATGAACAGGTAATCGGAGATGTGATCGATCATGCGCCGATTGTGTTCTTCCGGCATCGACCAGTCGAAGCTGCGTTCCCCCGCCTCGACGTGACCGACCGCGATCTGCAGCTTGCGCGCGGCGAGTGCCCCGGCGAGATTGGTGTTGGCGTCGCCGCCCACCAGCATCACCCGCGGCTTGCGTTCGAGCAGCACGCGCTCGATGCCCGCCAGCATGTGCGCGGTCTGCGCGCCGTGGGTGCGATGCTCGGCGGTGGCGTCGATGCGATAGTCGGGGGCCGGCAGTTCCAGGTCGCGAAAGAACTCCGCGTCCATGTTGGGCGAATAGTGCTGACCGGTGTGAATCACGAAATGCGGTACCGCCCGGCGCCGCAGTTCGTGGATGATGGGCGCGAACATGACGATGCCGGGACGCGTCCCGACCACCACGGCGACCTCGCTCGCGAGATCGCCGGCCTTCAGAATCTTGACCTCGGCGCTCATGCTCGGCCCTCCCCTCAGGCGCCCGCCACCTTGCGCACCGCTGCCACCACCGCGTCGACGTCAGCGGGGGCGAGCCCGTGGTGCACCGGCAGCGCGAGGATGGTGTCGGCCAGCCGCTCGGTGATCGGCAGCGAGTCCTTGCCGTACATCTCCTCGAAGATCGGCTGCTGGTGCAGGCCGCGCGGGTAGTGCACGCCGGACGCCACGCCGAGATCGTTCAGCCGGCTGCTGAGCTCGTCGCGGTTGCAGCCGAACCTGGCGGGATCGATCAGCACGCAGAACTGGTGCCAGGCGTGGGTGCCTTCGGGCGTGACCTTCTGCAGGGTGAGGCCAGGAATGTCCTTCAGGCCCGCGGTCAGGGTCGCGGCGTTGCGCCGGCGGGTCTCCAGCATGCTGTCCAGGCGCTTCATCTGCTCGAGGCCGATGGCCGCCTCGACGTCGGTCAGGCGGTAATTGAGGCCGAGCGAGGTGTGGTAGTACTTGCCGGTCTGGCCGTGCATGCGCAGGTAGCGGATGCGATGCGCCGAGTCGTCGTTGTTGGTGCATACCATGCCGCCCTCGCCGACGAACATGTTCTTCGACGGGTAGAAGGAGTAGCACACGTAGTCGTCGAAGCCGCCGATGTCGCGGCCCTTCCACAGCGCACCGTGGCTCTGCGCCGAGTCCCACACGATCTTGAGATTGTGCTTCCTGGCGAAGGCCTGCACCGCGTCGATGTCGAGCGGGTTGCCGAACAGGTGCACGGGTGAGATGCCCTTGGTCTTCGGCGTGATCCGCTTCTCGGCGTCCTTGAGATCGATCAGGAAGGTCTCCGGGTCGACCTCACAGATCACCGGCTTCACGCCGCACACCGCCGCCATGCTGGCGGTGGCGATGAAGGTGAAGGCCGGCACCAGCACTTCGTCGCCCGGCTGGAAGTCCGCCATGTAGACGAGATGCAGGGCCGCCGATCCGTTCGAGCAGGTGATCGCGTGCTTCGCGCCGACCTTCTCGGCGAACGCCGCCTCGAAGGCGTCGCTGACCTTGCCCTGGCGCAGCGCGCCCGAGCGCAGCACCTTGACCGCCGCTTCGATCTCGTTCTCGGTGAGCTTGGTATCCGCGATGCCGATCATCGTCCCACTCCTTTCTGCTGCAACATGTTCATGGCCTCCATCAGCTTGACTGAATCATCGATTGAATTACGCGGCGGCTGTTCGCCGCGCTGGACGTGGGCCAGCAAGGCCCCCATCTGGTGTTTGAAGAGGTTGCCGTCACCGTTGTCGAGCGCGGTACGGCCGGCGGGGAACTCGCCGCCGGCGGCGGTGGCGAACACGTAGGACGAGACGTCGCCCTGGATCGAGCCCATGAAGCCGCCGCGCTCGTACTGGATCTCGGTGTACTGGTTGAAGGCCGGCGTGACGAGATCCGCCTGCACGTAGACGCTGCCGCAGTGCTCCATGTCGAGCTTGACCAGCACGAAGTCCTGCGCGTCCACCTCGACCTGCTTGCCGCCGATGGTGCGCACCGGGCGCAGCAGATCGTTGGCGATGACCTCGACGCCGCGTACCGCGCCGAAGTACCAGATGGCGAGGTCCAGCATGTGCACCAGCATCTCGTTGGCCGCGCCGCCGCCGGTGGCGCGGGTGTGCTTCCACACCTCGTGCTCGCCGCGTCCGCCGATGCGGAAGTGCGCGGTGACCGGTTTGCCCAAGGGTGCGCCGGCGGCCGGGGTCAGCTTCCAGCCGGCTTCGAACACCGGCGCGAAGCGGTAGATGTAGCCGACCATGCCGATCACACCGCGCGCGCGCGCCGCGGCCTGGATGCTCTGCGCCTCGGCGAGCGAGCCGCACAGCGGCTTCTCGCAGAAGAAGTGCTTGCCGGCCTCGATGGCGCGCCCGATCAGCGGGGCGTGGCTCGGTGTCGGTGTGGCGATGTCGACGATGGCGACCGTCGGGTCGGCGAACAGCGCGTCGAGCGAGGCGGTGTGCGCGAGCTTCTCCTTCTCCGCCAGCGCCGCGGCGCGCGCGGCGTCGAGATCGTAGAGCAGGATGTCGCTCGTGCCGGCCGCGCGCAGGCCGGCGATGTGTTTCGGCGCCTGCTTGCCGCAGCCGATGAGGGCAATCTTGGTCATGCTTCGAGTTTCCGTGTGTGACTTGCGTTCTGTGGGCGCCGCGCTCAGGGCTCGAGGTACTTCATCCAGGAGAGCGCCATGTTGGTCTCGCGCAGATGCTCGGGCAGCGGCCGGATCTGGCCGGGCACGCCGGTGACGAGACTGTTCGGCGGCACGTCCTTGGTCACCACCGCGCCGGCGGCGACGAAGCTGTTGGCGCCGATGCGCACCCCGGGCACCACCACCACGCCGCCGCCGAGCGTCACGCCGTCCTCGAGCACCGGCCCCTCGGGCTTGTAGCTCGCGCGCTGCTTGAGCGGATAACGATCGTTGGTCAGCACCACGCCCGGCCCCAGGAACACGCGCGTGCCGATGGTCACGTGGGTCGGGATGTAGCAGTTCGATTCGATCTTGACGAAGCTGCCGATGGTGACGGTGCCGTCGATCACGGTGTTGGTGCCGATCACCACGTGATCGCCCAACGTCGTGTGCTCGCGAATCATGACGTGATGGCCGGTCTGCAGGTGCGAGCCCGCGGTCACATCGCCGTAGATGATCGCGCCCGCGCGCACCACGCAGCGATCGCCGAGCCGCGCGGGGCCCGCGCCGTCGCGGTAGACGAGACCGACGATCGCGCCAGGCGCGATGGAACAGTCAGTGCCGGCGGTGTAGTTCGAGTCGCTCATGCGCAAGGTCCTTGGAGTCGAATGGAAGTGTTCAGGCGGCGCGCGGCAGCCCGGCCAGGATGGACGCGGCGATCACCGGCCAGGCGAAATGCTGCTCGGCGTAGGCCCGCGCGGCCTGCCCGGCCTGGGCGAGACCGGCGCCGTCGGCCAGCAGGCGGCGCGCGGCGGCGCAGAAACTGTCCGGGTCGCCCGGGCGGTAGAAGGCGATCCAGGGTTCCGCGGACAGCGCGTCAACCGCGTCGATCTCGGCGGCCAGCACCGCGCGTCCCGCCGCGGCGTACTCGCGGAGCTTGAGCGGTGAGCGGCCGATGTCGGCATAGGCGCCGCGATGGGTGGGCAACAGCGCGAGGTCGAAGCAGGCCATCGCGGCGCCGACCTCGTCGTGCCCGACTCGCCCGAGCAAGGTCACCCGCGACACCACGCCGAGATCGCGCGCGAGGGTTTCGAGTTCGGCGCGGCACGGCCCTTCGCCGACCAGCAGCAGGTGCAGGCGCGTATCCTCCGCGGCCAGTAGCGCGAACGCGCGCAGTACATCGTCGAGGCCTTGCCAGCGCGTGAGGCTGCCGAGGAATCCCAGGTAGACCCGCGCCGGGTCGAGCCCGAAGCGCTGCAGCGCGGGCGCGCGCGGCAGCGGCCGGATGGCCTCGGTGTCGGCGGCGTTGCCGACCACCATCACCCGCGCCGCTTCGACGCCGCCGTCCGCGAGCCGCTGGCGGATGCCCGGCACGACCGTGCGCACGCGGCGCGCGCAACGCGCGTCCAGCACCTGCAGCCAGCGCTCGAGCGGCGCGAGCCAGGTGCGGCGACCGGAGATCAGTCGCTCCGCCTCGAGCCACCCGTGGTGCTCTGTCACCACCACCACCCGCGTCCAGCCGCGCAGCAGGAGCCCGAACAGGAAGGTGAGCGACGCCCCTCGCACGTACACCACCTCGACCCGGCCGCGCAGCACCAGGCCGAGCACGATGCATACCTGCACCAGCGAGTTCAGCGAATTGGGCAGCCCGAGGCGCGTGACATTGGGCGAGTAGCGCACCACCGCCGGCGCGGCCGCGACCACCGGCCGCGTCTCGCGCGGCGCCGGCGCCAGCAGGGTCACCTGGTGGCCCAGTTCAGCGAAGCTCCGCGCCAGGCGCACCGAGGTCACCGCCTCACCGATGGAGGCGGACAGATCCGCGAGACTTACGACCACCTGGCGCACGCTTCAGGCGTCCACCACCGAGGGCGCGTCCAGCACCGGCTTCAAAATGTCCGGCACCAGCACGCGCTCGACCGGGTAGGCGGCGAGCAGCGCGGCGTGCAGGTCGAGCGGTTCGGCCAGCGCGGTGAACAGCACCGCGTCGCAGGGCGGCGCGGCGGCCGTCGACGTCCACACCGGGCGGCCGATGAAGCGCGGGACCTTGGCGCCGAGGTCGATGGTGCCGAGGATCTCGAGGTCGAGGTCGTGCGCGCGTATCGAGGCGATCTCCGCAATCTCCGACATGCCGGCCAACACCAGCCGGCGCCAGCCCTGAGCCTCGCAGTGAGCGAAGCACTCGCCCACCGCCTGGCCGGCGCGGTGGTAGTAGTCGAAGGATGAGCGCAGGTACTCGGCCGTGAGCCGACTCTTCTCGGCCAGGCCCTGGGGCGTGAGGTAGTAGACGTAGCGATTGGCCGGGGCCTGCTGGATCTTGACCAGGCCTTTGCGCACGCAGCGCCGGAGATAGGAGTTGGCGAGGCCCAGGGCGACGCCGAGCTGGTCCGCGAGCCGCCGCTGGGTGACGTCACGCCGGGCCTCGATGGCTTCGAGGATCTCGAGCGTGCGCGCTTCGCCTGGCTCGCGTTTCATGCACCCACCGTTCAAAATGTGAACGCATGGTAGCATGGTGTTGTTCACGTCGTGAACACACAAGTGCTTGGGGCGCCACCCGTTACTCGGCCTCGCCGCCGTGGCGTGTGCTGCGACGCTTATCGTGTCGCGCCCGGCCAGCGCCTGGCCGCCTCAGCGCTGTACTGCGACGCCTGGTGGGACGCCCCGCTGCACGCTGCAACTCCGGCTCATGTGCCGCCGCCCAGGCCGCGTCGCGTTGCTGCCACCCCCGCGGCGCCGACCTCGCGGCACCAGTCCTGGTGCTCGACATACCAGCGCACGGTCTCCGCCAGCGTCGGCTCGAAGGGATGACGGGCGCGCCACTCGAGTTCGTCGCGCATGCGGCCGGCGTCGATCGCGTAGCGGCGATCGTGGCCGGGTCGATCGGCGACGAAGCGGATCAGCTGGGCGTGGCTGTCGAGACCCGCCGGACGCGCGGCCACACAGGCATCGAGGGTCGCACACACCATCTCCACCACCGCGAGATTTGTGCGCTGGTTGAAGGCGCCGATGTTGTAGGTGGCGCCGGGGGTGCCCCGCTCGAGCACGCGACACAGCGCCTCGACGTGATCCTGCACATACAGCCAGTCACGCACCTGCTGGCCATCGCCATAGACCGGCAGCGGGCGACCCGCGAGTGCGTTGGTGATCACCAGTGGAATGAGCTTCTCCGGAAACTGGTAAGGCCCGAAATTGTTCGAGCAGTTGGTGACGATGGTCGGCATGCCGTAGGTGCGATGCCAGGCGCGCACCAAGTGGTCGGCGCTCGCCTTGGAAGCCGCGTAGGGGGAACTCGGGGCATAGGGCGTCGCTTCGTGGAGCAGGGCGCCGTAGACGGGGCCGCCGAACACCTCGTCGGTGGACACGTGCAGGAAACG
Organism: Gammaproteobacteria bacterium; assembly: GCA_050186725.1. Taxonomy (GTDB): domain Bacteria; phylum Pseudomonadota; class Gammaproteobacteria; genus JADJYF01. The sequence continues at coordinate 74,800 of JBFWYG010000010.1, read as the reverse complement.
AAAACTCAACCGAGCCGCGGACTCGCGGCGCGCGAGATGAGCGCGGACCCGCTCCAGTAGTTCGAAGGTGCCGAGGATATTGGAACGCACGAATGGCCAGGGGGAATCGATGGAACGATCGACGTGGGACTCGGCGGCGAGATGCATGACGGCATCGGGCTCGAACTCCTCGAGCAACGTGGCGACGCGCTCGCCGTCGGTGATGTCGATCTGCGCGAAGCGGTGCCGCGCGTGATCGAGCGCGCCCTCGAGGGCGGTGAGGCTGCTGCAGTAGCCGAGCGCGTCGATGTTCAGGATCTGGTGATTGGTGCACGCGAGCAGATGCCTGACCAAAGCCGACCCGATGAAACCGGCGCCGCCGGTGACGATGATTCTCACGCGCGTTCCGGGGTTCTCGAGTAAATGGGCGCACGCGCCCGGGGCTCGTGCTCGGAGAAGGGGTCTGCAACGCTCGGATGCCGGGCCCGGGCGGACCTTCTCGATCCTCGCGCGAACGGCAGATTCTTTGCAACCAGCGTTCGACGACCCGTGCCTGATCGACACGACACAGGACGCGATGCGCTTGAGTTCACGTGGCCGTCCGGACGGTGGGGACTCAGTCGCCGCGCCATGACACCACGTGCGGCGACGGCGGCGGCGCGCCACGCAGCGCCGCCCGGATGTCCTCCTCCACGACGCGCGCCACCTCGGCGGTGGTATGCACCGCGTCCCAGAAGTTGTCCTCGTTCCGCGTCAGCGTAGTCGGTCGCATGTAATCCAGCGTCACGAGTTCGCGACGCCCGGCCAGCAGGTCGGCTGCGCGCGCCTTGCACTCGCCCATGCTGACCGCCATGGTCTGCAGGTAGTGGTCGTGCACCGGCGGGTAGACGAGCACCACGCGGGTCTCCGCCGGCAGCGCGTTGATGCGCGCCGCGAGCAGGTCGAGCAGCGGAAAGCGCCAGCCAGGATGGTCGCGGCGCGGCGCGGCATCGCCGCGCTCGGCGGGTCGGGCGCGCGCCTTGAACAGGCGCGTATGGGCGGCGCGCGGATCGCGCGGACCGAAGTCCAGGGTGAAGTCGCGGTAGCCGTCGGGTCGGTACTTGGCCTCGCGCCGGCCGGCCAGGTACTCCGCCATGCGCACCGCGTCCTCCAGCGCCTTGTCGTTGAAGAGATAGAAGAGGTCGTTCCACGGCTCATCGTCGAACATCCACTCCGGGAAGGCGCGAAAGGTGTACTGCGGCACGTCCGGCCGCCGGTTGCACCAGGTGCCGTCATTGCCGACCACGAGCGCCCGGGCTGCCGGGTGATGACGCATGAAGAGTTCCAGCATGCGCCCCTGCTCGTAGGCGGTGGCGGAGTTCATCGCGAGGTTGGCGAAGCGCGCGCCGCTGCCGGCGTCCAGCCGCGCCGGGTCGATGAGGCGCATGGTCGAGGTGCCGATCACCGCGCTGTCGAAGGCGGATGAGCGGGCGATGGCCGGGTAGGAGAAGCGCTGGTTGGTGGAAATCGGCGCGCGCGGCAGCGCCGGCGCGAAGGGCACCACCTGGTAGGGATCGATGACCAGGATGAAGGCGTAGATCAGCGCGCCCAGCACGCCGCCGCCGGCCAGCACCACGCGTAACCAGGTGTCGAAGCGCATCTCAGAACTGGAAGTAGATGAACTCGATGCCGCGACCCTGGCCGACGCGCAGCACGGTGCCGAGCAAGAGCAGCGCCAGTGGCAGCGCGAGCGCCGGGCGATAGATCCAGTCGCGCCGCGCGAGGCCGAGATTGGTCGGACCGAGCAGGGCCAGCGCGGCGGCGAGCAGTACGAGCGACCAGCCGTCGCCGTCCGCGCGCGCCGCGCCGCCCTGCCCTGCCATCGCGCCCAGCATGCGCGCGGCGCCGGCGAAGTCGTCGGCGCGGAACAGCACCCAGCCGGCCACCACGAACAGCATGGTGAGCGCCCAGCCGAGCGGCGCCGGCAGGCTGAGCCCACGCCCCATCCACCAGCGGTTGCAGCACACCGCCACGCCGTGCAGCCCACCCCAGGCGATGAAGGTCCAGCCCGCGCCGTGCCACAGGCCACAGAGCAGCATGGTGGCGAGCGCCGCGGCATAGGCCCGCGCCGGCCCGGCGCGGCTGCCGCCGAGCGGGATGTAGAGGTAGTCGCGCAGGAAGCGCGACAGCGTCATGTGCCAGCGCCGCCAGAACTCGCGAATGCTGGTCGCGCGATAGGGCGCGTCGAAGTTCACCGGCAAGCTCAGGCCGAACAGCCCGGCCAGTCCGAGCGCCATGTCGGAATAGCCGGAGAAATCGAAGTAGAGCTGCAGCGAATAGGCGAGCGCCGCCTGCCAGGCGAGCGCCACGCCCGGCGCCGCGGCGGCGAAACCGGCGTCGGCATAGGGCGCGAGCTGATCGGCCACCCACACCTTCTTCATGAGCCCGAAGGCGAACAGGCCGAGGCCGCGGGCGATCATCTCGCGGTCGATGTGTCGCTCGCCGAGGCCATCGAACTGCGGAATGAGTTCGTGGTGCCGGATGATCGGGCCGGCGATGAGGTGCGGAAAGAAGCTCACGTAGCAGGCGAATTCGAGCGGGCCGTAGGCCGCCACCTGGCCGCGCTCGAGATCCAGCAGGTAGGAGATCTGCTGAAAGGTGAAGAAGCTGACGCCGAGCGGCAGCACGATGTCGAGCGGGTCGTAGCTCTGGCCCAGCGCCGTCACGAGCGCGCCGAGCAGGAAGTTGGTGTACTTGAAGAAACCGAGCACCGCGAGGTTGAAGGCGATGCCGAGCGCGATCAAGCCACGGCGGCGGCGGCGAAAGGCCGCCGCGAGGCCGAAGTTGACCGCGCCCGTGACCAGCAGCAGCGGCAGGAAGCGCACGTCCCACCAGGCGTAGAAGAACAGCGAAGCGGCCAGCAGCACCCACAGCCGCGTGCGTCGCGACGAGACCGCGTGGTACAGCAGTGCCGTCAGCGGCAGGAAGCCGAGCAGGAAGACCTGGGTGGTGAACAGCATGTCAGCGCGGCGCGCGTGGCGCCACGGCCACGGATGATCGTGCGGCGGTCAAGGCGCGCTCCCGGCTCGAGGAGCGCGCATCTTAACCCGCGCGGAGCGAAGCGGCCGACCGCCTCCTAGCGGCCGACGCAGTGGTAGGCGAAGCCCAGGCGCTCGAGCGTGGCCCGCTCGTAGACGTTGCGCAGATCGATGAACACCGGACTCTTCAGGCCGCGCTTGACACGCTCGAGGTCCAGGCCGCGATACGCGTTCCACTCGGTCAGCAGCACCAGCGCGTCGGCGCCCTCGCACACGTCGTAGATGCCGTCGCAGTACTGCACCTCGGCCGGCAGGTACTGCCGCGCCTCGTGCACGCCCTGCGGGTCATGGGCCCGCACCCGCGCGCCCTTCTCCATCAGCGGCGGCAGGATCGAGAGCGCCGGGGAGTCGCGCATGTCGTCGGTCTCGGGCTTGAAGGTGAGCCCCAGCACGCCGATGGTCTTGCCCGCCTCCGAGCCGCCCAGGGCCTGGCGAATCTTCTTGATCATGCGCGCCTTCTGCGCGGCGTTGACCTCGATGACCGCCTCCACGATGCGGCTGCCGACGCCATGCTCCTGGGCGATGCGCACCAGCGCCTGGGTATCCTTCGGAAAACACGAGCCGCCGTAGCCGGGCCCCGGGTGCAGGAACTTGCCGCCGATGCGGCCATCCATGCCCATGCCCTTGGCGACCGCGTGGACGTCCGCGCCGACCGCCTCGCACAGGCTCGAGACTTCGTTGATGAAGCTGATCTTGGTGGCCAGGAAGGCGTTGGCCGCGTACTTGATGAGTTCCGCGCTCTCCAGGTTGGTCACCAGGATGGGCGTCTCACGCAGGTTCAAGGGCCGGTAGAGTTCGCGCAGCAGCGCCTCGGCGCGCGGACTCTCGCAGCCGATCACGACCCGGTCGGGGCGCATGAAGTCGCTGATCGCGGCGCCTTCGCGCAGGAATTCGGGATTGGAGGCGACGTCGAACTCGGCCGCGGGATTGGTCTCGCGCACGATGCGCGCGACGTTGCGCGCGGTGCCGACCGGCACGGTCGACTTGTCGACGATCACCGCGTAACGCTTGAGGTGGGTCGCGATCTGGCGAGCCGCCTCGTAGACATATGAAAGGTCGGCAAAGCCCTCGCCACGACGGCTCGGCGTGCCGACCGCGATGAACACCAGGTCGGCCGCGGCCACGGCCGGCCCGATCTCGGTGGTGAAACCCAAGCGACCGGCGTTGACGTTGTTCGCCACCAGGGTGTCGAGCCCCGGCTCGTAGATCGGCATCTGGCCGGCGTGCAGCTTGGCAATCTTGCCCGCGTCGACATCGACGCAGGTGACATTGGCGCCGAACTCGGCGAAGCAGGCACCCGACACCAGGCCGACATAGCCGGTGCCGATCATCACGACATTCACGGATTCACAATCTCCACAGCGTCACACCCTGCGGCACGGCGCCGCGTTCGAGCTTGCCCTTGACGTCGATGACCGCGCCGCGTCCGCCCGCGAGCCGCGCGGACATGGTCGCCCAGCCGCCCTCGAGGTAATGATGATGGGGCACGGCGAAGATCACCACCTTGGCCGGTCTGAGATCCGCGAGCGCCGTCAGCGACACGCCGTACTCGTGTTCGGCTTCATGGCTGTCGGCATAGGGGTCGTGGATCTGCACGTCGACGTCGTAGGTCTTGAGCTCGTTGACGATATCTATCACACGTGTGTTGCGCAGATCCGGTACGTTTTCCTTGAACGTGAACCCGAGCACGGTGATGGTCGCGCCCTTGACCGCACCGCCCTGGGCAATCAGCTCGCGGATCGCCTGCTGCGCCACGTAGCGTCCCATGTCGTCGTTGATGCTGCGGCCGGCCAGGATCACCTGCGGGATGTAGCCGAGGATGGCCGCCTTGTGCGTGAGGTAGTAGGGGTCGACGCCGATGCAGTGGCCGCCGACCAGGCCGGGGTCGAACTTCAGGAAGTTCCACTTGGTGCCAGCCGCTGCCAGCACATCGCGGGTGTCGATGCCCATGCGGTTGAAGATCAGCGCGAGTTCGTTCATGAGCGCGATATTGAGGTCGCGCTGGGTGTTCTCGATGACCTTGGCGGCCTCGGCCACCTTGATCGACGGCGCGCGATGCACGCCGGCGGTGACGACGCTCTCGTAGACCTGGGCGACGATCTCCAGGATCTCCGGCGTCTGGCCGGACACCACCTTGGTGATCTTGGTGAAGGTGTGATCCTTGTCGCCCGGGTTGATGCGTTCCGGCGAGTAGCCGACGAAGAAGTCCTGCCCGGCCTTGAGGCCAGAGAGCTTCTCCAGCACCGGCACGCAGTCTTCCTCGGTGGCGCCCGGGTAGACGGTCGACTCGTAGACCACGATGTCGCCCTTCTTGATCTGGCGACCCAAGGTCTCGGACGCCTTGATCATGGGCGTGAGGTCCGGCCGCTTGGCGTTGTCCACCGGGGTCGGCACGGCGACGATGTGGAAGTCCGCGCGGCGGAGATCCTCGGCGTTGGAGGTGAAGAAGATGTCGCTCGCCTTGAGGTCGGCGTCTTCCACCTCGAGCGTGCTGTCGTGGCCCCCCTGCAACTCCGCGATGCGCGCGGCGTTGATGTCGAAGCCGATGGTGCGGGCGCTGCGGCCGAAGGCGACCGCCACCGGCAGGCCGACATAGCCCAGGCCTACCACCGCAATGGTTCGGTTGTGCGCGCTCATGGGACCTTGTAGTACTCCTTAAACCAGCTCACGAAATTGGCGATGCCCTGCTTGATGGGCGTGCCGGGACGATAGCCGATGTCTTCCACCAGCGCGGTGACATCGGCATAGGTATCGGGCACATCGCCGGGCTGCAGGGGCAGCATGTTCTTCTTCGCTTCCACGCCCAGGCACTCCTCCAGGGTGGCGATGAAGTCCATCAGTTCCACCGGCGAGTTGTTGCCTATGTTGTACAACCGGTGCGGCGCGCGGGACGTGCCGGGGTCCGGCGCATCGCTCAGCCACGCGGGGTTCGGCGTCGCGATGGTATCCAGGCAGCCCACCACCCCGCCGACGATGTCGTCGATGTAGGTGAAGTCGCGCCGGTGGTTACCGTAGTTGAAGACGTCTATCGGCTCGCCGCGCAGGATCTTGCGGGTGAACATGAAGAGCGACATGTCCGGCCGGCCCCAGGGACCGTACACGGTGAAGAAGCGCAGCCCGGTGGCCGGCAGGCCGAACAGGTGGCTGTAGGTGTGGGCCATGAGCTCGTTGGCTTTCTTGGTGGCGGCGTAGAGCGACACGGGGTGGTCGACGTTGTCGTGCACCGAGAAGGGCATGCGGGTATTGGCGCCGTACACCGAGCTCGACGAGGCGTACACCAGGTGCTCCACGCCGTTGTGGCGGCAGCCTTCCAGGATGTTGGTCGTGCCGACGATGTTCGCGTCGATGTAGGCGTGGGGGTTCTCCAGCGAGTAGCGCACGCCGGCCTGGGCGGCGAGGTGCACCACCCGCTGCGGCCGTTCGGCGGCGAACAGCGCGGGCATGGCGGCACGGTCGGCGATGTCCAGCTTGTGGAAGCGGAAATTCGGCGCCGGCTCGAGCCGCGCGAGGCGCGCGTACTTGAGCGAGACCTCGTAGTAGTCGTTCAGGTTGTCGACGCCGACCACTTCGTCGCCGCGTGCCAGGAGCTGTTCGCAGAGGCGCGAGCCGATGAAGCCAGCGGCGCCCGTGACCAGGATCTTCATAAGGTTTCGGATTCTCGTGGGTGCGATTAGCTTACACCGTCGGTCTGTATATCGGAGCCGGCGCGGCCGGCTTTAAACCCGCGCTGCATCACGATTCTGCTACCATCGCGCCACCGAGCGAACGGGAGCACCGACATGGCTGGCAGCAGCGCAGATTCCTTCACCGTCGACGTCGACAACCTCTACCGCGAAGAGGCGATCACTGATCTGCACGCGGCCACCATTCGCCGCCTGATCCCGATACGCACCGACGGCAGCGACGACCCGTCCCGTGCGCAGCGCTTCATCGGCGACACCACGCTGATGACGCAGATGGGGCCCATCCCGGTGCAGTTCCCGCTCGAAGGCCCGAGCCTGGCCGAGGCCTGCGCGCAGTTCCCCGAGGGCATCAAGGGCGCGATCGAAAGGCTGAACGAGCGCGCGCGGGAAATGGCCCGCGAGGAGGCCTCGCGCATCGTCGTGCCGGGCCAGGGCGGCCCCGGCGACCTGGGCGGCCTGCCCGGCGGTCGATCGGGAGGAAAGTTCATCCTCAAGTGACCGCGGCGCCGCGCGCGCGGCGCCCCGCATCGCCCGCGACCCCGGCGTCCTCACCCATGCCCGACAGCGGTCTCGAGGTCCGCGGCCTGCGCCTGGAGCGCGGCCCGCGGCTGTTGTTCGATGGGCTCAGCTTCTCAGCGCCGGCGCGCAGCATCGTGCAGCTGCAGGGCGCGAACGGCTGTGGCAAGACCACGCTGATGAAGACCCTGGTCGGCCTGGTGACCCCGGACGCCGGCGAGATCCTGTGGCAGGGGCAGGCGCTGGCCACCCTGCCGACGTTTCGCGCGAGCCTCACCTACATCGGCCACCACGGCGGCCTGAACGCCGAGCTCACGCCACTCGAGAACCTCGACTTCATCGCCGCGCTCGCCGCCGCGCCTCGGCGCTTGGGCGTGGCCGCCGCGCTGCGCGCGCTGAACGCCGCGGAGTTCGCCGAGCGCCCGGTGCGCTACCTGTCCGCCGGCCAGCGCCAACGGGTGACGCTCGCCCGGCTGGCGCTGTTCGAGACCCGGTTGTGGATGCTGGACGAGCCGTTCACCGCGCTCGATCACGCCAGCCGGGCGCTGGTCGAGGGCCTGATCGACGCGCAGGTCGAGGCCGGCGGCACAGTGCTCATCGCGACCCACCAGGGCTTCGCGTCCCGCCACGCGGTGACGGTCGTGCCGCTGGAGCGCGCGGCGTGAGCGCTGGCGTGGTCGCGGCGGTCCTGCGCCGCGAACTCCTGCGCGCCGCGCGCAACCAGGCCGAGGCCCTGCATCCGCTGTTGTTCTTCGCCCTGGTGATCCTGATGTTCCCTTTCGCGCTCGGCACCGACAGCGCGCTCCTGTCGCGGGTCGCGGCCGGCGCGGTGTGGGTCGCCGCGCTGCTCGCCGCGGCCCTGTCGCTGGAATCCCTGTTTCGCGCCGACTACGCCGACGGCACGCTCGAGGTGCTGGTGACGGGCGGCGCGCCGCTCGCCGTGCTCGGCTTCGCCAAGGCGCTCGCCCACTGGCTGCTGTCCGGCCTGCCGGTGCTGGCGCTGGCGGTGCCGGCCGGGCTCGCGCTCGACGTCCCCGCCGCGGTGCTCGGTGTGCTGCTCGCGACGCTCGCCCTGGGCAGCGTGGTCATGAGCCTGGTCGGCAGCGCCATCAGCGCGCTCACCGTGGGTCTGCGCGGCGGCGGCCTGCTCCTGGCAATGTTGATCCTGCCGTTGTACATTCCGGTGCTGATTTTTGGTGCGTCGGCCACCGCCAACGCGGCCCTCGGACTGCCGGTCACGGGCGAGATCTATTTCCTCGCTGGCCTCGTAGTGCTGGCGGTGACGCTGGCGCCCTGGGCCACGGCCGCGGCGCTGCGCATCCGCATGAGTTGACGCCAACTTATCGAGCCGCCGCCACGCGCTCCGAGGTCCCTTTGAATTTCGCCTTCCTGCACAAGTACGCGTCGCTGATGCACGCCTACCGCCTGAGCCGCGCGCTCACGCCCTGGCTGGCGGGCCTGACCCTGGCGCTGTTCGCCTGGGGCCTGGTCAGCGGGCTGCTGTTCGCGCCGGCCGATTACCAGCAGGGCGAGAGCTTCCGCATCATGTACGTGCACGTGCCTTCGGCCTGGATGTCGATGTTCGTCTACGTGAGCATGGCCGCGGCCGGCGGCGCGGCGCTGATATGGAAGCTCAAGCTGGCGGAAATCGTCGCCCGCGCCTGCGCGCCGCTCGGCGCCTCCTTCACCTTCCTCGCGCTCGTCACCGGCTCGCTGTGGGGCAAGCCCATGTGGGGCACCTGGTGGGTATGGGACGCGCGGCTCACCTCGGAACTGATCCTCCTGTTCCTCTACCTCGGCGTGATGGCCCTGCACGGCGCCTTCGACGACCGCCGCGCGGCGGCGCGCGCCGGCGCGGTGCTGTCGCTGATCGGCGTGGTCAACATCCCGATCATCCACTTCTCGGTGGAATGGTGGAGCACGCTGCACCAGGGCGCGACGGTGACCAAGTTCGACAAGCCGTCCATCCACATCGACATGCTGATCCCGCTCCTGGTGATGATCGCGGCCTTCCAGTGCTACTTCTTCTGGAACCTCCTGGTGCGCGTACGCGCCCAGATCCTCGAGTACGACCGCAACGCCGCCTGGGTGCGGGAACTCGACCTGTCGACGCGAGCCTGAGCCGTGAGCGGACTCGATGCCTTCCTGCACATGGGCGGCTACGCGGTCTACGTGTGGACCTCCTACGGCCTCGCGCTGGTGGTGCTGGCGCTGAACGTGCTGCTGCCGCGCCGCGCGGAGCGTGCGGCGCTGGCGGCGCTGGCGCGACGCCGTGAACTCGGAACGAATGATGACGCCCAGGCGTAAGCGCATGCTGGTGATCGGACTCGGGGTGCTGGGCATCGGCGTGGCCGTGGCCCTGATCCTGGCCGCCTTCAACCAGAACCTGATGTATTTCTACAGCCCGAGCGAGGTGGCGCGGGGCGAGGCGCCCGACAACCGTGCGTTCCGCCTGGGCGGCATGGTGGTCAAGGATAGCGTGCAGCGCGACCCGCAGGGTCTCACCGTGCGTTTCGCCGTCACCGATTTCGCGCAGCAGCGCACGGTCACCTACAAGGGCATCCTGCCCGACCTGTTTCGCGAGGGTCAGGGCATCGTCGCCATCGGTCAGCTCGACCAGGACGGCGTGTTCGTGGCGAGCGAAGTGCTCGCCAAGCACGACGAGAACTACATGCCACCCGAGGTCGCGCAGGCGCTGAAGGACGGCAAGGCGCAGGCGGGGGTGAAGCCATGATTGCCGAACTCGGGCATTTCGCGCTGGCCATGGCGCTCGCCATCGGCGTGCTGCTGACCCTGGTGCCGCTGCTCGGCGCGCAGCGCGGCAACGTACTGTGGATGTCGCTCGCGCGGCCCGCGGCGCGCGCCCAGTTCCTGTTCGTGGCGCTGGCCTTCGCGGCGCTGGCCCACGCCTTCATCGACAATGATTTCTCGCTCGCCTACGTGGCGCAGAATTCCAACTCCGCGCTGCCGCTCGCCTATCGCATCTCCGCGCTGTGGGGCGCGCACGAGGGCTCGCTGCTCCTGTGGGTGCTGCTCTTGTGCGCCTGGTCCTGCGCGGTCAGCTTCGGCAGCCGCGGCCTGCCGCTCGCCTTCAGCGCGCGGGTGCTTTCGGTGATGGGCGGCATCAGCGTCGGCTTCCTGCTGTTCATGCTGGCCACCTCCAATCCCTTCCTGCGCCAGCTCCCGCCGCCCACCGACGGCGCGGACCTGAACCCGCTCTTGCAGGACTTCGGCCTGGTGGTCCATCCGCCGATGCTCTACACCGGCTACGTCGGCTTCTCGGTCGCCTTCGCCTTCGCCATCGCGGGACTCATCGGCGGCCATCTCGATAGCGCCTGGGCGCGCTGGGCGCGGCCCTGGACGCTGCTCGCCTGGACCTTCCTGACGCTCGGCATCGCGCTCGGCAGCTGGTGGGCCTACTACGAGCTCGGCTGGGGCGGCTGGTGGTTCTGGGACCCGGTGGAGAACGCCTCCTTCATGCCCTGGCTGCTCGGCACGGCGCTCATTCATTCGCTCGCCGCGACCGAGAAGCGCGACGTTTTCAAGAGCTGGACGGTGCTGCTCGCCATCGGCGCCTTCGGGCTCAGCCTGCTCGGCACCTTCCTGGTCCGCTCCGGCGTGCTGACCTCGGTGCACGCCTTCGCCAGCGACCCGGCGCGCGGCGTGTTCATCCTGGTCTTCCTGGTGCTGGTGATCGGCGGCGCGCTGGCGCTCTACGCCTGGCGCGGCACCAGCATGCTGAGCGGCGCGAGCTACGCGCTCACCTCGCGCGAGTCCTTCCTGCTCGCGAACAGCGTGCTGCTGACCGTGAGCTGCGCGACCGTGCTGCTCGGCACGCTCTACCCGCTGGTGCTGGACGCGCTCGGACTCGGCAAGATCTCGGTCGGGCCGCCCTACTTCAACGCCGTGTTCGTGCCGCTGATGGCGCCGCTGGTGGTGCTGCTCGGCCTCGGCCAGCACGCGCGCTGGAAACAGGACCGCTTCGCCGAGCTGTGCCGCGGCCTGCGCCTGCCGCTGCTCGGCACCCTGGTGCTGCTCGCCACCGCGGTCGCGACCTTGAGCGAGGCGCGCTCGCCGCGCGCCGTGTTCGGCCTCGCGCTCGCCTTGTGGGTACTGGCGTCGAGCGTCGGCGGCGTGCTGCGCCGCTGTCGCGCGCGCAGCGCGCCGTGGGCCGCGTTCATGGGCCTGCCCGCCGCCTACCTCGGCCAGCATCTCGCGCATCTCGGCTTCGCGGTGACCATCGTCGGCGTGACCCTGGTCAGCCTCGACACGGTCGATGTGCATGCGCGCGCAGCGCCCGGCGACAGCGTCACGGCCGGCGACTACGTGTTCACCTTCGCCGCCGCCACGCCCATCGAGGGCCCGAACTACGACGGCACGGCGGCGCGCTTCGAGGTCACCCGCGACGGCGAGCACGTCACCACGCTGAGCGCCGAGAAGCGCAACTACCGTGTGCGCGGCATGCCGATGACCGAGGCCGGCATCGCGCCCGGGCTGCGGCGCGATCTCTACGTCTCGCTCGGCGAACCGCTGGACGACAAGGCCTGGAGCGTGCGGGTCAGCGTCAAGCCCTTCGTGCGCTGGCTGTGGCTGGGCGCGATGCTCATGGCCGCCGGCGGCGTGGTTGCGATGTGCGACCCGCGCTTCCGGCGCCTGGCGACGCGCCGCGCCGCGCGCGCGGCCACCGGTGGCGCGGTCACGGGCTGAGCCGACATGCGTTACGCCCTGCCGCTGGTCCTGTTCGCCGCATTGGTCGGCTTCCTGTACGTCGGCCTGCATCGCGATCCGCGCCTCGTGCCGTCACCTCTGATCGGCAAGCCGGCGCCCGACTTCGCGCTTGGCACGCTGGCCACGCCGGACACCGCGCTCAGGCGCGCCGACCTGCTCGGCAAGCCCTACCTGTTGAACGTATGGGCTTCGTGGTGCGCGCAGTGCCGCGAGGAGCATCCTCTGCTGCTCGACCTCCAGCGCGCCGGCCGGGTCACCCTGGTGGGGCTCAACTACCACGACGAACTCGGCGCGGCCCGCGCGTGGCTGACCGAGCGCGGCGATCCCTACCGGCTCACCTTGTTCGATCCCGAGGGCCGGCTGGGCCTGGACCTCGGCGTGTACGGCGTGCCGGAGACCTTCCTGGTGGATGCCGCGGGCACCATTCGCTTCAAGCACGTGGGACCACTGACCAACGACGTGCTGGCGCGCGAATTGCTGCCCCTGCTCGCCCAGCTCGCGCCACGCCAGCCATGAGTGGTCCACGCGCACTGGCGCTGGTGGTGCTGTGCTGGGCGCTCGCGGCCGGCGCGCCGGCCGCCGACGCGCCCGCGGACTTCGCCGATCCGGCGCTTGCGGCGCGCTACGACAAGCTGCTCGAAGAGCTGCGCTGCATGGTCTGCCAGAACCAGACCTTGAAGGATTCCCACGCCGAGCTCGCCCAGGACCTGCGCGACGAGGTCAAGCAGCTCCTGGAACAGGGCCGCGACGACCAGCAGATCCACGACTACCTGGTCGCGCGCTACGGTGACTTCGTGCTGTACCGCCCGCCGCTGAAGGAGTCCACCTGGGTGTTGTGGATCGGCCCCTTCGCGCTGCTGCTGCTGGCCGGCGTGGTGGTGGTGCGCATCGCGCGTCAGCGCGCGGCGGCCCCGTCGCCGCTGGACGCGGCCGAGCGCCAGCGACTGGCGGACGCCCTCGCGGCGCGCGGCGAGGCGCAGGAATGAGTTTCTGGGTGAGTCTCGCGGCGCTGGCGGCGCTCGCCGCCGTCTGCCTGCTGTGGCCGCTCAGGCGGGTCGCCCACGACAGTCCCGCCGGCGAGGACGACCAGCTGCGCCGCCTGCGCGAGTTCGAGCAGGAACTCGCGGCCGGCGACATCGACCCGGCGGTCGCGCCGGCGCTGCGCGCCGAACTCGAGCGCGCGGTGGTCACCGCGCTGCCCACCCCCGCGGCCGTCCCGGCCGGTACGCGCGGCCGCGCGGCGCTCGTCATGCTGTGCCTCGCCACGCCGGTGTTCGCGCTCGGCCTCTACTGGCAGTTCGGCTCGCCGGACGTCGCCCGCTTCGCCGCCGAGCAGCCGGGCCGCGACTGGCGCAAGCCCGAGACCTCGGTGGAGTACCTGGTGGCGCGCGTGCGCGAGCGCGTCGCGAGCCACCCGGACGACGCCGAGGCCTGGTCACTGCTGGCGCGCACCGAAATGCAGCTCGGCCACTTCGCCGAGGCGCAGCGCGCCGCGCGCGAACTGAACCGCGTGCTGCCGAACAACCCCGACGCCATGCTGGTGCTGGTCGACAGCCTCGCCATCACCGGCGACGCCGAGCAGCGCAAGCAGGCGCTGGCGCTGACCGCCCAGGTGCTGGCGGTGGCGCCGCGCCATCCGACGGCGCTGGTCATGAAGGGTATGTTCCAGCTGCAGGACGGCCAGCGCGACGCGGCGCTCGCGACCTGGCAGGAGGCGCACGGCCTGGCCGGCGAGGTGCCGGGTCTGCGCCAGGAAATAGAAACCCTGGTGGCCCATGCCGGCGGCAGCCTGACGCCGGCCACGGACGCGGCCACGCGTCCGGCCTCCAAGGTGCGGGTCACGGCGCGCATCAAGCTCTCGCCCGAACTGGCGGCGCGCGCGCGGCCCGGGGACGCGCTGTTCGTCGCCGCGCGTGGCGTCGAGGGTCCACCCATGCCGCTGGCGGTGTCGCGCCACACCGTGGCCGAGCTGCCGCTCGAGCTCACGCTCGATGAGAACATGGCCATGGTGCCCGGTCATTCACTGGCCGATGTCGCGCGCTTCTATCTCGTGGCGCGCATCTCGCAGGGCGGCAGCGCGAACGCGCAAGCGGGCGATCTCGAAGGCAAGTCGGCCGAAATGGCCGTGGCGGACGGCGCGCAAGTCGATATCACCATCGATCACGTGCTGCCCTGAGCGGGTGCGCGTCGGCCGCCCGCGCACGACTCGCGGGCAAGTTCAAACATGTTCACGCGCGCCGCGCCCGCAATGCAGCAGAACCCCTTGCGTGGCGGGTTGGAGCCCCCTACCCTTGACCTCTTGCTGGTCCAGATGATCGTTCGATGACCTACTGTGTCGCAATCAAGCTCAATGCCGGCCTGGTATTCGCGTCAGACTCGCGCACCAACGCCGGTGTCGATCAGATCAGCACCTATTCCAAGATGCACACCTTCGGTCTGGACGGCGCGCGCCAGTTCTGCCTGCTGACCGCCGGCAACCTCGCCACTGCGCAGGGCATCGTCAACCAGATCAAGCACGACGTCGATCACGGCATGCCGCTGTCCTTGATGACCATGAACAGCATGGAGGAAGCGGCGGACTACGTCGGCCAGATCAGCATCATGCAGCAGAAGAAGGCCGGCGGCGGCCTGGACTTCGAAGCGAGCGTGATCTTCGGCGGTCAGATCATGGGCTCCGCCCCGGCGGTGTTCCTGATCTATCCGCAGGGCAACCACATCTCGACCTCCAAGACCACGCCCTTCCTGCAGATCGGCGAGAGCAAGTACGGCAAGCCGATACTCGATCGCATCCTCAAACCCGACACCGCGCTGCACACCGCGGTGCTGTGCAGCCTGGTGTCGATGGATTCGACCATGCGCTCGAACGTCACCGTCGGCCCGCCCATCGAAGTGCTGGCCTACAAGACCGATTCCTTCGTCATGCCGAACCGCCTGGTGCTCGAAGAAGACAGCGACTACCTGCGCGAGCTGAAGCGCAACTGGGACGAACGCCTGAAGGACGCCTTTCGCTCACTGCCGCCGCCCGCCTGGGCGACGATGTGGGATCAGAACGAGCACCAGCAGCAGGCGTGAAGCCGTGCATGGCCGATTGAAATCGGCCCTACACAGTGCCCACATTCACGCCGACCTGATTTTTGCCTGTAGGGCGGGTTTCAACCCGCCAGGCATATGCATTCCGACGCCGTGCATGGCCGATTGAAATCGGCCCTACAGGACTTCCTCGACGCGCCAACGCCGACGCTCACGCTCACGCCGCCGTCTCGAACCACGTTGATCGTATCGCCGCGTGCAGTTCGTTGAACTCGATCTGCATGCGATCGATGTAATCGAACATGCCGTGCTGGGCGATGAGTTTCGCGATGTTCGCCTCCTGCACGTGCTTGATGGTCGCCGCCACGGTGCGCAACGCGAGTTCGTTGCGCGGCAGGTGACGCAGGCAGGACTGCAGCGCCATCAGGCAGTTCGCCACCGCGCGCGGGAAGTTCTCGTCGCGCAGCAGGAAGTCCACCACCTCATCGGCCAGCACCCGCTCCGGCACCTGGCGCCGATACATCTGCAAAGCCTCCAGCGAGCGCAGCACGCTCATCCACAGGATCGCCTCGTAGGGTGAGTCCTCGGCGCCGTCGTCGCGCCCGCCCTGGCGCTGCGCCTGTCCCTGCTCCTGGGACTGGGACTGCGCCTGGCTCTGCCCCTGAAGCCAGGGAAACACGTTGGCGGTGCCGACGTCGACGATGCGCGAGGTCATGTCGGCGCGCTCGAGGTAGCGCCCGGCGCGCAGGAAGTGATAGGCCGCGTCGCGGCTCATGGAGCCCGCCATGCAGCCGACCAGCGTCTGGCAGTACTCGATGACGCGCGACAGGAAGGCATCGCGGCCGCGCCGCGCGAGCGCGCCGTCGACGTTCTCCTCCAAGTAGATGTGCAGGTCGTTGATGCCCTCCCAGATGCTCGCGGGAATCATCTCGCGCACGGTGCGCGCGTTCTCGCGCGCGCTGTCGGCGGAGCTGACGATGGACGCCGGGTTGGCATCATCGGCGAGATAGAAGCGCACCACGTTACGTTCGTCGGCCCGCGTGTAGCGCTCGGTGAAGGCCGGCGCGCTGCCGGTGATGGCGATCAGCGTGTCCCACTGCAGGGTCGCCGGCCGCGGCAGGTCGAGCAGCACGTTGCCGTACACGCTGACCAGCCGCGCGGTGTTCTCGATGCGCTCCAGGTAGCGCCCCAACCAGTAGATGCGTTCGGCGACGCGCGACAGCATGCTCATGTGCAATCCACTATCCAGGTGTCCTTGCTGCCACCACCCTGCGAGGAATTGACCACGTAGGAACCCTTCTTGAGCGCGACCCGCGTGAGCCCGCCGGGCGTGACGTAGTGCTTGGCGCCCTGCAGCACGAAGGGGCGCAGGTCGAGGTGACGCGGCTCGATGCCGCCGCCGCACACGGTCGGGCAGGTGGACAGCGAAATGAGCGGCTGGGCGACGTAGTTGCGCGGATTGGCGCGCAGCCGGCGCGCGAAGTTCATGCGCTCCTGGCCGCTCGCGGTCGGGCCGATGAGCATGCCGTAGCCGCCCGACTCGTTGACCGGCTTCACCACCAGCTTGTCGAGATGCTGGAGCACGTGGGCACAGGCCTCGTGCTCGCCACAGCGATAGGTCTCGACGTTGGGCAGGATGGCATCCTGGTCCAGGTAATAGCGAATCATGTCCGGCACGTAGGTATAGACCGCCTTGTCGTCCGCCACGCCCGCCCCCGGTGCATTGGCGAGCGCGACCTTGCCCTTCAGCCAGGCGCGCATCAGGCCCGGCACGCCGAGCGCCGAGTCGGGGTTGAACACTTCGGGATCGAGGAACAGGTCGTCGATGCGCCGGTAGATGACGTCGACCCGCGCCGGCCCGGAGATGGTGCGCATGTACACGCAGTCGTCGCTGCCGACGGAGAGATCGCTGCCCTCGACCAGCTCCGCGCCCATCTGCTGGGCGAGGTAGGAGTGCTCGAAGTAGGCCGAGTTGTAGATGCCCGGCGTCAGCACCACCACCGCCGGCCGGCGCTCGGCGCGCGGCGAGAGCGAGGCCAGCGTGGCGAACAGATGCGAGGTGTATTCGCCGATGGGCCGCATGTTCTCGGCCGCGAACAGCTCCGGGAACACGCGCTTGGTGACCTTGCGGTTCTCCAGCATGTAGGAGACCCCCGACGGCACGCGCAGGTTGTCCTCGAGCACGTAGAAGGTGCCGTCCTTGTCGCGGATGAGGTCCGAGCCGCAGATGTGCGCCCACACCCCGTGCTTCGGCCGCTTGCCGACGCAGGCCGCGCGGAAATTGCCCGACTCGACGATGAGGTCGCGGGGCACCACGCCGTCCTTCAGAATCTTCTGCTTGTTGTAGACGTCGTCGATGAACAGGTTCAGCGCGGTCAGGCGCTGCACCAGACCCGCCTCGACCCGGTCCCAGTCGCTCCCCGAAATGGTGCGCGGGATGATGTCGTAGGGCCAGGCGCGGTCGATATTGGTGCCTTCGCTGTAGACCGTGAAGGTGATGCCCATGGTCTTGACCGCGAGTTCGGCGGCACGCTGACGCTCGCGGATCTCTTCCATGGTGAGTGAGCGGATATGCCTCGCGACGGCCTTACCGGCCGGGCGGGCGATGCCCCGACCGCCAATGAGTTCGTCGTAGAAGCCGCGGCTGTCGTAGTCGTGCCAGGAGAATTTCATGATCCTGCCATTGGCACGATTCATGCCACTTTGAGCTGGTGCTCGTGGGGAAAATCGACCCATGATCAGAGCGCTCCATCGACCAGCAGGGAAACCATCCCCGTGACCATCCGCGTTGCCATTCGCCATCACACCGCCTACCGCTTCGACCGCGCGGTAGCCCTCGGTCCCCATGTCCTGCGGGTCAAGCCGGCGCCCCACACCCGCACGCGCATCGAGTCCTACTCGCTCAAGATCTCGCCCGGCGAGCATTTCATCAACTGGCAGCAGGATGCGTACAGCAATCACCTCGCGCGGCTGGTGTTTCCGGACAAGGCCCGCGCGCTGACCATCGACGTCGAAGTGATCGCCGAGATGGTCGCGATCAACCCCTTCGACTTCTTTCTCGAGGACAGCGCGCAGGAGTGCCCTTTCCAGTATGCGCCCGAGGTCGCGACCGACCTCACGCCCTACCTGGCCATCACCGACGATGGCCCGGCGCTGCGCGAATGGCTGGCCGAGGTGCCGCGCGAACCGATGCCAACCATCGACTTCCTGGTGGCGCTGAACCAGCGCCTGCAACAGGACATCGACTACATCGTGCGCCTCGAGCCCGGGGTGCAGAGCTGCGAGCAGACCCTGGATCTCGGTCGCGGCTCGTGCCGCGACAGCGCCTGGCTGCTGGTGCAGATCGCGCGGCACCTGGGGCTCGCGTCGCGCTTCGTGTCGGGCTACCTGGTGCAGCTGACCAGCGACGTGCCGGCGCTGGACGGCCCGTCCGGCCCGACGGCCGATTTCAGCGACCTGCACGCGTGGGCCGAGATCTACCTGCCGGGCGCCGGCTGGGTGGGTCTCGATCCGACCTCGGGCCTGTTCGCCGCCGAGGGCCACATTCCGCTCGCCGCCACGCCGCATTTCAGCCACGCCGCGGCGGTCGAGGGCATGACCGAGATGTGCGAGGTCGAGTTCGAGTACAGCAACACCGTCGCGCGTGTGCTGGAAGACCCGCGCGTCACCCTGCCCTACAGTGACGAGCAATGGCGGCGCATCGACGACCTCGGCCATCAGGTCGACGCCACGCTCGCGGCCGGCGACGTGCGCCTCACCATGGGCGGCGAGCCGACCTTCGTCTCCATCGACGACTTCGAGAGCCCGGAGTGGACCACGGACGCCGACGGCCCGAACAAGCGCCAGGCGGCAGAGCTGCTGCTCGAGCGCCTGCACCGTCACTACGCGCCGGGCGGGCTCGTGCATCACGGCATCGGCAAGTGGTATCCCGGCGAAGAGCTGCCGCGCTGGGCGCTGTCCATCTTCTGGCGCAAGGACGGCGAGGCGCTGTGGGACGACCCCGCGCTGCTCGCCAACCTGGCGCGCAATCCCGGACCGCTCATGCATGGCATCGAGCAGCGCTTCGCGCTGTCGCTGTGCCGACGTCTGGGCGTCGATCACAAGTTCGTGCACACCGCCTTCGAGGACACCTACTACTACCTGTGGAAGGAAGGCACGCTGCCGACCAACATCGATCCGAGCGACGCGAGGCTCGCGAGCCCGGTGGAACGCGCGCGCCTGCGGCGCCTGTTCGAGGGCGCGCTGAACCGCCCGGCAGGCTATGTGCTACCGCTCGCCAGGCGCTCGGACGGCCGCTGGCAGAGCGGCGCCTGGCCGCTGCGGCGCGGGTACTTGTTCCTGATCCCCGGCGACTCGCCGCTGGGGCTCCGCCTGCCCATGAGTTCACTGCCGGCGGTGGGCGACATCGATCGCGAAGCGCCCCACGCGCAGGACCCCTTCGCGCCGCCCCAACCGCTGATGCCACGCCACTGGTATCGCAACGCGCCGCGCGCGCCGGCCGACGAAACGCCGCGCGCGCAGGTGGCGGTGCCGGCCGGGCCGGAAGACCCCGACGCCATCGTGCGCACGGCGCTCTGCACCGAAGTGCGCGACGGCCGGCTGCACGTGTTCCTGCCGCCGGTGACGAGCCTGGCCGACTACGTTGAGCTGATCCACACCGTCGAGGCCTGCGCGGCAGAACTCCGCCAGCCGGTGGTGATCGAGGGCTACGAGCCGCCGCGCGACCCGCGCCTGTCACTGCTGCAGATCACGCCCGACCCCGGTGTCATCGAGGTCAATGTCCATCCGGCCTCGAACTGGGACGGGCTCAAGGAGACCACCACCACGCTCTACGAGGAAGCGCGCCAGGCGCGGCTCGCGACCGAGAAGTTCATGCTCGATGGCCGACACACGGGCACCGGTGGCGGCAACCACGTGACGCTCGGCGGCGAGACGCCGGCGGACTCGCCGCTGCTGCGCCGCCCGCACCTGCTCGGCAGCCTGGTGCGCTACTGGCAGAACCATCCTTCGCTGTCCTACCTGTTCTCCGGCCTCTTCATCGGCCCCACCAGCCAGGCGCCGCGGGTCGACGAGGCGCGGGACGATCGCCTGCATGAACTCGAGACCGCGCTCGCCCAGCTGCCACGCGGCAGCGAGGACGTCGCGCCGTGGGTGGTCGATCGCGTGATGCGCAACCAGCTGGTCGATCTCACCGGCAACACCCATCGCTCGGAATTCTGCGTAGACAAGCTGTACTCGCCCGACCATGCCGGCGGACGCCGTGGCCTGCTCGAGTTCCGCGCCTTCGAGATGCCGCCCCACGCGCGCATGAGTCTCACGCAGATGCTGCTGCTGCGCGCGCTCGTCGCGAGCTTCTGGGACCAGCCCTACGAACATCGCCTGATCCACTGGAGCACCCAGCTGCACGATCGCTTCATGCTGCCGTGGTTCGTGTGGTCGGACTTCGGCGAGGTCATCGACGAACTGAACCAGCGCGGCTATGCCTTCGAGCGCGACTGGTACGCGCCGTTCTTCGAGTTCCGCTTTCCGCGCTTCGGCTCCATCGCGCATCGCGGCATGGAACTGACGCTGCGCACCGCGCTGGAACCGTGGCACGTGCTGGGCGAGGAGAGCGCCGCAGGTGGCACCGCGCGCTACGTCGATTCGTCGCTGGAGCGGCTGCAGGTGGAGGTGACGGGCTTCGTGCCGGAGCGCTACGGCGTGGCCTGCAACGGTCGCCCCATGCCCATGCAGCCGACCGGCGTGGAGGGCAACTTCGTCGGCGGCGTGCGCTTCAAGGCCTGGGACCCGCCCTCGGCGCTGCACCCCACCATCCACGCCCACGGGCCGCTGACCTTCGATCTCGTCGACCGCGCCAACGGCCGCGCCATCGGCGGCTGCCGTTACCACGTCGCCCACCCCGGCGGACGGAGCTACGAGACCTACCCGGTCAACGCGCGCGAAGCCGAGGCGCGACGGCTGGCGCGCTTCGAGCGCCAGGGCCACAGCCAGGGACCGTTCGAATGGCAGACGCCGGAGATCTCGCCGGACATGCCCTTCACGCTCGATCTGCGGCGCTGACCGGATCCTCGTCGAAGCTCGCGAGGAAGGCCGCGAAGAAGCGGTCGATGAGACGCCGTGTGGTGCCGCCGAGCAGGCGCGAGCCGATGCGTCCCAACGCGCCGGCGGCGCTGAGCGCGGCCCGATAACGCACCACGGTGCCGGCCGGCGCCGGGTCGAGACTCACCTCGGCACGGCCCTCGCCCACCCCGGCCAGCCCGCCGTGACCGCGCCCGGAGAGCACGTAGTGCGCCGGGGCGACCACGTCGGAGAGCGTGATGTCGGTCAGGAAGCTCGCGTGTACCGGGCCATAGCGCACTTCGATCTCGGCCTCGAAGCGATGTTCGGCGAGCCGCGTCATGCGCGTGCAGCCGGGAATGCAGCGCTGCAGAACGGCCGGATCGATGAGCCGTTCCCACACCACCTCGGGCGGCGCCGGCACGTGGATGTCGCCTTCGACGTCCATCGCCGCTCAGTGCACGCGAACGACCACCGCCATCGCCGTATCCCCGGCGGCGCAGCCGTGGAACAGACCGTGGCCGCCGCCGCGCATCACCAGTTCCTCGATGAGCTCGATGATGGCGCGCATGCCGGTCGGCGCCTGCGGGTGGCCCCAGATCAGCGAGCAGCCGTAGTTGTTCATGCGCTCGAGCGGGGCGCCGGTCTCGCGCGCGAAGAGGATGTCGTTCACCGCGAAGGGATTGTGCGACTTGATCGCCGCGAGGTCGGCGATGCCGAGGCCGGCCGCGTCGAGCGCGCGGCGCGCGGCGGCGATGGGCGCGGCCGGCATATAGGCCAGTTCTGTGCGCGCCTGGCCGCTCGCCACGAGTTCGATGCGCACACCAGGATCGCGGGCCAGCTCGCGCGCCCGGTCCGGGGTCGTGATCACCATGCCGGCATTGCCGTCGGCGGGATGGGTCTGGGCGCCGTAGGTGACGGTGCCGTCGGCCTGCACCGGCGCGAGGCGCGCGAGGCCCTCGGCGGTGGTCGGGTGGATGCCCTCGTCGCCCTCGAGCGTAGTGACGACGCGCCGGCCGCGCTGATCGGGCACCGCGAGCGGCGTCACCATGTAGCGCGACTGGAACGTCCTGCCCGCGACGTCGGGCCGGGTCGCCTCGAGGTATTGCGCGTACCGTCGCAGCACCAGGTCGTGCTGCGCCTCGCGGCTCACCTGCCAGCGGCGCGCGCAGTTCTCGGCGGTCGCCAGCATGTTGCAGCCGGCCAAGGGGTCGCGCTCGAAATTGCCCAGCACCCAGTCCTCGCTGTCCCCTGTACCGCCCGCGCCCTGCGGGTTCGGGTAGTAGAGATGAGGGCCGTTGGAGACGCGGTCGGCGGTCAGGGCCAGCACGCAGCTCGCGCCGCCGCCGGCCACTTCCTGGCCGGCCTGCACCAGCACCCGCGCGCTGGTCGCGCAGGCCTGCATGACGGTCGGACCACCAACCTGCGGCGCGCCGAGCCGCCCGCACACCCAGGGCATGCCGTAGAAGCTGTGGCGCTGTGGCACGGTCATGCCCAGCACGCCGTAATCGAACACCGCGGGCGGAATGCCGCGCGCCGCGAGCGCCTCGGCCGCGACCTGCGCGGCGAACTCCAGGCTATGCAGGTGGGCGAGACTCCCCTGCCAGCGCGCGAAGGGCGTGCACCAGTAGGCGCCGTGGGGAATGGCGATGGGCGTCATGGCCGGCGGTCCGTGATTCGAGACTGGTGAACGCGACTATAGCGTCGTCGGTGCACGAGGCTCACCAGTCGAGCACCGCCGCCAGCGGCGGCGGCAGGGTCGTCGGCGGTCGCGGGGTGGTCGCGAGCAGGGCGCGCAGGTCCGGCCCGATGGCCGCGGCCTTGAGTCCGCCGTCGTCCTGCACCCGCGCATAGACCCGGGTGGCGGTGCCCTCGCATACCGGGGCGGCGGTCTCGCCGTGGACCACTCGCGTGCTCCAGTGCACCGTGCTGCGACCGAGATTGTCCAGGCGCAGGAAGGTCATCACAGGCTCGCCGTAGCGGATGGGCCCGGTAAAGCGGAAAGCCACCTCGCCCATCACGAAGGTGGTGCGGTCGCGGGCGATCATGGTCTCGATGGGCTGGCCCAAAGCGCGCCACAGGTCGTGCTCGACGTCGTTCAGCCAGGCCAGCATGTGCGGGTAGTAGACCAGGCCGAAAGGATCGCACTCGCCCCACACCACCGCGTGGGGTCGCCACCAGGTCAGCGCCACGCGGGACTCACTCGATGCCGAGCGAAAACACGCTCTCCAGGTCGTGCCGGGAGTAGGTCTTGAAGGCGATCATGGTCTCGGTGCGCTCGATGCCATCCACCTCCACCATGCGCTCGGTGACCATGTCGGCGATGTCCTCGTTCTGCTTGACGCGCACGATGGCCACCACGTCGTAGCTGCCGCCCACCGAGTAGACCTCGGAGATCTCGGGAAAGTCGGCCAGCGCCTGGGCCACCTCCTTGGTGCGCCCGTGGCGGGTCTGGATGAGCACGATCGCGGTCACCATGAGAATCTGCTCCGAAGGTCGGCTCGCCGCATATTAAAGGATTCACCCCGGACGGGGACCGCGCCGGCCGGGCCGCGCTTGAACCACCCGCCCGGACGGGGGGACTTACTGGCGAACCCGGGACGTCCCCATCACGCCCCAGGTCTTGGACGAACCCGTGGGCTGCGATACCTTATGCGGCTGGCGATACGTCCGCGCATCGTTGCAAGGGGTGCTGGCTGCGGGGTGGGGCGCGTTCCCACGCTCCGACAGTTCTACCCATTCCATTCGGAAAGGCAGGGGAAATAATGCATATCCAAAAATACGACTACGACTACAGCCGTCGCGCCTTCATGGAGAAGACGGCCAAGGGATTCGGCAGCGCCGGCATCCTGAGCGCCCTGTGGCCATTGATGGCCGAATCCGGTGACAGCTTCAAGGCTTATCCCGAAGAACTGACCAACATCGAGGCCTACACCAAGGGCAAGATCAAGGTCGGTGACGTCATCAGCAAGGACAACGTCGAACTGGTCCAGGACCTGCTCGACCCGATGGTCTACCAGGAAGTCGCGCAGGACGGCCGTACCTTCTTCATCCTGCCGACCCAGACCGAGACCGAAGCCCAGTTCCCGCCCTACTACCTCGACGCCACCCTGAAGAACTGGGGCCAGGCGCAGTTCGGCTCGGACGGCAACGTGTACACCAAGGACGGCAAGCCGTGGATCGGCGGCCATCCGTTCCCGGATGCGCAGACCGGCCAGGAGTGCATCGCCAACGTGACCCTGTCCTGGGGCCGTCACGACCAGGACATCTTCGCCATTCCGACCTACGCGTTGGATCCCGAAGGTGACGTGCAGTACGAGTACCACTTCGTGTGGGCGCAGCAGCAGACCCAGGGTCTGGTGAATCCGAACTCGAACGGCGGCAAGACCTACCTCGACGGCCACGAGGACATGATTCGCTTCCAGTCGGTCTGGTTCACCGCGCCGAACGACATCAAGGGTACCGCGTTCATGAACGAGTGGTACTACGACCAGGCCAAGTTCCCTGAACTGTACGGCTACCTGCCCGCGTTCAAGCGCGTGCGCCGGTTCCCGACCAACCAGCGTTTCGAGCCGCTCGTCGCCGGTATCAACCTGTTCCTCTCCGACGCGTGGGCCGCTGGCGACCCGATGCTGACCTGGGGCAACTGGAAGATCGTCCACCGCGGCCCGTTCCTGGGCGCGATGCACTACAACTGGCGTCCCGACCAGCCGAACTGGCAGCATCCGACCGTCGGTGGTCCGAAGAACACCACCTACTACAACGTCGGCAAGTCGCTCATTCCGGAAATCATCGTGCTCGAGGGCGAGCCCACCGGCTTCCCGCGCGCGCCGCTGCAGAAGCGCCGCATCTACCTCGATGCGCGTAACCTGGAGTACCCGCAGGCGATCTCCTACGACCGTCGCGGTGAGACCTGGAAGTCGTTCGAGCCGGGCTTCGCGTACTACAACACCGACGTCGACAAGGGCAAGCCTGGCGTGCCGGATTACGGCAGCCATGTGACCAAGGCGGCGGACGGTCGTACCGAGTGGAGCTGGAACTGGGTTATCTCCCACGACATCCAGTCGAAGCGTGTCACGCGCTTCTGCCAGTCGGAGACCTGCCAGGGCGGTTGGAAGTCGGGCTACGATCAGATCGAGCCGACCAAGTTCATCTCGGACTACATCACGCAGTCGGCCATGCGCCGCCTGGGTACCTAAAAGTCCCGAGGGAACTCACCGTTCCAAGGAACGCGGGATGGGCAACCATCCCGCGTTTTTTTTTGCCGCGCGCTTGCGCGGCGTCATGCGCGAGGCGATGCGGCGAAGCATACTGCGCCGACGCGGTCCTCACGCCGAGACTTTTCCGTACGAGGTTGAAACCATGGCCGAGACTCCCGCAGCCACCAAGCGCATCCTCATCGTCGGCGGCGGCACCGCCGGCTGGATGACCGCGGCGATGCTGGTTCACGGATGGGCGAAACACGGGTTCGAAGTGACGCTGCTCGAGTCCGACAGCATCGGCATCATCGGCGTCGGCGAGGGCTCGACACCCAAGATGCGCCGCTTCTTCGACCGCATCGGCGTGACCGAAGCGGACTGGATGCCCCACTGCAACGCCACCTACAAGTGCGGCATCCGCTTTCCCGACTGGTCGACGAAGCCCGGCTACCAGAGCTACTACCACCCGTTCTTCTCGCAGAGCGACGATGGGCCGATCCGCGCCTTCTACCAGAACGCCTCGCTGCGCAGCCGCAACCTCGACGTGCACGCGCATCCCGACACCTTCTTCATCTCCCAGTACCTCGCCGGCAGCCGCCGCGCGCCGCAACCCGACGAGCGCACCGGCTACGTGGCCGACTACGCCTACCATTTCGACGCCGCGCTGATCGGCGAATTCCTCAAGCGCTGGTCGACCGCGCGCGGCGTGCGTCACCTCGTCGGCACCGTGAACCAGGTGCGCGTGCACGAGAACGGCGACATCGCGGGCGTCGACACGCCCGAGCACGGCCAGGTGGATGCCGACTTCTTCGTCGACTGCACCGGCTTCGCGAGCCTTTTGATCGGCAAGACCTTGAACGTGCCGTTCCAGCCCTACAAGCAGTGGCTGTTCAACGACAGCGCGGTCGCCATGCCGACCCCGCTCGACGCCGACGGCACGCTGCCCTCGGAGACCCTGTCGCGCGCGCTGAAATTCGGCTGGGTGTGGAAGATTCCGCTCACCAACCGCTACGGCAACGGCTACGTGTATTCCTCCGACTACGTCGACAAGGACGCCGCCGAGCGCGAACTGCGCGAGACGCTCGGCCTGCTCGATTCACCACAGGAGGCTCGCCACCTGCGCATGCGCGTCGGTCGCGTGGAGAAGTCCTGGGTGCGCAACTGCCTGGCGGTCGGGCTCGCCCAGGGCTTCATCGAGCCACTGGAGGCCACCGCGCTCATGATCGTGCAGGACACGGTCGACATGTTCATGCAGCGCTACGAGCAGGGTGGCTTCAGCGAGCGCTACCGCGCCGACATGAATGAGAAGATCAATCTGATCTTCGACGGCGTGAAGAACTATGTCTTCACCCACTACAAGTTGAACTCGCGCAGCGACACCGAGTACTGGGTGAACGCGCGCGAGGCGACGCCGCTGACGCCGGAACTCGAACGCATCCTCGCCGTGTGGGACAGGGGCGGCGATCTCCTGAGCGAACTGCGCAGCCAGGCGGGACGCCAGGTGTACAGCCCGACCTCCTGGTACTGCATCCTGGCTGGCATGGGCCGCTTCCCGACCCGCCCAGGCAAGCCGCCGCGCGACGTGCAGGTGTTCCTGCCGGCCGAGATGCGCAAGTTCTGCGAGGGCATGCTGCAGCACTTCCCGGACCACCGGCAGGCGCTGGACCGGCTGAAGCAGGCCGAGGCGGCGTAGCGAATGTCGTGAATCGGGGACAGACCCCGGTTGCTACGCAACCGGGGTCTGTCCCCGATTTCAATACTGATCCTCGAAATCCGGCACCTCTTCGCCCGGGAACCACTTCTTCACGCCCTCGGCGTCGAACAGCGTCTCCTGGGCGTCGATCTTCCACGCGTCGCCATCCTTGACGGTGGTATAGACCTCGAACTCGGTGGTGCCCTGGTTGTTGAACTTGTCGCGCGACTTGAGGATGTTCGGCACGAGGGCCTGCTTGGCGCAGGCCGCGTCGTCGTCAGGCGCCTGCGCCTTGCGGATGTCCATGCCGAGCACGTTGACCTCGCCGCCCTCGTAGAAGAGCTTCTGCTGGGCCGCCCAGTCCTCGCGCGACTTGCCGTCGGTCATCTTCGCGGTGACGAAGTCATAGGCCTTGCTGAACGCGTGGTTCTGCATGGCGGTGATGTAGTTCTGCACCGCGCCCTGCGGGCCGCTGCCGTCGGCGCAGTCGGCGGCCGGCAGCTGGGTGGAAAGCAGCAGGCCCGCGCCCGCCACCAGCGTCGCATGAATCGTCTTCATTCCTCGCTCCCCTTCAGTTGGCGCGCGCCGTCAGGCGCACGATGAGATTCCTCGGCATCATGGTGAAGGCCAGGTGCTCCTCCACCGGCGGCGTGCCCGGCGCGAGGCGCACCTCGAAGTTGCGACAGAGCATGGACAGCACGGTGCGGATCTCGAGCAGCGCGAGATTGCGCCCCGGACAGAAGCGCGGCCCGGTGCCGAAAGGCACGTAGGCGCTGGTGTCGTGCGGGCAGCCCGCCGGCTGCGTCTCGCGCAGCCAGCGGTCCGGGTCGAAACGCCTGGCGTCGCCGAAGCGCGCCTCGTCGGTCGCCATGTGCCGCGTGAGCATCATGACGACCGTGCCGCGCGGAATGCGGTAGCCCATGAGCTCCACGTCTTCCAGCGGCTCCATCGCGTTGATCGGCGCGACCGGCTTGAGCCGCATGGTCTCGTTGTAGAAGGCCTCGATGAAGGGCAGTTCGCCGGCCTGGTCGACGTCGGTCGCGACCGGCGAATGGCCGAGCACCGCGTCCGCCTCGGCGCGCGCGCGCGCGAAGAGCGCCGGCTGTTCGATGAAGAAGTTCACCGCCCAGGCAATGGTGTTCGCGGTGGTGTCCTCGCCGGCCAGCAGCAAGGTGCAGACGTTGCCGTAGATGTCTTCGTCGGATAACTCGATGCCCTCGGATTCCTTGGCGGCGATGATCGCCTCCAGGAAATTGGTCGGCGCCTCGTACAGCGCGGGATCGGCGGCCATGCGCGCGCGCGCGTCGGCGATGATGGCGTTGACCCGCAGCTGGATGTCGGCCAGCGCCGCGTCCAGTTCGCGATCGCGCGGCAGACGGAAGTGCCGCCAGTAGGGCACCAGCGCGTTGATGCGGGAATTCAACACCGGGAAGACCTTGTCGAGCTTCTGCTGGATCACCGGCCCTTCGGTCTCGAGGGTGTTGAAGTCGATGCCGAAGGCGAGCTGGGTGGTGACGTCGACGGTGTAGCGCATGAGATCCGCGCACAAGTCGATGTCCACGCCGTCGCGCGCCGCGCGCTGCCAGCGCGCCAGCAGGCGTTCGGTGGTGATGCGCATGCTCGGGTAGAAGGACTTCAGATGCGCCGTGTTCAAGGCCATCGCGACCAGCTTGCGCTGGCGCCGCCAGGTATCGCCCTCCGCCGAGAACACGCCGGTGAAGCGCATCTCCGCGAGCGCGTCGGCCAGGCGGCGCGTGCGCCGAAAGGTGTCCGGCCGCTCGCGGAACATGCGCTTCATCGCCTCGGGGTCGGCCAGCGCCACCATGCGTCGCGGCCCGATCGCGAAGCTGTATACCGGCCCCAGCTGATCGGCCCAGCGTTCCAGCACCTGGTGGAAGTGATTCAGATCGATCTCGAAGAAGTTGCCGAACAGCGGCAAGCCCTTGGGCGCCGGCATGTCGGCGATCTCGCGCAGGGCGCTGGGCGTGGCGGCGATGCTCATGACGCTGAAACCTCGCAGGCCGGCTTGGGCGCCGGGGTGCCTAATGCTAGTGGCGGCTCGCGCAAATAGCCATGCAAGCGTCAGCCGTTTCGAGGGTCGGCGACGAGTCCGCCGAAGCGCGTGACAAAGGCCGCGTCCGGCGCCGGCAGCGGCCCGTGCTCGTTCGCGAGCGCCGCGCTCGCGTGCAGGCAGGCCGGCGAATGCAGCGCCTGGTAGAGGCGCGAGGCCAGTGCGCGCGCCGCGTGCCCGGGCCAGGCGCCGGGCAAGAGTTCGGGTGGCAGATCGGCGCTGCGCAGCAGGATACGCCGGTACTCGTGCACCAGCAGCACGCGCAGCAGGAAGGCCTCGCTGGGCGCGACCTCGCCGTGCAGCAGGGCCTCGAAGGGCTGGAAGCGCGCGACGAAATCCGCGAAGCGCTGGCCGAGTTCGTCCAGCCGCCAGGCGCCGCGCACCAGGCTCACGAGCGGTGCGTCCAGCGCGGCCGTGGCGTGCCACACCACCACCTGCTCGCTGCACTCGAGTTCGCGCAGCGTGTCGGTCAGCGCCGCGCGCGGCGCGCGTGGATGGGCGAGCAGGCCGGCGCCAAGCGCGCCAAAGCCGAGCCAGCCGAGTCGACGCTTCAATTCGTCGCGCATCGCGGGCGCGAGCGCGACATTCGACACCAGGGTCCACTGCCCGTCCCAGGCGGGCGTCCCGGCGGCATAGATGCGTTCCGCGGCGCGCGCGTACTGGCGCTGTCCCCACGCGGTGTAGGCGTAGAGGCTGCGTCGTCCCACGGCGCGCGCTTCCAGCCAGCCTTCGCGCACCAGGCGAAACAGCGCGGTGCGCGCCTGGCGCTCGTTCAGACCGAAGTCGCGCATCGCCGCCACCAGGTCGCCGAGCCACACGCTGTTGCCCTGCGGCGCGATCACGTCGCCGAACAGGGTGACGGCCAGCGAGCCGGCGCGCGGCGCGAGCGACCGCGCAAGGGTGTCCAGCGCCGCGGCGAGCGGCGCGCCGGCGCCGGCCCGTCCCACGCTCACACCGCGCGATCGAAGTCCAGGGTGACCTCGTCGGACAGCGGATGCGCCTGGCAGCTCAAGACGAAGCCGGCGGCGATCTCGCTGTCCTCCAGCGCGTGGCGCACATCCATCTCCACTTCGCCGTGGGTGACGCGCGCCTTGCAGGTCGCGCAGGCGCCACCCTTGCAGGCGAACGGCAGATCGACGCCCGCTTCGAGCGCCGCGTCGAGGATGTTCTCGCCGTCCGGCGAGAGGTCGAACACCGTCTCGCGGCCGTCGGCCTTGACCGTCACGCGGCTCACCTTGCCGCCATAGCGCCGCGCGCGCGCCTGGTGGCGCAGGATGGCGGCCGCCGCATCGGCCGCGGAGGCGCCGAACAGCTCGTAATGGATGCGCGCCTCGTCGACGCCAGCGCCGCGCAGTCCACGCGAGACTTCGGAGATCATGCCCTCCGGTCCGCACAGGAAGAATTCGTCCACCGCGGAGAGATCGAGCAGGTTGCGGCACAAGGCCGCGCCTTTGCGGTTGTCGATGCGGCCGTTCAGGATGTCGACGTCGCGATGTTCGCGCGACAGCACGTGAATCAGCTGAAAGCGCGCCATGTAGCGATTCTTCAGCCGCTCCAGCGTTTCGCGGAACATGATGCTCGCGACCTTCTGGTTGCCATAGAGCAGGGTCACGTGGCTGCGCGGTTCGCGCGACAGGATGGACTTGACGATGGACAGCACCGGCGTGATGCCACTGCCCGCGGCGATGCACAGGTAGTTCTTGTCATGCTCGGCGGCGAGCGGCGTGTGAAAGCTGCCCGCGGGCGGCATGACCTCCACCGCGGTACCGACGGTGAGTTCGTCGTTCGCCCAGGTGGAGAACCGCCCGCCCTCGATGCGCTTCACCGCCACGCGCAGTTCACCGTCATCGACACCGCTGCAGATGGAATAGGAGCGGCGCACGTCCTCGCCGTCGAGGTCGCGGCGTAACGTCAGGTACTGCCCTTGCGTGAAGGCGAAGGTCGCGGCCAGCGCCGGCGGGACCTCGAAGCGCAGGCACACAGCGTCCTCGGTCTCGCGTTGCACCTCGGCGATGGTCAGGGAATGAAAACCGGCGGCGACCATGGCAGTCCTCGTGGCCCGTCAATCACAGGCACTTGAAATAGTCGAAGGGTTCGAGACAGTCGCGGCAGCGATACAGCGCCTTGCAGGCAGTGGAGCCGAACTCGCTCACTTTCTCGGTCCGGCGCGAGGCGCAGCGCGGACAGGGCACGTCCTCGCCGAGCAGCACGCGCTTGTCAGTGGTGACGTTGGCCGGCGGCGCGATGCCGACCGAGCGCAGCTTGGCGTGGGCCGTCGGCGTCAGCCAGTCGGTGGTCCAGGCCGGCGCGAGGCGGGTCTTGACCACCACGTCGCGATAGCCGGCCTCGGCCAGCACCTGACGCACGTCCTGTTCCATGGTGTGCATGGCCGGACAGCCGCTGTAGGTCGGCGTGATCGTGACCGTCACGCGACCGCCCTCCACCGCCACGTCACGCAGCACACCGAGATCTGCCAGCGTCAGCACCGGGATCTCGGGATCGCGCACGTCCTCCAGCAGCGCGCGCACCGTCGCCTCGACGGTCGCGCTGCCGGTGGGGCGCCCGGTCGCCATTACCACCGCGCACCCGGGTAGGCGCGCTGCACGAACTGCAGTTCGGCGAGCAGGCGACCCATGTGCTCGGTGTGGAGGCCGGCGCGTCCGCCGCTCGCCTGCCAGTCGTCGCGCGGCACGCTGAGCCCCGCGCGGGCGAACAGGGCCTCGACCTCCGCGCGCCAGCCCTCGGCGAGCGACGCGGGCGCCACGCCGATGCCGGCCTCCGCCACGGCCGCGTCCACCGCGTCACCGGCGAAGAGTTCCTCGGTGTAGCCCCACAGTTCGTCCAGCGCCGCCTGGCAGCGATTGCGGCTCTCGTCGGTGCCGTCGCCGAGGCGCACCACCCAGTCACCGCTGCGGCGCAGGTGGTAGGCCGCCTCCTTCACCGCCTTGGCGGCGATCGCCGCGAGCGTCTCGTCACTGGAGGTGGTGAGCGCGGTGAACAGGCGATGGTGATAGACGTCCAGCAGGTACTGGCGCACCAGGGTGAAGGCGTAGTCACCCTTCGGCAGTTCGCACATGAGGAAATTGCCGAACTCGCGCTCGTCGCGCCCGTAGGCCAGCGCGTCCTCGTCGCGACCTCGTCCCTCGAGTTCGGCCGCGTGGCTGTAGAGCATGCGCGCGCGCCCGATCAGATCGAGCGCGGTGTTGGCCATCGCGATGTCTTCTTCGAGGAACGGGCTGTGGCCGCACCACTCTGACAGGCGCTGACCGAGCACCAGCGCGTTGTCGCCGAGGCGCCGCACGTACTCGTAGTGCGCGGCGTTCACAGCTTCAACTCTTCGGGCACGTCGTAGAAGGTCGGGTGGCGGTAGATCTTGTCCGCCGCCGGGTCGAAGAACGCGGCCTCGTCCTCGAACTGGCTGGCGTGGATGTCGGAGGAACGCACCACCCAGATGCTCACGCCCTCCTGGCGGCGCGTGTAGGTGTCACGCGCGGCCTGCAGCGCCTGTTCGGGATCGGCCGCGTGCAGGCTGCCGATGTGCTTGTGATCGAGGCCGCGCCGGCTGCGGATGAAGACTTCCCACAGCGGCAGATGCTTGCTGCTCATCGGTGCTCTCCCTCTCAGGCCGCGACGCCGCGCGCGCGGGCCGCCTGTTTGTCCGCATGCGCCATCATCGCGTCGCGCACCCACTGACCGTCCTCGTGGGCCTTGCGTCGCGCGGCGAGACGCGCGCGGTTGCACGGCCCGTGGCCGTTCAGGACACGGTTGAATTCATCCCAGTCGATCTCGCCGAAGTCGTAATGGCCGCGCGCTTCGTTCCACTTAAGGTCGGGGTCGGGAATGACGAGGCCGATGTGCGCGGCCTGCTGGGCGGTCTGGTCGACGAACTTCTGCCGCAGTTCGTCGTTCGACTGGCGCTTGATCTTCCACTGCATGGACTGCTGGGTGTGGGCCGACTCGGCGTCGTGCGGGCCGAACATCATCAGGGTCGGCCACCACCAGCGGTCGAGCGCGTCCTGCGCCATGGCCTTCTGCTCGGGCGTGCCCGCCGCCAGCGTCTGCATGATTTCGAAGCCCTGGCGCTGGTGGAAACTCTCTTCCTTGCAGATGCGCACCATGGCGCGCGCATAGGGGCCGTAGGAGGTGCGGCAGAGCGAGATCTGGTTGACGATCGCCGCGCCGTCGACCAGCCAGCCGATGGCGCCGACGTCGGCCCAGGACAAGGTCGGGTAGTTGAAGATGCTCGCGTACTTGGCCTTGGCCGCCAGCAGATCGTCCAGCATCTGCTCGCGCGACACGCCCAAGGTCTCGGCCGCGCTGTAGAGGTACAGACCATGTCCGGCTTCGTCCTGCACCTTGGCGAGCAGGATGGCCTTGCGCCGCAGGCTCGGCGCGCGGGTGATCCAGTTGCCCTCGGGGAGCTGGCCGACGACCTCGGAATGCGCGTGCTGCGAGATCTGGCGGATGAGGTTCAGGCGGTACTTGTCCGGCATCCAGTCGCGCGGCTCGATCTTTTCTTCGGCGGCGATGGTGCGCTCGAAACGGGCCAGGGAATCGGTGAGGTGGTCGGCCATGGGGGGCAGCCTCGTGTGGTGGGGCGGGTGACGTGGCCCGCGGCGGATGGGCAAAACGTATTACAGAATAATCCGACGGGTCAAGAATTTTGTAGCAAAAGAGACCCTGCGCCACCCCATCGACCTGCCCTAGAATCGCGGCTTCGACCATGACGACCACCGCGCGACACAGGAGGCTCGCGATGCAGGAAATGCGGCTCTTCTATACGCCGGTGTGGCGGACCAACCTGGCGGCGGATACCCCGGACTGGCCTGCCCAGCGCGCCGCCATGCTGGCTCGCATCGAAGCGCTGGAAGCGGCGGCCGAGGGTGTCGAGCGCTCGAACTTCGGCGGCTGGCAGAGCGATGACGACCTCTATCGCCACGCCGAGTTCGGCTGGCTCATCGGCCGCATCATGGCGCTCGCCAACCAGGTGGCGCCGGAATTCTCGCCGCGCGGTGTGTTCGACGACGGCCTGTTGTGGGCCAACGTCAACCGACGTGGCAACTTCAATAGCCTGCACACCCATCCCGACGCGGTGCTGTCCGGCTGCGTCTACCTCAAGATCGACCGCGCCGACCAGGGCATGATCCAGTTTCTCGATGCGCGCGAAGGCAGCCCGACCTCCCATTGGCGCTGCTTCACCAAGCTCGGCTCCAGCACGCCGCTGATGGAACAGGCCGTGAGCATCACGCCCGCGGAGGGCGACGTGCTGTTCTTCCCCGGCTGGCTCCGGCACTGGGTGACGCCCAACCAGACCGACGAAGCGCGGGTCTCGGTGGCCTTCAACATCCGCATGAACTGAAGCGCGCCTCGCCTGCGGCCGCCATATGGGCTAAGCTTGGCGCCGCAGCGGCGACGTGCCGCTGGTGTCCTGCCCGCCCTGACAACGCGCGTCGTCTCGACACACCCGCATCGCCGGCAGCGCGTGCCGGCACTTTCGCAAGGTTCCATACATTGACCACATTTGCCTCACTCGGCCTGGCCGAGACCCTGCTGCGCGCGGTCGAAGCGCAAGGCTATACCACGCCAACCCCGATCCAGCGCCAGGCCATTCCGGCGGTGCTGTCCGGCCGCGACCTGATGGCCGCCGCCCAGACCGGCACCGGCAAGACCGCCGCCTTCGCGCTGCCCCTGCTGCAGCGCCTGGCGGCCGACCTGGACGCACAGCGCCGCGCGCCGCGCGCGCTGATCCTCGCCCCCACCCGTGAACTCGCCGCGCAGATCCAGGAATGCCTGGTGCAGTATGGCGCGCACCTCAAGCTCAAGAGCGCGGTGGTGTTCGGCGGCGTCGGCATCAATCCGCAGATCGACGTCCTGCGCCGCGGCCTGGACATCCTGGTCGCGACCCCGGGCCGCCTGCTCGACCTGCACAGCCAGGGCGAGGTCAACTTCAAGCACCTCGAGGTGCTGATCCTGGACGAAGCCGACCGCATGCTCGACATGGGCTTCATCCACGACATCCGCAAGGTGCTGAGGCTGCTGCCGACCAAGCGCCAGAACCTGCTGTTCTCGGCGACCTTCAATCCCGACATCCGCCAGCTCGCGCAGGGCCTCTTGCACCAGCCGCAGGAGATCACCGTCACCCCCGAGCGCGTCGCCGCCGACACCGTGACCCAGGAGATCTACCACGTCGAACAGGACCAGAAGCCGGCGCTGCTCGCGCACCTGATCAAGCTCCACGGCTGGCACCAGGTGCTGGTCTTCACCCGCACCAAGCACGGCGCCGATCGCCTCGCGCGGAAGCTCGCCCGCGAGGACATCGACGCCGCCGCGATCCACGGCAACAAGAGCCAGAACGCCCGCACCCGCGCGCTGGAGGACTTCAAGTCGAACCGCATCCAGGTACTGGTCGCGACCGACATCGCCGCGCGTGGCCTGGACATCGACCAGCTGCCGCAGGTGGTGAATTTCGAGCTGCCCCACGTGCCGGAAGACTACGTGCATCGCATCGGTCGCACCGGGCGCGCCGGCGCCGACGGCCATGCCGTATCGCTGGTCGATCGCGAGGAGACCTCGCAGCTGCGCGCCATCGAGCGGCTGGTGAAGCGTCGCCTGCCGGTGGCGGAAGCCGCCGGCTTCGTGCCGCAGACCGCGCAGGCGCTCGGCGCCGATCGCGTCGCCGAGCAGCAGGAGCGCCGCGCTCGCGCGCAGCAGCCGGCTGCGCCGCGCAAGGAAACCAAGGACGCCCCCGGCGGCCAGCAGCGCAAGCGGCGCCGCAAGCGTGGCGGTGGCGGCGGTAATGGCAACGGCAACGTCAACGGCAACGTCCAGGCCCGCCACGCCCAGGCGCCGCGTCGCCCGGCCGCCTGACGGCCGGGTCGCCCGCGCGGATCGGCGGTCTACAATGACCGCCATCTCCACCCGCGCAGGTAGCCCGGCATGTCGCTCGCGAAACCCGCTCTCAGTCTCGCCGCCGTCCCCGGCCGTCGCCAGCGCACGCTGGCGCTCGCCAAGGAAATCGAAGCCCGCGGCTACGCCGGACTCTACTGTCCGAGCTTCGGCGACGGCCTCGCGCTGTGCGAAGCGCTCGCGCTGGTCACCGACACCATTCCCTTCGGCACCACGGTGCAGCCGATCTATTTCCGGCAGGCGGAGGACTACGCGCAGACTACCGCCTTCATCCACGAACTCGCGCCCGGCCGCTTCCGCTTCGGTATCGGCGTCGCCCACGCGCCCTCGCTCGCTACTCGCGGGCTCGCCGGCGGCAGGCCACTGGAGGACACCCGCGCCTTCGTCACCGCCTACCGCGCCGCGAATCGCGCGGGCGCCCTGCCGCCGCTGGTGCTCGCGACGCTGCGCCGACGCATGATCGCGCTCGCGGTGGAACTGGGCGACGGCCTGGTGTTCGCCAACGCCGCGCGCAGCCACATGGCCTTCTCGCTGGCGACGGTGCCGGCTACGAGGCGCGCCGACGATGCGTTCTTCATCGCCAACATGATTCCGACCTGCGTGCACGACGACCTCGCCACCGCGCGCGCCATCAACCGCAAGACCCTGTCGAGCTACGCGCTGCTGCCCAACTACCGCAATTACTGGCGCGAAGCCGGCTACGGCGCGGAGATGGACGCGGTGGAACGCTGCGTCGCCGAGCAGCGGCTGGACCGCGTGGGCGAGGCGCTCAGCGACCAGTGGCTGGACGACACCACGCTGGCCGGCCCGCCGTCGCGCATCCGCGAAGAGCTCGCGCGCTGGTACGACGCCGGCGTGAAGACCCCGATACTCGTGCCGAGCTCCGCCAACGGCGGCCAGCTGCAGGCCTTCGAGGAATTGTTCGCGGTGTTCGATTGACGGGACAGACCCCGCACGGGGTCTGTCCCCGTTTTGCTAGAGCGCGCTGTAGGGCGGGTTTCAACCCGCCATGCACGGCATCTCACCAGGCGCCGTGCGTGGCCGATTGAAATCGGCCCTACAGGGCATGTTCTCGATGCGCGTCGTGCTTCAGCTCCCCCTCCCAATGCGACACCAGCACGGTAGCCAGGCTGTTGCCGATGACATTGGTCGCGGAGCGGCCCATGTCGAGGAAGTGATCGACGCCGAGCAGCAGCAGGAGGCCGGCCTCGGGGATGTTGAACTGCGCGAGGGTGGCGGCGATCACCACCAGTGACGCGCGCGGCACGCCGGCGATGCCCTTGGAGGTCAGCATCAGCACGGCGAGCATCGCCAGCTGCTCGCCGAGCGCGAGCTCGATGCCGTAGACCTGCGCGATGAACATCACCGCGAAGGTGCAGTACATCATCGAACCGTCGAGATTGAACGAATAACCGAGCGGCAGCACGAAACTCGCGATGCGCGGGCTGGCGCCGAAGCGTTCGAGCTCCTCCAAGGTCTTGGGATAGGCGGCCTCGGAACTCGCGGTCGAGAACGCGAGCAGGAGCGGCTCGCGCAGACGCCGCACCAGGCGCAGCACGCGTGGCCCGAGCATGGCCACGCCCAGTCCCATCAGCACCAGCCACAAGAGGCCCAGGCTCGCGTAGAACTCGAGCATGAACACGCCATAGGCGCCGAGCACCGCGAGTCCGTCCTTGGCGACCGCGCTGGCCATCGCGCCGAACACTGCGAACGGCGCGGCGAGCATCACGTAGGACGTGACCTTGAGCATCACGTGACCGACCGCGTCGAGCACGTCGGCCAGCTGCCGCGTGCGTTCGCCAAGCGCCGCCATGGCGGTACCGAAGAACACCGAGAACACCACCAGCTGCAGGATCTCGTTGCGCGCCATCGCGTCCACCACGCTGGTCGGAATGGTGTGCTCGAGGAAGCCTTGCAGATTGAGCGCGCCGCGCTCCACGCCGCTCGCACCCGCGGTCGGCGGCTCGAGCTGCACGGCCTTGCCGGGCTCCAGCCAGCCGACCAGCACAAGTCCCAGAGACAGCGACAGCAGCGAGGCGAACACGAACCACGCGAGCGCCTTGCCGCCCACCCGGCCAACCGTCGCCACGTCACCCATGCGCCCGATGCCTACGGTCAGCGTGGCAAACACCAGCGGCGAGATGATCATCTTGATGAGGCGCAGGAAGGCCAGCGGCAACAGCTGGACGCTGGCGGCGAAGCGCTCTGCCTCGGCCGGCAGCGCTGCGTGCACGTACAGGCCACAGGCGCCGCCCGTCACCAGCGCCAGCAGGATGAAGCGGGTGAGGCGGCTGGACGAAGTCCCCGCGCCGGCGGCGGTCGTCACAGCGGCAACGCGCGCACCGGGTCGCGGCCGTCCCAACCGAGAGCCGCCTGCTCGACCATGTCGAAGAGATCCTTGAACACCGCGTGGTTGTCCCACAGCTCGACGTAATGACCCAGCGTCGCGACGGTGTCGAAATAGGTCAGTTCCGCGCCGCCCACCGTGCACTGGAACGCCGCCGCGTGGCCGCGCGCGCGGTAGTCCGCGCAGGTCGCCGCGTAATCGACCGGCATCAGACCGAAGTGATGCACGCCGACGCGCCCGCTGGCCAGGAACTCCTGGTAGACCGAGGGTTCATCGTTCAACTGCTGGATGAGTTCGATCTGGAGGGCGCCGCTGTTGCCGAGCGCGATGTTGAGATCCACGCAGGAAGGACGACCGAAGTAGCGCTGGTCCAGCAGCGGACAGTGCTCGGCGACGAAGAACGGCCCGGCCTTCAGTACCCGGGTCCAGTAGTCGAGCGCGGCATCGAGATCGCGCACCACGTAGGCGAGCTGACGGACGGTGTAGAGCGGTTGGGACATGGACGGCTTCCGACGTGACGCGAAGCCTCGATTACAGCAAATCGCCACGCCCAGGCGAAGCGACGCGCGCGCTAGAATCGACGCAGAACCTTCGCACTCGGAGCTCCATGGGCGCGCGCATCCTCCTCGCCGGCGTGGGCAGCGTCGGCGGCGTGCTGGCCGGCGCGCTGCTGGCGGGCGGTCACGACGTCACGCTGCTGACCGCCAACCCGGCCATCACCACCGCGATTCGCGCGCGCGGACTCGTGCTGGAGACGCCGGCAGGCCGCCAGCAGGCGCGCGCCGCGGTCTACACCACGGAACGCGAACTGCCGAGCGAGCTGCGCTGCGACTGGCTCATGCTCGCGATGATGGCCGGCGCGGTCGAACAGGCGGCGCGCGAATGCCTGCCGCAACTGAGCGCGACGGGCCAGGTGGTGACGTTCCAGAACGGCATGGTCGGCGAGCGCGTCGCGGCCCTGGCCGGCGCGGCGCGCACCCTGGTCGCGAGCGTGGCCTTTGGCGCGCAGATGCTGGCGCCGGGCGAGTACCGACGCACCAGCGGCGGCGAGATCTTCATCGGCCAGCCGGGCGCCGCCAGCACGCCGCGGCTGACCGCTCTGAAAGCCCTGCTCGACCACGTGGTGCCGACCACCCTCAGCGCGAACATCACCGGCGTGCTGTGGGCCAAGCTCGCGTGGAACTGCGCGGTGTCGGGCTTGTGCGCGGTGTCCGGCCTCACGCTCGGCGAACTGGTCGCGCGCGCGGACGGACGCGCGCTCTTCCTGCGCGCCTACCGCGAGGCGCTGGACACCGCGCGGGCGCGCGGCGTGACGCTCGAACAGGTCGTCATCGATCATCGCCGCTTCTACCTGCCGCGCGCGGCCGATGCCACGACCCGCGCCACCTGCGACGCGGCGGTGGCGGCGCTCGCCGCGCCCTATGGCGCGGTGCGCCCCTCAGCGCTGCAGAGCCTCGAACGCGGGCGGCGCACCGAGATTGGCTTTCTGAACGGCTACCTCGCGGCCGAGGCCGAGGCCTGCGCCGCGCCGGCGCCCTTGAACGCGCGGCTGGCGGCGATGGTCGAGGACATCGAGGCGGGCCGGCGCGGCATCACCCAGGACAATCTCGCGACGCTCACACCGCTCTTGGCCGCGGATGCGTGAGGCGCGCCTATACTGCGCGACGCGCGTCGGCGCGGGCGACACGAGGACGCCATGAGCGACGGGTTTCATCTGCCGACCTCTTCCCAGTCGGCGCGCGGCGTGCTGGCCACCGGCGTGGCGCTGTACCGCGAGACGCTCGGCGTGAGCGCGCCGCTCGCGGTTGCCGCGCAGGCCATCGCGCTGCTGCCCCATCTGCCGGCGCTGCTCGCCACGCGCGGCGCCGCGCATGCGCCGCCGCCGGGCGACGGCGCGCTACTCGCGCTCCTGGTCTGCCTGGCGGCGAGCCTGGTGCCCTGGCTGGCGATGACAGCGCGCTGCTGGGCGCGGGCCTACGGCCAGGACATGGATCTCGGCACGGCACTCACGCGCGCCTTGCGCCTGCTGCCGCGCACCCTGGCGGCGACGCTGCTCTACGTACTGTTGGTGACCATCGGCCTGGCCCTGCTGCTGGTGCCCGGGATCTACCTGGGCGTGGCGCTGATGCTCTATCCCATCATCCTGCTGGCCGAGGACCGTGGCTATGTCGAGAGCCACCAGCGCAGCTTCCACCTGCTGCGCGGACACTGGTGGCGCGCCTCGCTGGTCGTGTCCGCGCCGACCACGCTGGTCCTGGTGCTGGGCCTGCTCGGCCAGGTGCTGCCGCTGATGTCGGCGCTCGGGATGGGCGGCGGCGCGCTGGACGCCCCGCTGCTGGTGTTCCTGGTGAACGCCGGCACGCTGCTGCTCTACACGCTCGCCTTGCCGCTGGTCACGACCGTGCTGATCGCGCTGTACCACGACCTCCTGCTCGCGCACGAAGCGCGCGGCGTGATGCACGGCGCCCGCGCGGGCTAGTTTAGGCTCGAGGGTCTGCTTTCGAGCGCGGCGATGCGCGCGGCTATCTGCTGACGCAGCGCCGCGTTGTCGGCGAGCGCGAGCGCGCTCTCGAGTTCGTGGCGCGCCATGCCGGTCACGCCGAGCGCGAGCCAGGATTCGACCCGTTCGAGATGCAGGGGCAGGCGCTCGGCGGCCACCGCCAGCTGGTAGTCCGAGAGTTCCAGCGCGCGGCTGTGATCGCCCTGTCCGAGCGCCAGCAGGCGCAGGTTGTTCAGCATGCGCAGCATCACTTCGGTGGCCGACGCGCTCTTGAACGCGCCCTCCACCGCCATGCCGCGCGCCTCCAGCCAGGCTTCGCACTCGCCCCGGTCGGCCGGCAGCATGGTGAAGGGATCGATCAGCACGCCTTCCACCGCCACCAGGAAGTGGCTCGGGAAATTGATGCCGACCGCGACCATGCCGCGTTGCTCGGCGACACCCGCCACCACCATGGCGAGCGAAATCGGAATGCCGCGCCGGGTGCGCAGCACTTCGGTCAGCGAGCTGTTGCCCACGCGGTAGTAGTCCTTCGCGCCGGTGAAGCCCTGCGCGCGGAGGTGCGCGACCAGTTCGAGCGCGTGGCGCCCGGCGCCGCTCGCGAGCCGCGCGAGTTCGGCGCGGCACCAGTCGACGTCGAAGCCGGGGTCGATCGCCCGGCCCACCAGGAAGGCGCCCTCCACCGGGCCGCGCGGCGCGGCGGCAAACGCGATGAATTCGTCGAGCAGGGCGGCGTCTGACATGGTCCTGTCATTCTAGCCGCAAGCCCGGCCGCCGCGGTCGGTTTCGCCGACGGCGGCGAGCGACGACAATGGCGCCTCGAAACACACGCGAGGACAGCGCCATGAGTGATCCCATCGTCGCGGCCAGCCAGAGTGGCTGGATCGCAGAACACCGCGAGAAGTACCTGAAGGACGGCGCCGGCGCCCACCTGTGGGACTCGACCTTCGCTGGCGGACCCGGCCCGCTGCCGACGCTCCTGCTCACGACCGTGGGCGCGAAGTCCGGCCAGCCCTCGCTGATGCCGCTCCTGTACGGCAAGGTCGACGGCGGCTACGCGATCATCGCCTCCAAGGGCGGCGACCCGAAGCATCCCGGCTGGTACCACAACCTGCGCAAGGACCCGGTCTGCGAGGTGAAGGTCGCGGACGACGTGTTCAAGGCCCGCGCGCGGGTCGTCGCGGGCGCCGAGCGCGCCGCCATCTGGCAGCAGATGGCCGCCATGTACCCGCCCTTCAACGACTACCAGGCGCGCGCCGAGTCACGCGAGATCCCGGTCATCGTGCTCGAGCCGCAACGCTGAGGCCGCGCCGCGCCCACGCGCGGCGAAGTAGTCGGCCAGGAAGTCGACGAACACCCGTA
This sequence comes from Gammaproteobacteria bacterium, assembly GCA_050186725.1. GTDB lineage: Bacteria > Pseudomonadota > Gammaproteobacteria > JADJYF01. Next base: position 32,655 of record JBFWYG010000010.1, on the reverse strand, counting down.
CCCGCCGCGGCACGTGGCGGGTGTGGGGATAGAGCGCGTAGATCCCGAGCCGGTAGCCGGCGAAGGTCTCCAGCACGGGCACCAGCCGCCCCGCGGCGATGTCGTCCTCCACCACGAAGCCCGGGCACAAGCCGATGCCGGCGCCCTCCAGCAGAAAGTGCCGTACCATCACCGCGCTGTTGACCTGCAGCCGCCCGGCAACGCGCACGCCGACCGTGCGCGAGCCGCGCCGGAAGCGCCAGGTCTGTGGCTGACGGAGATTGCTGTCCAGCACCAGGTCGTGCTCGGTCAGCGCTTCCGGCGTGCGCGGCACGCCGCGCCGCGCGAGGTAGTCCGGCGCTGCGCAGATCACGATGCTGCTGTCCGCCAGGCGCCTGGCCAGCAGGCGCGAGTCCTCCAGTTCACCGATGCGCAACGCCACGTCGAAGCCTTGCTCGACGAGATCCACCAGCCTGTCGGTCAGTACCAGTTCCACTTCGAGCTCGGGGTAGCGGGCGAGAAAGGCGCGCAGCGGCGTGGCGAGGTGCAGTTCGGCAAAGGTCTGCGGGCCCGCGACCCGCAGCAGCCCGCGTGGCGAGGACTGGCTCTGCTGCACGCTGCTCTCGAGTTCCTCCAGGTCGGCGAGCAGCGGCGCGCAGCGCTCGAGGTACGCGCGACCGGCGTCGCTCAGGCGCACGCGGCGCGTGGTGCGCACCAGGAGCTGCACGCCGAGCGCCGCTTCCAGCATCGCGAGCTGCTTGCTGACCACTGCCTTGGAGCGCCCGAGCAGGGTCGCCGCGGCGGAAAAGCTGCCGGTCTCGGCGACCTTCACGAAAGCGCGCATCGCGCCGAGCTTGTCCATGGTCGCCCTCGGATTGTCTTTCAGAGGAAAACAATCAATTTCAATTTCGCCGGATTGTATTCGAATAGGCAGATTCCAATAATCCTCGCGCCGCGCGCTCCGCGACCTCCCAAGGAACGGCCATCATCGACCCCGTCGCTTCATTGTTCGTCTCCCATGGCGCCCCCACCCTGGTGCTCGAGGAGCGGCCCGCGCGGCACTTTCTCGCTTCTCTCGGCGCGACGCTGCCACGGCCGCGCGCGCTGCTCCTGGTCACCGCCCACTGGGAGACGCCGGAGGTCGCGCTGAGCTCGGCCGCCGCGCCGGCCACCGTGCACGACTTCTTCGGCTTCGGGCCTGTACTCGAGGCGATGCGCTACGCCGCCCCGGGCGCGGCTGACCTGGCCCAGGAGGTCGCGCGGCGGCTGCGCGAGGCCGGCTTCGCCGCCGCCTGCGACGCCGAGCGCGGCTACGATCACGGCACCTGGATCCCGCTCGCCTGCATGTACCCGCAAGCCGACGTGCCGGTGCTGCAGATGTCGGTCTGCCCGACGCGTTCGCCGCTCCATCACTGGCGCCTGGGCCGCGCGCTGGCCGGGCTGGCCGCAGAAGGCGTGCTGGTGATCGGCTCGGGCGCGCTGACCCACAATCTGGCCGACTGGCGCGCGCGGCGCGGCACGCCGGACGCGGAGTCGGCGCCGGCCTACGTCGACGAATTCAGCGCCTGGGTGGCCGCGCGCATCGCCGCCCACGACGTCGATGCCCTGCTCGCCTACCACGAGCGCGCGCCCCACGCGGCGCGCGCCCATCCGAGTCCTGAACACCTGCTGCCGCTGTTCGTCGCGCTCGGCGCGGCGGGCGTGTCGTGGCAGGGCGAACTGCTGCACCACAGTCACATGTATGGTGTGGTGGCGATGGACTGCTATGCCTTTCGCGCCGGCGCCGTCACCCACTGAGGGCGACGCGCCAGTTTCAACAACGCACCAGGAGATCCCCATGAAACCTTTGCATCAAGGCCCGCTGACCGCCGCCTTCATCGCCTGTGCCGCCGTCAGCGGCGCGGCCCACGCCGCCGATTACGCGCTCGACCCCACCCACTCGTTCGTGCAGTTCAAGATCAAGCATCTCGGCTACAGCTGGATGTTCGGCCGCTTCGACAAGATGGACGGCAAGTTCAGCTACGACCCGGCCAAGCCCGAGGCCAGCGCCATCGAGGTGTCGGTCGATACGTCGTCGATCAACACCAACCACGCCGAGCGCGACAAGCACCTGCGCAGCAAGGAGTTCCTCGAGACCGACAAGTTCGGCACCGCGACCTTCAAGAGCACCGGCTACAAGGGCAGCGCCGACAAGGGCGTGCTGTCCGGCGTGCTGTCCTTCCACGGCGTGGAGAAGCCCATCGACGTGCAGATCGAGAAGGTCGGCGAGGGCAAGGATCCGTGGGGCGGCTACCGCGCCGGCTTCGTCGGCACCTACACCATGACCCGCGCCGATTTCGGCGTCGACCAGTTCGATCTCGGCCCGGCCTCGACCACGGTCGAGTTGACTTTCGGCATCGAAGGCACGAAGAAGTAAAGTGACGGGCGACCGCCCGGCCAACAGGAGGATAGAGATGACCACACCCGTGCGCGCTTCCGACACGCCCTACGCGGTCGATGTCGAAGCCGGCAAGAGTTACTGGTGGTGCGCCTGCGGCAAGAGCGCGCGCCAGCCGTTCTGCGATGGCGCCCACAAGGACACCGGCATGACGCCGGTGAAGTACGACGCCACCGAGAGCAGGAAAGTGTTCTTCTGCGGCTGCAAGGCGAGCGCCAAGCAGCCGATGTGCGACGGCACCCACAGCAAGGGCTGAGCCACCGCCGACGCGCGCCGCATCGGTCGACGATGCGGCGCCGTCACGTCAGATATCCCACCCCGGCAGGCCCTCATCGGGCTGCACGCCGAAGGTGTTCAAGGCCATCGACACCAGGTTGTACTGGCCGACCGCGAACACCAGGTCCATCAGTTGCTGGGTGTCGAAGTGCTGCGTCAGCTCATTCCAGGTCGCGTCCGTGATGAAGGCGTCGGCGTGGAGTTCGTCGGTCGCCTTGAGCAGCAGGCGATCCTTGGTCGCGAGACCCGGCGTGGTCGGCCCGGTCTTCGCGCTGCGAATCTCGTCGTCGCTCATGCCGTAGCCGCGCGCCACCTGCACGTGCTGCCCCCATTCGTAGCCCGCCTTGCACAAATAGCCGATGCGCAGGATCACCAGTTCCCGTTCGCGCGGCGCGAGCGTGGACTTGAACAGCACGTGGTTGGCGAACACCATCCAGCGCTTCATCAGATCCGCGTGGTTGGTCATGGTCTTGAACACGTTGAAGGCGGTGCCGGCCTTGATGAACGGCGCCATCGCTTCACGCGCGGTGGCGTTCCACTGATCGGCTTCCAGAGGCGGTATGCGAGGCGCGGACAGGCGCATGGAAAATCTCCCCGGTTGAATGCTAATGCCAGGGGATGATGCCACGTCGCGGGTCGCGACCGGCAGTCGACGCTCAGCCGCGGGGCTGGTAGCCCTCGCCGACCAGGCCAGGCGCCGCGGCGGGTCGCGTCGCGACGTACAGCGCCGCGAGCGCCAGGCCGCAGAGCGCCGCGGCGGTGAGCGCGATGGAGCGGGACAGGATCACGATCAGCACCGCGGAGCCCGTCATCGCCAGCAGCGCAGCGCGCTTGCCCGCGGGCGCGATCACGCCGTGGGCGAGATACAGGCTGATGGGCGGGCCGAAGCGCGGATGGGCGAGGATGGGTTTCGCGAGCGCGGAGTGCCCGCGGCTGAAGCAGGCCACCGCGCCAATCCAGAAGATCACCGTCGGCATCACCGGCAGCGCGATGCCGATGACGCCGAGCACGAACAGCACTGCGCCGGCGGCGGTCCACAGCCAGCGTGGCAGGCCGGCGCTGGAAGACGAATCGAAACTGGACTGCATGGACGAACTGGCGGCCTCGGCCCGCTTTGCTTGAGTGCGACATGCGCGCCGTGCTCACTCTAAGCCGGCGGCGCACGCCGCGCCATGCTGCAACTGAGTCCGACGGCGGCGCTTGGTTCCGGCACCGCCGACGGCGGGCCGGTTACGGCAGTCCGATGCTCACGCGGCCATCCTCGATGCGCACCGGCAGTGACCGCGCGCAGCCCGGGTCGGGCGGCTGCACGCGGCCCGACTCCAGGCCGATCACCTGGCCGTGCAGCGGACACGTTACCAGCGTGCCGTGCACGATGCCGTCAGACAGTGGCCCGCCCCGATGCGGGCAGCGGTCCTCGAGCGCGAACACGCGATCGTCGGCGGTGCGGAACAGCGCGATGGTGAGCCACGGGGTCTCGACGCGACGCGCGCCGCGCCGCGGAATGTCGGCCACCCGCCCGACCGCCAGCCAGTCGCCCGCCGGCCCGCTCATGCCGTGGCCCGCGCCCGCAGCACCCGTGCCAGCGGCTGGAACTCGCGGCTCTCGCGGCCGTGGGCGCGCTGCGCCCAGGGATCGTGCTGGGCATGGCGCTGGGCGAGCTCGAACCGCGCGACCAGCGCGGCGCGCTTGTCGGCCTCGTCCACGATCAGCGTGCGGATGGTCGCGACGCCGACCCGCGCCGCCCACGCGTACATGCGCTCGAGGTAGTGCCCCTGCTCGCGATAGAGCTGCAGCGTGGCCGCGCAGTATTCCAGCACCTCGTCCTCGCGCGTCACGTGGCACAAGAGCTCGGTCGCCTTGACGTGCATGCCGGCGGCGCCGGCGAAATGGAGTTCATAGCCCGAGTCGACGCACACCACGCCGAAGTCCTTGCAGGTGGCCTCGGCACAGTTGCGCGGACAGCCCGACACCGCGAGCTTGACCTTGTGCGGCGTCCAGGCGCCCCACAGGTACTTCTCCAGGCGAATGCCGAGCGCGGTGGAGTCCTGCGTGCCGAAGCGGCACCACTCCTTGCCGACGCAGGTCTTCACCGTGCGCAGCGCCTTGCCGTAGGCGTGGCCCGAGACCATGCCCGCCGCGTTCAGCTCGGCCCACACCGCCGGCAGGTCCTGCTTGCGCACCCCGAGCAGGTCGATGCGCTGACC
>JBFWYG010000010.1:26452-27656 GCA_050186725.1 Gammaproteobacteria bacterium | reverse complement strand
GTCGAGAGCGTGGACCCCGCGTAGCTGGCGGTCCCGCCCAGCAGCCGCGCCGCCAGCACGCGCGCCATCTCGTACAGCGGCGCGACCAGGCCGTAGCACTGACCGCGGTGCTCGACGCACTCGCCGAGCGCGTGGATGGCGGGGTCGGAGGTGGCGAGGCCGTCGTCGACCAGGATGCCGCGCGCGACGGCCAGACCGGCGGCGTCGGCCAGCTCGACGTTGGGCCGGATGCCGATGGCGACCACCACGAGGTCCGCCGCGTAGCGCCGCCCGTCGCGCAGCTCCACCCCGCTCACCTGACCTTCGCCGAGCAGCGCGCGCGTCTCCGCCTCGGTCACCACGTCGATGCCGCGCCCGCGCAGCGCCTCGGCCAACAGGTAGCCGGCCGCGGCGTCGAGCTGGCGCTCCATGAGGCTCGCGGCGAGGTGCAGCACCGTGACCTGCATGCCGCGCGCGGCCAGCCCCGCGGCGGCCTCGAGTCCCAGCAGCCCGCCGCCGATCACCACCGCGCGCCCGCCGCGCGCCGCGGCCGCCAGCATCGCGTCGACGTCGTCGAGATCGCGGAAGGTCACCACGCCGGCCAGCTCGCGGCCCGGCAGCGGCGGCACCAGCGGCCGCGAGCCGGTGGCGATCACCAGCTCGTCATAGGCTGTGCGGCCGCCGTCGGCGGCGATGACCTCGCGCGCCGCGCGGTCGATGGCCGTCACGGGCAGGCCCTTGTGCAGGGTGATGCCGTGCGCCGCGTACCAGGCATCGTCGTGAATGACGATGTCGTCGAAGCACTTGTCGCCCGCCAGCACGGGCGAGAGCTGGATGCGGTCGTAGTTGACCCGCGGCTCGGCGTTGAACACCGTGATGGTGAAGGCCTCGCGGTCCTGCTCCAGCACTGCTTCGAGCAGCCGGCCCGGGGCCATGCCGTTGCCGATGATGACGAGCTTGCGGGCCATGGGTGCGCTCCTGTCGCGGGCGAGGCGCGCTGACGAGGCGCGCCTTGCGCACGCTGCAAATGCGAGGCCAGCGTCCGGCGCCGGTTTGGCGGGCAGGAAACATCCGCGGCGCGCCGCGCCGCGCACCGTCGGCGCGCCGCGCGCACCACCGATGGGCGCCTCGACGTTTGCTTTTCGTCCGCGGTCTGCGCCAAGGTTCGGCGATGTCATCCCCCGTCCCGCGCCCGCCCCTGCCTCGCACCGTGTGGGCGCTCGGC
>JBFWYG010000010.1:0-26352 GCA_050186725.1 Gammaproteobacteria bacterium | reverse complement strand
GGCTTCTGGCGCGTGGTGGCGCTCGGCGTGCTGTTCACCCTGGCGCGCTTCAGCGAGGCCTTCCTGGTGCTGAAGGCCCACGCCGTGGGACTGCCGCTCGCGCTCGCGCCGGCGGTGCTGGTGGCGATGAACGTGGTCTACGCGCTCGGCGCCTACCCGGCGGGCCTGCTGGCCGACCGCGCGCCGGCCCGCGGGCCCCTGTTCGCGGCGCTGGCGGCGCTGGTCGTCGCCGACCTGCTGCTCGCCGTCGCGTCGGATCTCACGCTCACCTTCGCCGGCATCGCACTGTGGGGTCTGCACATGGCGTTCAGCCAGGGCCTGCTCGCCAAGCTGGTCGCCGACCACGCGCCCGCCGCGCTGCGCGGCTCCGCCTTCGGCCTGTTCAACCTGGCGACCGGCGTGGCGATGCTCGCGGCCAGCGCGCTCGCGGGTCTCTTGTGGGATGGCTTCGGCGCGGCGGGCGCGTTCGGCGGCGGCGCGCTGTTCGCCGCCGCGGCGGCGCTGTTCCTGCTGCTTGCCCGTGACTTGGCCCCGCGCGACGGTCTAGAGTGACGCCGCGCGGCTTCGCGCTCGCAAAGGAGTCATCATGACCAATACCACCCTGCTCTACGACGATCGCGTCACGGAAAACGTGGCCGCGACACGCGAGGGCCAACATCTATGGCTGGCGCCGGCGGACATGCAGGCCGGCACCGGCTGGAAGCTCGAGACCGAGGGCCTGTGCCGCGGCGACGCCTGCGTGCGCGTGCAGCCCAGCTGGACGAAGGACGGCAAGGTCGACCTCGCCGCCTTCGCGCGACACATGGGACAGCCCATGCTGGAGGACGGCAGCGCCATCGCTTTCGGCGAGAGCGTGAACACGCGTCACGATGCGCTGTTCTCCCTCGAAGCGCCGGACTTCACCCTGCCGGACCTCGACGGCAAGCTGCATTCGCTCTCCGACTTTCGCGGCAAGAAAGTCTTCATGTTCTCCTGGGGTTCCTACTGAGGCTGCAGCTTTGACCTGTCCGTGTGGCAGGCAGTGTATGCAGAGCTGAAGGACCAGGGGGTCGAAATCCTCGCGGTCGCCTTTGACACCGGCGGCAAGCAGGCGGTCGAGGCCGCGATCCGCGCGCAGGACTGCCGTGAACGGCCCGAGGCGCTCGCGCGGCTGATGGGCTGGTCGCCCGAGCTGTGGGCGCGCCAGGCGCCGCCGACCTACACCTGTCTCATCGACGAAGCCCACGTGGTGGCGGAGCTCTACGGCATCACCAACGTGCCGCAGGCGGTGTGGATCGACGAGCAGGGTCGCATCGTGCGGCCGGCGGAATCGGCCGGCACCATCGACATGGTGCGCAGCATGGACCGCGCGACCTTCGAGATCCCGGATGCCGATGCCGCGCGCGGCATGGCCCATCGCGACGCCTACATCGACGCGCTGCGCGACTGGGCGAAGCACGGCGCCGCGAGCCGCTATGCGCTGTCGCCGGAGGAAGTGCGCAAGCGCATGCGTGGCCCGAGCGCCGACGACGTGCTCGCTGCGACCCACGTGCGGCTCGGCCGGCATCTGTACGCGAAGGGTCAGCTCGAGCGGGCCAAGCACCACTTCAAGGAAGCGGTGCGGCTGTGCCCCGACAGCTGGAACTACCGTCGCCAGTCCAACATGCTCGACCCTGACAAGGTCGGCACCCTGAACGCCGGACCGGATTTCTGGGAAGCGGTGGACGCGTTGGGCGATAGGCAGTTCTACCCGCCGGCGCAACTGTAACGGCGGAAGGGACAGACCCCGCACGGGGTCTGTCCCATCTGCGGGTCTGTGCCGCCCCGGCGCAATACAATGCCGCCATGGCCGACGCTCCCAAGCCCTTTCATCACACCACCACCGGCTTTCGCAACAACCATCCGGAAGGCTGGCGACGCGGCAGCTTCTGGAAGTGGCAGCAGGAACGCTGGTTCAAGGGCAGCGCGGCCAAGCCGCCGCCGGGCGGCTGGCAGTTTCCGAGCGAGACGCCGAACGTCGGCTGGCTGGCCGCCAACCGCGGCGTGCCGACCCTCACCTGGCTCGGCCACTCGACCTTCCTGCTGCAACTCGGCGGACTCAACCTGCTGACCGATCCGCATCTCACCGCGCGCGCCTCGCCGTCGCGCTTCGTCGGACCGCGACGCTGGATGCCGCCGGCGCTCAGCGTCGAACAGTTGCCGCACATCGACTTCGCGCTCATTTCGCACAACCACTACGATCACCTGGACGAGGGCACGGTGCGGCGGCTCGCGCGCCAGCCCGGCGGCGCCCCGCGGTATCTCGTGCCGCTCGGCCTCGAAGACTGGTTCGCGCGACGCGGCATGGCGACGTCAACCGAGCTGGACTGGTGGCAGACCTTCGAACGTCACGGCCTGCGCTTCACGTTCACACCGGTGCAGCACTGGAGCGCGCGCAGCGCCTGGGACCGGGATCGCACGCTATGGGGCGGCTGGCGCGTGGATCACGCGGATCACAGCGTGTTCTTCGCCGGCGACACCGGCTACTCGCCGGACTTCCGGGACATCCGCGCGCGCCTGGGACCGGTGGACCTCGCGCTGCTGCCGATAGGCGCCTACGCGCCGCGCTGGTTCATGGCGGTGATGCACACCGATCCCGACGACGCGGTGCAGATCCACCTGGACCTCCACGCACGCCGCTCGGTCGCGATGCACTGGGGCACCTTCGTGCTGACCGACGAGCCGCTGGACGAACCGCCGCGGCGCCTGCAGCGCGCGCGGACCGCCGCCGGCCTCGGCGAGGATGAGTTCTGGCTCCTGCGCCACGGCGAAACGCGGCATTTGTAGGGCGGGTTTCAACCCGCCATGCACGGCGCAACCGATCCCAAACGCCGTGCCCGGCCGATTGAAATCGGCCCTACAACGAAGCCACATGTTGGGCGGTTTAAACCCGTCATTCACAACGGGTCATGTAGGGCGGGTTTCAACCCGCCGCGTACGGCATCAGTCGAAGCGGTACGCCGGATACCCCGCCGCCGCCATCGCCTCCAGTTCCCGCGCATACGCCGCCATGCCGCCCATGTAGAACATCGCGGCGCGCGGTTTGCCGGGCACGTTCGCGCCGTTGATCCAGCTGTCGGTGCGCGCGAAGAGCGTCGCGGCCATGCCGTCGCGACAGCGTTCGACCCACGCGGCCTCCGCCGCAGGGTCGACGTCGAGAATGCGATGACCGCCGCGCGCCGCGTGGGCGACCAGCGAGGTCATCCAGTCGATCTGCCATTCGTGCACCAGCGGCTGGCTGGTGAACGGACCGAAGGGCCCGAAGATCATGAAGAGATTGGGAAAGCCCGCGATGCTCATGCCGGCATAGCCCTGCGGACCGTCGCGCCACTTGTCGGCGAGACGTACGCCCTCGCGACCGACGGTGTCGATCTTGAGATAGTTGCCGGTCACGGCGTCGAAGCCGGTGGCGAACACCACCACGTCGAGCGGGATCTCCTCGGCCGCGGTGCGCACGCCGCGCGGCGTGAACTCGATGAGCGGCGTGGCGCGCAGATCGACCAGCCGCACGTTGTCGCGGTTGAAGGTCTCGTAGTAGCCGTCCACCGCGAGCGGCCGCTTGGCGTAGAAGTCCTGCGGCGAGAGCGCCGCGGCGACCGCGGGATCGCGCACGATGCCGCGAATCTTCGCGCGGATGAAATCGGTGGCGGCGCGGTTGGCGTCTTCACTCACCAGCAGGTCGCCGAAGGTCTCGAGCATGAAGCCGAAGCCGCCGCCGCGCTGCCAGGCGGCTTCGAACACGCGCGCGCGTTCGGCCGCGGACACGCTCATCGCCGGTGTGCTGCTCTCCTCCAGGCCGAACACCGCGCCGGAGTCCAGCGCCCAGCGCACGTAGGCTTCGCGGTCGGCGTCCATGCGCGCGCGCTTGGTCTCCGGAAAGGGTCCGCAGCCGAGCGGCACCACGTACTGCGGCGTGCGCTGCAGGACCACCAGTTCCCGGACGTCGGGCGCAACGGCGGTGATCACCTGGATGCCGGTCGAGCCCGTGCCGAGCACGCCGACGCGCTTGCCGGCGAGGCTCACGCCACCCGCGGGCCAGCGCGCGGCGTGATGCAGTTGGCCGCGGTAGGACTCGAGGCCGGGAAATTCCGGCAGGTTGGTCGAGGACAGGAGGCCCACGCCTTCCAGCACGTAACGCGCGGTGAAGCTCACGCCGTCGGTGGTGGTGAGGCGCCAGCGGGCGGCGTCTTCCTGCCACTCGGCGCGCGCGATGCGCGTCGAGAAATGAATCGAACGCCTCAAGTCGTGCCGGCGCGCCACCTCGTGCAGGTAGGCCAGCACTTCGGGCTGACGCGGATAGCGCTCCGACCAGCGCCATTGGCGAAAGAGCTCAGGGTCGAAGGAATAACAGTAGATGGCCGCCTCGGTATCCACCCGGCAGCCGGGATAACGATTCCAGTGCCAGGTGCCGCCGAGATCCTCGGCGTCGTCGAACGCCAGCACCTTCAGACCCATCTGGTCGCGCAGGCGCTGCAAGGCGTAGAGCCCGCCGACGCCGCTGCCGATCACCGCGGCGTCGAGCGCCTGTCCTTCGAGTGCGTCGCGCGTGTCCATGACCGGCACTCAGCGGGACGGCAGGTTCAGCACCTGCTTGGCGAGGATGTTGCGCTGGATCTCGTTGCTGCCGCCGTAGATCGGCGTCGGCCGCGCCTGGTAGTAGGGACTCAGCACATCGACGCTCTGCGCGCCGAAGGCCGCGAGCCCGACCTGCGCGCCGGCCTCGCCGGCGGATTCGAGAATGAATTCCGAGAGTCGCGCGAAGGTCTCGCTCGCGAACACCTTCAACAGCGAGACATCGGCGCCGAGCGTCTCGCCGCGCTTCAGCGCCGCCGCGAACTCCTTGTACAAGGCCTCGAGATCGGCGACCTCGGCGGCGAAGCCCGCGTGCCGGTCGGCGAACACCGGGTCGACGAACAGATCGCGCGCGGCGGCCAGGGTCTCGAGCCGATTCAAGGCGTACTGGCAGGTCTTCGGACTGCCGACGAACAGGCGCTCGAATCCGAGCAGCGCCTTGGCAATCGTCCAGCCGTCGTTCTCGCGCCCGACCCGCGCGCTCTGCGGCACGCGCACTTCATCCAAGAACACTTCGCAGAACTCCTCGTCGCCGGCCAGGTTGCGGATCGGGCGAATGGTGATGCCCGGCGTCTGCATGTCGATCAGCACGAAGCTGATGCCGGCCTGGGGCTTGGCGTCCGGATCGGTGCGCACCAGGCAGAACATGTGGGTCGCGTCCTGCGCGAGCGTGGTCCAGATCTTCTGACCGGTGATCACGTAGTCCTCGCCGTCCTTCACGGCGCGGGTGCGCAGCGAGGCGAGATCGGAACCCGCGTTGGGCTCGGAATAGCCCTGGCACCAGATGTGCTCGCCGGACAGCGCGCGCGGCAGGTAGAAGGCCTGCTGCGCTTCGCTGCCGTAACGCATCAGCACCGGGCCGATCATGATGATGCCCTGGTCGGGCGTGCGCGCCACGCCGTGACGTTCGCGCTCCTCGGTGAAGATGAGCAGCTTGTCGGCGTTGAGGCCCATGCCGCCCCATTGGCGCGGCCAGCCGGGCGCGGCCCAGCCGCGCGCATGGAGCCGCGCGTACCAGTCGCGGCACTCGGCCCAGCGCAGGCGCGCCGGCGGATTGCGCAAGGCCTCGGGATAGTGGGCACGGAACCAGCCGCGCACCACGGCGCGGAACTCGGCGTCGGACAGCGCGTTCCAGTCGCCGTCGGGGGCGTCCCGTTCGATGTCGACCGCGAGGGTCTCGTCGGCATCGCTCGCGGGCGACGCCGCGCGCAGCGCCGCGAGCGCGCGCCGGTGTTCGGCCGCGCCGCCGTAGCGCGCGGCATTGACCAGCGCGCGGTTCAGAAACAGCCCGACGTCGCAGTCGTCGGTGTAGCCGATGCCGCCGTGCATCTGCACCGCCTCGCGCGCCACCAAGAGCGCGGCGGTCACGCAGCGCAGGCGCACGCGGCTCGCGGCGCGCGCCGCATGTTCGCGATGATCGATCAGCGCGGCGCAGTCCGTGAGCACGGCCTGGGCCAGGCGCAGCTGCAGGTAGAGATCCACCGCGCGGTGCTGCAGCGCCTGGAAGCTGCCGATGGCCTGGCCGAACTGGCGACGCGTGCCGAGGTAGTCCAAGGTCAGCGCGAACAGCGCGTCGGCGAGGCCGAGCGCATAGGCGCCGGCGGCGAAGCCCGCGCGCTGGCGCGCGCGTTCACCGGCCGCGCGCGCCGTCGCGCCGAGCGCCAAGAGACGCGCCGGCACGGCGCTGAACTCGAGGCGCGCGTCGCGGCTGCCGTCGGCGAGCGGCAGGTCGACCAGCGTCAGTCCCGGCGCGTCGCGCGCCACCTCGCACCAGGCGAATTCGCCTTCGAGCATCACCGGCAGCAGCCAGGCGTCGGCATCGGCACCGAGCGGCACCGGGCCGGCGCGGCCCGCGAGACGCAACGCCGCGCCGTCGCCGCGCGCCACCGGCAGTGAGTCCCCGGCGCCGGGGAAAGCCACGGTGATGACGCGTTCGCCGCTTAGCAGCGGCGTCAGCCAGTCGTCGTCCGCGCCGGCCTCGGCGAGCAGGGTCGCCGCCGCGATCGCCGTCTCGACCAGCGGCTCGGGCGCGATCGCGCCGCCGAGCCGACGACAGACCGCGGCGATGCCGCACGCGTCGACACCGAGGCCACCACGATCTTCGGGCAACGCGAGACCGGTCCAGCCGAGCTCGGCCATGTCGCGCCATGCCGCGCGATCGAAGGCTGGCCGCGCGCCGCGCAGCGCGCGCAGACGGGTCCGCGGCAAGGCGCGCGCGCAGAAATCCGTCGCGCTCGCGTCGAGCAGGCTGACGATGTCACCGTCGTCGGTGGCGAGTGTCGTTGCGGCCTGGGTCATGATTGGTTCTCTCCGCTGGGCAGGGTTCAAGACAAGAGGCCACGCGCGGCGCCCAGCAGCGCGCAGGCCAGCAACACGCGCAGCATGCCGACACGATAGCGCACCAGTGCCAGCAGCGCGGCGACGGTGAGCGCCACGGCGAACGCGTCCAGTCCCTGGTCCAGGCCGCGCGGCCAGAAGGTGTGTTCGGCGAAGAACACGCCGAGGCTCAGCACCACGCCGACCACGGCGGCGGTGATCGCGGTCAGCGGCGCGGTCAGGCGCACCGCGCCACGCGTCGACTCGACCAGCGGTCCGCCCGCGAGGATGAACAGGAAGGACGGCAGGAAGGTGAACCACGCGACCAGCAGCGCGGCCGCGATCGCCATCGCGAGCGGCGCGCCCTCGCCCGCCAGTCCCGCGCGGTGGCCGCCGACGAAGGCGACGAAGGCCACCACCATGATGAGCGGCCCTGGCGTGGTCTCGCCGAGCGCGAGGCCGTCGATCATCTGCGAAGCCGAGAGCCAGCCGTAATGACCGACCGCGCCCTGGTACACGTAGGGCAACACCGCGTACGCGCCGCCGAACGTCAGGAACGCCGCCTTGGTGAAGAACCAGCCCATGCGGGTCAGGGTGCCGTCGGCGCCCTGGGTGCTCTCGAGCGCCCACATCGGCAAGGCCCACAGGCACAGGCCGATCATCACCACCAGCGCGAGGCGCGGCCAGCGGAAACGCGCGTGCGCGGGGCGCGGCGTGTCATCGTCGATCAGCGCAGGCCCGTGATCGACGCTGCGCGCGGCGTGCGCGGCGCTGGCCTCGAACAGCGCGGGCCGCCAGTGGCCGCCCGCGGCGCCGAGCAGCGCCGCACCGAGCACGATCCACGGAAAGGGCAGGTGCAACACGGCGATTGCAAGGAAGGACAGCGCCGCGAGCCCCGCCAGCCAGGCGTTCTTCAGCGCCCGCGCGCCGATGCGCTGCGCCGCCTGCAGCACGATGGCGGTGACCGCGGGCTTGAGCCCGGCGAATACCGCCGCGACGAGCGGCACCTGGCCGAAGCGCACGTACAGCCAGGAAAGCGCCGTCAGCAGCAACAGCGAGGGCAGCAGGAACAACACGCCGGCCGCGAGCCCGCCGCGCGTGCGATGCAGCAGCCAGCCGATGTAGGTCGCCAGTTGCTGCGCCTCCGGGCCGGGCAGCAGCATGCAGTAGTTGAGCGCGTGCAGGAAACGGCCTTCGGAGATCCAGCGGCGGCGCTCCACCAGGTCGTGGTGCATGATGGCGATCTGGCCGGCCGGGCCGCCGAAGCTGATGAAGCCGAGCCTGAGCCAGTAGCGGAACGCCTCGCCAAAACTCGGCGCCGCGGGCGGCGCGGCGCTCGCGTTCACCATGGCAGTGACCGCGGGCGCGACGAGGCCGGGGCGGCGTGACGGGTTCGACTCACAGGGCTGTCCAAGGGCAGTGGCGCGCGCGGTGACGGGCGCGGGCCGGGCGCCGGCATGCTAGCGGAATCCCCCGGCCAGCGGTATCGCGCCCACCCGCGTGCTTGAATCCGCGTTCCGCGCCTCCATATCGCTCCCCATGAACGAACACGTACAACTGGTCTGCGCCCACTGCGCGCAGCTGAACCGCGTGCCGCAGGCGCGCCTGGCCGATGGTCCGCGCTGCGGCAAGTGCAAGCAAGCGCTGCTCGACGTCGCGCCGCGCGCGCTCGACGACCGCAGCTTCGAACGCGTGATCGCGCACAGCGGCCTGCCGGTGGTGGTGGACTTCTGGGCCGCCTGGTGCGGGCCGTGCAAGGCGATGGCGCCGGTGTTCGCGCAGGCCGCGGAGCGGCTCGCGCCACAGGTGGTGTTTGCCAAGGTCGACACCGAGGCCGCGCCGCGCACCGCGTCGCGCCTGAACATCCGCAGCATCCCGACGCTGATGGTGTTCCGCGACGGCTTCGAGGTTGCGCGCCAGGCAGGCGCGATGGACCTGCGGCGCCTGCTGGCCTTCGTCGCGCCGCACGTGGATCTGGCCAGCGGCCACGCCTGATCCGTCGCGTGGCGCCGACCGGCGCCAGGTGGCATCCCAGCTTTGGCCCGCGTAAGGTGGGCGCTCATCCAGCGAGGACCTTCGATGTCGACTTCAACGCGCGCGCGTCACGTCACACGTCAGATCCAGGGGCAGCCGACCTCCGACGGCGCGGGGGTCAAGCTGTTCCGCGTGATCGGCACGCAGACCTTGCCGGACCTCGATCCCTTCCTGCTGCTGGACGAATTCCTGTCGGACGATCCGGCCGACTACCTCGCGGGCTTTCCCGAACATCCGCACCGCGGCTTCGAAACCGTCACCTACATGCTCGCCGGCCGCATGCGTCACGGCGACAACCAGGGCAACAGCGGTCTGCTCGCCGCCGGCAGCGTGCAGTGGATGACCGCCGGCCGCGGCATCCTGCATTCCGAGATGCCGGAACAGGAGAACGGCCGCATGTGGGGCTTCCAGCTGTGGGTCAACCTGCCGGCGCGCGCCAAGATGATCGCGCCGCGCTACCAGGACATTCCACCGGCCGACATACCGGTCGTCACCACCCCGGGCGGTCAGCGACTGAAGGTCATCGCGGGTGAGTTCCACGGCGCGCGCGGGCCGATACAGAACGTCGAGGCGGAGCCCGTGTACGTGGATCTCGAACTTGCCGCCGGCGGGCGCGAGACGCTCGCGCTGCCCACCACGCACAATGCCTTCGTGTACTGCTACGAAGGCGCGGTCGACGTGGGCGCGGAGCATCCGGCGCTGGTCGGTCATCGCCGGCTGGCGGTGCTGTCGGCGGGTGACGAAGTCACCATCGCGGCGGCCGGTGGCCCGGCACGGGTCATCGTCGTCGCCGGCAAGCCCTTCGGCGAGCCCGTCGCGCGCTACGGGCCGTTTGTGATGAACACGCGCGAGGAGCTGGCGCAGGCGGTGGACGATCTGCGCAACGGGCGGTTCTGAGCGGGTCGAACCAACAGGGACAGACCCCGTTCGGGGTCTGTCCCTGCTTCACACCGGCGCCTGACGCCTGATGCCCACGCTGCGCCCGCTCGCCGGCGGTCGCGGCAGCGTGGCCTGCGCGGCGTGCAGCGCTTCGAGCGTCGCGCGCACTTCGGCGGTGAAGGGACTGCCGCGCCGCGCGGCCGTGTCGAAGTGGAGCCCCAGCTGCTCGTGGGTCGCGAGCAGTTCTTCGCCGCGATACATCTCCTGGAAGATGTGCATCTTCTTCTCGTCGAAATCCAGCACGCGGGTCAGGATGCGCAGCTCGTCGCCGAGCAGCGCCTCGTTCTGGAAAGTGATGTGGGATTCGAGCGCGACCCAGGAATTGTGTGTGCGACGTGTGTAGTCCGCGCCCATGCCCAGCAGCAGGGTCATGCCCTCGCCCGCGTCGTCGAAGGCCTTCAGGTAGTAGGCGACGTTCATGTGCTCGTTGTAGTCGAGCCAGTCGCGTCCGACGGTGACACGGTATTCGCACAGGCCGTTGGCGGGCGGGGACATCGAGAGGACTCCGGTTTGGGAGGACGCATTGTAGGGCCGGTTTCAACCGGCCATGCAGGGCGCCGAACCATGCCTCTGGCCAATGCCGCCGTCGGCCGATTGAAATCGGCCCTACAACGAATAGCCCACGCGATACGCCGCCGTGGTTCCCGCCGGCGCATGCGCCAGGCGTTCGCACGCGGCGAAGTCATCGCCGAGCGCGGCATGCACGGCGGCGGTGACGAGGATCTCGCCGGCCTTCGCGGTGTCTTCACCGAGCTTGGCGGCGGCGTTGACCTCGGCGCCGAACACATCGGCGTCACCGATGCGCAGCACCTCGCCGTAGCCGATACCGACGCCGAGCAGCACCTGCTCGGCCGGGCCGCGATCGGCGTTGTGCAGGGCCAGGCAACGCTGCATCTCGAAAGCCGCCTGCACCGCGTCCCGCGGCTGGCGGAAGATCACCAGCATGCTGTCACCCTCGGTCTTCAGCAGGATGCCGCCGCGCCGCTCGAGGCAGGGCACCAGCAGCCGATGGGAGATGTGGATGGTCTCGAGGAAATCGATGATGCCGAACTCGGCGACGCGCCGCGAGAAGCCGATGAGGTCGGTGAACATCACCGCCCAGCGCTCGCCGAACAGCGTCCAGATCAGCGCGTCGATGGCGGCGCGGTCCGCGCCCGGCGCGAGGCGATCCTCGATCAGGCGCTCGAGCCGGTCCTGCGAGGCGCGGGCATCGATACGGTTGAAGAGCGGCATGGGTGTGAGGTCCGGGTGAAGCGCGGCGAGGGTCAGACAGTGGGATCAGGATACTCGATGTCCGTCACCACGCAGCGCTCGCCGCCGAGCAGCACTTCGTCGTCCAGCGCGCGCTTCAACAGCGCCTTGGCCACCGGCGCATCGACGCTGATCTCGCCGCGCGCGGCGTCGGCCTCGTCGCCGCCCACCAGGCGATAGCAGCGGGTCTCGCCGGACGGCAGTTCGACCGTGACGCGCGCGCCGAAGAACACGCGGTCCTGCGCCGCCGGTACCGCGCGCACCACGGTCAGGCCCGGCATGCGCCGCTGCAGGTAGCCCAGGCGCCGGTCCAGTTCGCGCAGTTCCTTCTTGCGATAGATGTACTCGGCGTTCTCGGAGCGATCGCCTTCGGCCGCCGCGGCGGCGAGATGCACCACCACCTCGCGGCGGCGCGTCATCAGCGCCTTGGCCTCCTCCTCCAGCGCGCGGTAGCCCGCGGCCGTGATGTAGGGCGTGGTCGATTCGCCAGGTGGCCGCCAACGACTCATGACGACCTCACGTGAGCGCCGCGAACCAGGGTCGCAGCAGCCGCAGGTTGATGTCGTCGGTCCAGGCATGGGCCCAATCCGGCAGTTCGTGGTAGTCGACCCGGTAGCCGAGCTTCTGCAACAGCGCGGTGGTGGAACGCACGCCGCGCACGTCGAAGATCGGATCGCGCGCACCGTGCACGATGCAGAGCGGCACCTCGAGCCCCTGCTTGGCGCGCAGCAGGCGATCCGTCACCGGGTGCAGCACACCCGCCACCGGCGCCACGGAGCGGAACAGGCTCGGACAGGACAGACCCGCGACGTAGCTGAAGCTGCCGCCGTCGGACAGCCCGGTCAGCCACAGGCGTTCGGCATCGACCAGGTAGCCGGCCTGCACCTCGGCCACGGCCGCGCGCAGGTTGGCGATGTCCACCGCCGGGTCGAGCAGCGACCAGGTGACGTCGCGCGACTTGGGCGCGAGCACCAGCCAGCCGTGGCTGCGCGCGGCGGTGACCCAGGTCCACACGTACTCCGCGCCATCGCCATAGGCGCCGTGCAGCGCGACGAGCAGCGGGCGTGGCGAGGTGGGACGGTAGTCCTCCGGCACGTAGAGCGCATAGCCGGCGTGCCCGCCGCCTGGTGGGTGCGGGATCACGCCGCGCGCGGCCTCGCCCGGCGCCGGGTCGCGCGGTGGCACACCCGCTTCGCGCCACCAGGCGTCGAGCGCCGGCAGGCGCGCCGCCCACGGGTAGACCGCGGCGAGCGCGCGCGCATAGGCGCGGCGCGCGGCGAGGATGGTCACGCCGACGTCACCGGTCACCGGCCCGAGCAGGCGTGACGCGCTCGCTTCGGCCTCGTCCGCGGCGGTCCGCAGCGCCAGCGCGAGCGGCGCGTCGTCCGCCGCCAGGGCACCGCAGGCGCCGCGCAGTGCCTCACCCTCACTGCGACGGGCGGCGAGCAGCGCCGCGCGCGCGACCTCCGGCTGGCGGAGATCGAGGGTCTCGAACGCGCGCCGCAGCGCGTCCAGGTAGGCGGCCAAGTGCGCAGCCAGGCGGTCGGCGTCGGCAGTGGATTCCATGACTCGGTGCTCCGCGGCGTCGGGAGCCGCTATCGGGACACGCGCGGCGCAGGACGTCAATGCGCACGCCGCGCGACCCGCGGCTTCACGCAGGCCCGGACCTACCCACTTGGCCGTGGCTGGCCCCCGGCCGTCGCAGGCTACAATCGGGCTCACTTACGCCATCAACGAGGAGCGGAATGATGTCCCTGGCCGGCAGGCTTGCACTCGTCACGGGCGGCGGTCGCGGTATCGGCCGCGCCATCGCGCTCGGTCTCGCCGAGGACGGCGCCGACATCGCCATCTTCTATCGTCGCGACGAGGCCGCCGCGGCCGCGACCGTGGCCGACATCGAGGCCCGCGGCCGCCGCGCCCGCGCCTATTGCGCTTCGGTCGACGACTTGGACGCCTGCCGCCTGGCGATCGATGCCATCGGCCGCGACCTCGGGCCGCTCAGCATCCTGGTCAACAACGCCGGCATCGCGAGCCGCGGACGCGGCGTGGCCGACACCGACCCGGCGGAGATGGAGCGCGTGGTGCGCACCCACGCCTTCGGGCCGTTCTTTCTCTCGCATCTCGCCGTGCCGGTGATGCGCACCCAGCCACGCGGCGACATCGTGATGATTTCCAGCATCGCGACCAAGTACTTCAGCGCCAACGGCGCGCCCTACAACATGGGCAAGGCGGCGCTCGAGGCGCTCAGCGCGACGCTCGCCAAGGAAGTGAACCGCGACGGCATCTTCGTCAATACGGTGTGCGCGCCGCTGACCGCGACCGAGATGGGCGAGCGCCTCGCCAAGGCGGTGTACGGCGTCAAGCAGGACATCCACGAACTGAACGACAGCGCGGGCTTCGGCCGCGTCTGTGAACCCGAGGACATCGCGCGCGTGGTGCGCTTCCTGGTCTCACCCGCCAACACCTACCTGAGCGGCGAGCGCCTGTACGTGCACGGCGGCAACGATTGAACAACGCTCGCCCGCGCGCGGGTGAGCTTCACAGGAGAGAATGTCATGGCAGTTCACATCGAGCCCACGGAGGCCACGCTCGGCGCGGTCGTCACCGGCGTGCGCATCGCCGCCCTCGCCGACGGCGAGTGGCGCGCCATCGAGGACGCCTTTCACCAGCACGGCCTGCTGATCTTTCCCGGCCAGCACCCGAGCCACGAGGAACAGCTGGCCTTCGCGCGGCGCTTCGGCGACATCGAGGTACTGGCCGAGGGCATGACCACCGTGCCGATAGCCAACCTCGACCCGCAGGGCAAGCTGCTGGAACAGGACTCGCATCGCATGCAGTTGCTGAAGGGCAACGAAGGCTGGCACACCGACAGCTCCTACATGCACCTCGCCTCCAAGGCCGCGGTGCTGTCCGCCCACGTGCTGCCGAGCGCGGGCGGCGAGACCCAGTGGGCGGACGCGCGCGCCGCCTACGACGCGCTGGACGAAGCGACCCGCGCGCGCATCGCTCCGCTCGTCGCCTGCCACGACTATTTCCGCTCCCAGGCGAAGATCGGCCACCAGGTGGAAGTGGGCTCGGGCTATGGATTCTTCGCCGGCGACAAGCCGCTCAGGCCCCTGGTCAAGGTGCACCCGGTCACCGGTCGCAAGACGCTCTATGTCGGGCGTCACGCGTCCAGCATCGTGGGGCTTGCCGACGACGAGGCCGAGGCGCTGATCGCGCGGCTGAACGAGTTGATCACCTCGCCGCCCCGGGTCTACACCCATCACTGGCAGGTCGGGGACATGGTCGTGTGGGACAACCGCTGCCTGCTGCACCGCGCGCGGCCCTACGACTACAACGAGACGCGCATCATGATGCACACCCGCATCAAGGGCGATCCGCGCACCGAGAGCGCGTTGAACGCACCGGGCCTGGCGGCGTAGGTCGCTCGCGCGGCTGGGACAGACCCCGGACGGGGTCTGTCCCTTCCGCACACGGATTTCGCGCTCTGGTATGAATGGCGGACTGAAGTCCGCCCTACAGGGCGACGTGGATTGGCGCCCGGGGGCTGTCCTTTCCCCTCATTGGAGATTCCTCGATGCACTACACCAACCTCGGCAACACCGGCCTGCGTGTCTCGCGGCTGTGTCTCGGCTGCATGAGCTACGGCTCGCCCACCTGGCGTGAGTGGGTGCTGGACGAGGCGGCCTCGCTGCCCTTCTTCGAGCAGGCTTTCGATCTCGGCATCAATTTCTTCGACACCGCCGACGTCTATTCCCTCGGTGAAAGCGAGCGCATTCTTGGCAAGGCGATCCGCGCGCGCAGCGTGGCGCGGGAAGACGTGGTCATCGCGACCAAGGTGTACTTCCCTATGGGCAAGGGCGAGAACGCTCGCGGCCTGTCGCGCAAGCACATCGTGCACGCGGTCGAGGACTCCCTGCGCCGGCTCGGCACCGACTACATCGACCTCTACCAGATCCACCGGCTGGAACGCGACACGCCGATGGAGGAAACGCTGGAGGCCCTGGATCTCCTGGTCCGCACCGGCAAGGTGCTGTACCTCGGCGCGTCCAGCATGTACGCCTGGGAATTCTCGCGCCTGCTGCACCTGGCCGACCGACGCGGCGTCAGCCGCTTCGTCTCCATGCAGAACCACTACAACCTGGTCTACCGCGAGGAAGAGCGCGAGATGCTGCCGCTGTGCCGCGCCGAGGGCGTGGCGGTGATCCCCTGGAGCCCGCTGGCGCGCGGCTTCCTGGCCGGCAATCGTCAGAAGAGCGCCGACGGCAAGGGCGGCGAGACGCTGCGCTCGACCAGCGACGACTTCGCGCAGGCGATGTACTACCAGGACGACGATTTCGCGGTGGTGGACGCCGTCAGCCACGTGGCCCGCGCGCGCGGCGTGCCCAACGCGCAGGTCGCGCTCGCCTGGCTGCTGGCCCAGCCCGGCGTCACCGCGCCCATCGTCGGCGCGACCAAGCCCCATCACCTGGCCGACGCGGCGGCCGCGCTCGAGATAGCGCTCAGCATCGAGGAACAGGCGGCGCTCGCCGCGCCCTACAAGCCGCACCCGGTGCTCGGCAACCTGTGAAGCCCATGGTCAGAGCCCGGCGCGGGCGCTTATCTTTGGTCATGCATTCTTCCATCCACTGCTAACTCGAGGGGAAACACATGCGTCGCGACATCGAATTCAGCTCCGAAGGCTTGAAGCTCAGGGGCTGGCTGTACAAGCCGAGCAAGGGCAAGGGACCGTTCCCGACGGTGGTCATGGCGCATGGCTTCTCCGGCGTGAAGGAACAGGGGCTCGACGACTACGCCGACGCCTTCTGCAAGGCCGGTCTCGCGGTGCTGGTGTACGACAACCGCTGCCTCGGCGCCTCCGAGGGCAAGCCGCGCGCCGACATCGACCCGGTCGCGCAGATGCGCGACTACCGCAGCGCCATCACCTTCGCGCAGATGCAGAAGGAATGCGACGCCAATCGCATCGGCATCTGGGGCACGAGCTACACCGGCGGCACGGTGTGCGCGGTTGCCGGCCTCGACAAGCGCGTCAAGGCGGTGGTCAGCCAGGTGCCCTTCATGAACGGCGTGCGCAACCTGCAGCAGTTCGTGCCGGTGGTGAAGATGAAGGAATTTCTCGCCATGCTGGACGAGGATCGCAAGCGCCGCGTCGAGGGCAAGCCGTCGATGTACATGAAGATGTGCTCGCTGGACCCCAACGAGCCACACCTGTTCCCCGGCGAGCAGACCTACAACTTCATCCACCGCTATGTCGGCCCGGGCAAGAAGTCGACCTGGGAGAACCGCGTCACGCTGCGCTCCATCGACCACATGCTGGCCTACGACGTGAGCGGCTACATGAAGCTCATCAGCCCGACGCCGCTTCTGATGATCGTCTCGGAGTTCGACACCTGCACCCCGACCGACATCGCGCTCGATCACTACGCCATGGTGCCAGGGCCGAAGCAGCTGCACATCATCCAGTCCGATCACTACGAGGCCTACGTCGAGAAGTTCGACGAGACCAGTGCGGTGGCGCGGGACTTCTTCCTGGAGAACCTCTGAGCCGACGCGCCCCTGGGCGCGGCGCGCGCCGCGCTCAGAGCGCCGCGCTCAGAGTTCCGCCGTCGCCACCAGGCGGCGGTGGAACCACACCCCGAGCCCCAGGATGCCGAGCCCGGCGATGGTGAACGCCGGCGTGTAGCCGTGCGCGTCGACCAGGCTGCCGACCGCGGTCACGCCGAAGCCCTGCCCGACGAAGATCATGAACACCCACAGCGACAGCGCCGTGCCGCGCGCGTTGGGGTCGAGCTCGGTGGCGAGCGTCTGCAGGGTGTTGTGCAGGGTGTAGAAGCCGAAGCCGGCCAGCAGCAGCAATGGCGGCGTCAGCCACCAGTACGCGGCGTGGGGCAGCAGCAGGTAGCAGCTGCCGAGCAGCGTCGCGCCGCCCAGGATCATGCGCCGCTCGCCGAGGCGCCGCACCACGTGGCGAATCAACGCGCTGTAGATGAGCCCGCCCACCCCGTACATGCTGAGCACGAGACCAATCAGCGCGTAGCCGAGCCCATGGGTCTGGCGCAGGAAGGCGCCGTAGTAGGCCGCCACGCCGAAGATGAAGATACCTTCCAGCGTGCCGACCACGATGACCGCGCGGCTGCGCGGCCTGCGCAGCACGGCCGCCCACACCGCGAGGATCGCACCGAGATTACGGCGCTCGGCCGGCGGCTGCTCGCCCGCGCGCAGCGCCGCGCGCCACAGGAGCGCGGATGCGAGGGCGCAGAGCGCGGCGAATACCAGGAAGATCTGCCGCCACTCGAGGTACTCGGCGGCGAGACCGCCGATGCAGCCGCCCGCGATCTGCCCGAGCACCAGGCCGTTGATGTAGCGACCGATCACCAGCTGGCGCCGCTCGTAGGGCACTTCGTCCGCGATCCAGGCCATGGCGAGCGGCACCGTGCCGGCCATGGTCGCGCCCGACAGGAAGCGCATCACAGCCAGGCTTTCCAGCCCACCCGAGAGCCCCGAGGCCAGCACGAACAGGGTCGAGACCGCGAGTGACACGGCAATGAGCTTGAGCTTGCCGAGTCGGTCGCCAAGCGGGCCGAACACGATCTGGAAGGCGCCGTAGGGCACGGCGAAGGCGCTGACGACCACGCCGGCCGCGCCGACACTGACGGCGAAATCCCGCGCGATGAGCGGCAACAGCGGCGCGGTCACGGTCATGACCGCGACCACCACGAAGCTCGCGGCGCCGAGAAGGAAGACGATGGAGGGCAAGGGCTTGGTTCTGCGCGTGGGCTTGCGGGCTCGGGACGCCGGACGGCACGCACCACGCGCCCGCAACCGCTACGCCGGGCGCCATCTTGGGGGCATTCAGCGCGCCTGTCCAACCGCCCCCCGGTGGGCGCTGCCGGCCCCATCCTCTACAATCGGGCCGCCGGTCGCAGCCGGCTGGGAGTTGTGCATCGGACATGACGGTGGACAGGCAAGCCTCCGCGCTCCAGCGCCTGGAAGAGATCGGCTTCGAACGCGCCGGCGAGTGGCTGTTGGACGACGATGAACCGCGCATCGAGGTGCGCCGCCTGGCGCATGCGACCAATGTGCTCTACGCCTTCGCGAGCGAACGCGAACTGCTCTACGTCGGCCGTTCCAGCCGCAGTCTCGCGCTGCGCATGCAGGGCTACGAGCAGGGCGGCCCGGAACGCTCGGCGCGCACTCGCAACCGTGAGCGCATCCTCGCCATGCTGATGCTCGACCAGGAGGTCGCGCTGCTGGCCATGCCCGACCCAGGCAGCCTGCTGTACGGCTCGTTCCGCGTGAACATCGCCGCCGGCCTGCAGCACAGCCTGATCGCGGCGCTCGACCCACCCTGGAATCGCCCCGGCGGCGGGCTCTCCACCACCGATGTCACGCCGCATCGCGCCGCGGCCCCGGCGCGCCGCCGCCGCAGCCATCCGAGCGGCGATCCGGATGCGTCCCTGACCAACACCGATAGGCCCAGCTACCGCTTCCTGGTCGGTTATCTCTACATGGACAAGGGCTTCTTCAACGTGCCTCTGCGTTACTCACGGCTGTTCGGCAAGGACCGCGAACGCATCAAGATCCTGTGCGGCCAGGAGCGCGCGCAGATCCACGGTCTGATCGACCGCTCGAGCAACACCAACGCCTCGCCGCGCATCGTCGGCGGCGGACCGCTCAAGCACTGGTTCGAAGAACACGCGGGGCTGAACAACCCGGTGGACATCGACATCCTGGCGCCGAACGCGGTGTGGCTGCGCAACCCGGGCACCCGCTTCTGATGCGCGTCCGCCCGGGATGGGCCGAAACCGCGCCTTAGGCTAGACTGCACCCACCGCCCATGGACAAATCCCTGAAAAAGCTCGCCGTGCTGTACGCCGATGTGTCGGGCAGCACCCGGCTGTACGAACAGTACGGCGACGCAATCGCGCGCGCCGACATGGCGCAGTGCATAGACCTGCTGCAGGACGTCGCCAAGGGGCTCTCCGGCGAGACGCTGAAGACCATCGGCGACGAGATCATGGTGGCCTTCGCCGAGCCGGTGAAGGCCGCGCTGGCCGCCACCGAGATGCAGGCGGCGCTGCGCCGCGCCGGCGAGGAAGGCCGCTTCCAGATGGGCATCCTGCACATCAAGATAGGCTGGCATTTCGGCGCCGTGGTGTGGCGCGACGACGACCTGCTGGGCGAGGCCCCGACCACCGCGCAGCAGGTGATCAAGCTCGCCAAGGCCGACGAGATCCTGACCAGCCGCCAGGCGGTGGACGCCCTGCCGGGCCCGCTGTTCCCCGATCTCCACGCCATCGACCGCGTGCAGGCCGAGGCCTGGAACGGCGAACTCGAGATCTTCAAGATGCCGTGGGAGCGCACCGGCGAGGAGACCCAGATCTCGTCCCGCCCACGCATCTCGAGCACGGTCAGCGAAGTCACCCTGGTGCTCGACTACGCCGGCCAGTCGCTGCGTATCAACGCGCGCAACTCATCATGCGTCATCGGCCGCGGCAAGCAGGCCACGCTGCAGGTCAACGGTCGCCTGACCTCGCGCCAGCACGCCGAGATCAGCCTGCGCAACGGCCGCTTCGTGCTGCGCGACGAGAGCACCAACGGCAGCTACATCATCGCCGAGGACGGCTCGCGCAAGCATCTGCGCCGGGAAGAAGACGTGCTCCAGGGCAGCGGCCGCATCGGCTTCGGCGCCTGGCCCGACGAAGACGTCGACGGCGCGGTGCATTTCAACTGCGGGAACCCGTGACGGCGCCGAACACGGCCGATTGAAATCGGCCCTACAGGACAGGCCGTTGTAGGGCGGGTTTCAACCCGCCCTACAACCGCGCCACCCGCCACGCCAACAGCACGCCGCCCGCGAGGCACAGCGCCACGCCGTAGAACACCTCGTTGGCCAGCCCGTAGTCGATCATCTTGCCGAACACGAGCGGCCCGAGCGCGATGCCGGCGTCCAGCCCCGAATAGACCACGCCGTACACGCGCCCGGTGGCGCCGGGCGGCGCGGCGCCGCGAATGAGCATGTCGCGCGAAGGGCCCGAGAGCCCCGAGCCGAAACCCATCACCGCCATGAGCGCGAGCGCCAGCGCCACGGGCAGCAGTTCCAGCGCCACCAGCACCGCGGCCAGCACCGACAGCGCGAGCGCAATGGTGATGTTGCGTTCCAGCCGCTTGCTGCGCGCCACCAGCCAGCCGCCGGCCAGCATGCCGGCCGCGCTCGCCAGCATGTAGATGGTGATGCTCATCGCGGCCGGGCCGCGCGCGAGGCCGTAGACCTCCATGAACAGCGTCGGCGCGAAACTCTGCACGCCGCCGAGCGCCGCGGCCACGAAGAAGAAGAAACCGAAGCACAACCAGATGGCCGGCAGGCGCAGAAAGGCGAACAGCGACTCGCCCGCCGCGTTACCGTCCCGCGCCGGTGCCGCCTGCGCGGCGCGCGGCGCGGCCGCCGCGGGCGCATCCAGCACTTCGCGATGGCGCCACACCAGCACGATCATCACCACCGGCAGCGCCGCGGCGGCGAGCAGCGCGCCGCGCCAGCCGAGCGGGCCCGCGAGACTCACCAGGAACAGCGGCGCCAATGCCCAGCCGAGGCTGCCCGAGAGCCCATGGGCGGAGAACGCCGGGCCTAAGCGCGGCACGCTCACGCGGTGATTGATGAACCAGAAATCGACCGGGTGGAAGACGCTGTTGCCGAGACCGGCGAACACCGCGCCCAGCAGAAAGCCCGCGTAGCTGTGGCTGCCGGCGAAGGTCGCCGCGCCGAGCGCGAGACAGGCGAGTCCGCCGCACAGGGTCGCGCGCGGCCCGAAGCGATCGACCGCGAAGCCGGCCGCGGCCTGGCCGAAGCCCGACACGGTGAAAAGGACGCTCAGCACGAAGCCGATCTCGGCGAAGCTCCAGCCGAACTCGGCACGTAGCCAGGGAATCAGCGGCGCGAGCAGCAGCTGGAAGAAGTGACTGAGCGCATGCGCACCGGCCACGAGCCCCACGATCAGCGCGTCGACCCGCCACGGCACGGCGGGCAGCGCGATCTCGTCCGCGTGCGCGCTCACGGCCGAGGATCCTCGTGTGCGGCTTGCGCCGTTTTCCTCTTGTCGGACATCATGCGGCCCGCTGTGCTCGATGCTTGGCGAGCGCGCACCATACCCCGAGCCTCGGGCCGAATCCATGCGCGCGCCACACTGGCCGCGCGCCTCGATGTGACGAACGGAGACCAACCATGAAAGCCATGCTCAGCACCGCGCCCGGCGGTCCGGAGACCCTCGTGCTCGCCGACATCGCCGCGCCGAACGCAGGCCCAGGCGAAGTCCGCATCCGCGTGCGCGCCTGCGGCGTGAACTATCCCGACACGCTGATCATCGAGGACAAGTACCAGTTCCGGCCGCCGCGGCCGTTCGCGCCCGGCGGCGAAGTGGCGGGCGAGATCGACCAGGTCGGCGACGGCGTGAGCGGCTTCGAGGTGGGCGATCGCGTGATCGGCATGCTCGGCCACGGCGGCATGGCCGAGCAGGTGGTGGCGCGCGCGCAGAAGGTCTTCCACATGCCGGACAACATGCCCTTCGACGAGGCCGCGACCTTCGTGCTGACCTACGGCACCTCCTACCACGCGCTCAAGCAGCGCGCGCAGCTGAAGCCCGGCGAGAGCCTGCTCGTGCTCGGCGCGGCCGGCGGCGTGGGGCTCGCGGCGGTCGAACTCGGGCGCGCGATGGGCGCCAAGGTCATCGCCGCGGTGTCGACCGAGGAGAAGCTCGCGCTGACCAAGAAGCACGGCGCGGAATCCGGCCTGGTCTACCCGGCCGGGCCGTTCGACAAGGACGGCATCAAGGCGCTGTCGGCGCAGTTCAAGGACGCCTGCGGCGCGAACGGCGCGGACGTGATCTACGACGCGGTGGGCGGCGACTACGCCGAGCCCGCGCTGCGCGCCATCGCCTGG
This sequence comes from Gammaproteobacteria bacterium, assembly GCA_050186725.1. Taxonomy (GTDB): domain Bacteria; phylum Pseudomonadota; class Gammaproteobacteria; genus JADJYF01. The sequence goes on along the minus strand of JBFWYG010000010.1, from coordinate 4,286 downwards.
GAGGGTCGCTTCCTGGTGGTGGGCTTCCCTGCCGGCATCCCGCGTATTCCGCTGAACCTGCCGCTGCTGAAGAACTGTCAGATCGTCGGCATCTTCTGGGGCGCGTGGACCGAGCGCGACCCGGCGGCCAACCAGCAGAACAACCGTGAGCTCGTCGAGTTCTATCGCCAGGGCAAGATCAAGCCCTACGTCTCCGGCCGCTACCCGCTGGCCAAGGCCGGTCAGGCGATCGCCGACCTCGCCGCGCGCAAGGCGCTCGGCAAGCTGGTGGTGATGATCGACGAGTGATGCGCGCCGCCTGGCGGCGGCGCGGCGTCAGGACAGGAACACGGTGAGGTCGGTATCGATGAGCAGGGTCGCCGCGCCCAGCGTGTAGGCCTGGTACTCCTGCGCGCCGATGCTGAGCGCGCTGCCGGGCGTCGGCGTCCAGCCGCCGCCGGTGGCAGCGACCAGGTCGCCGGCATCGCCGTCGATGCGCAGGGTGTTGTCGTCGCCGAGCTGCAGCACGTCGGCGAGTCCGAGCTTCACACCGTTGTCGCCGCTGCCGGTGAGGTCGAGCGTCTCGATGCCGCGCACCGTGCCACGCGGCAACTGCGTGAAGTCGATGAAGACATCACGGCCTTCCAGACGCAGGGTGTCGCTGCCGCTCCCGCCGTCGGCGAGGCGCATGCCCGGACGCCAGGTGAGCACATCGTCACCGCTGCCGCTCTTCATCACGTCGGCGCCACCGGCGCCGTCGAGCACATCGTCACCGCCGCCGGCGACCAGCACCTCCGCCGTGCCAGTGCCGCGCAGGATGTCGTTGCCGTCAGCACCGAGGAAGTCCACGGTGCCGGTGGTGTCGCGCCCGAGGACCACGTAGGAAGCACCGGAACTGTCGCCGTTGCCGTCGGCGTAGGGCGCACCGATGAGCAGGTCGTCGAAGCCGTCGCCGTCGACATCGCCCGCCGCGCTGACCGCGCGGCCGCTGCTGTCATTCGCGCTCACGCCATCGATGCGCAGGCCGTTGCTGCCGGCCAGCGTGGCGAGGTTCAGCGTCGCGGCAAAGCCCCCGGCCCTGCCGAACACCACGTAGCTGGCGCCGGTTTGCACACCACCGGCGGGGTCGGCGGACGACGCGCCGATCAGCAGGTCGTCGTAACCGTCACCGTTGAAGTCGCCGGCCGCGCTGACCGCGACGCCACTGCGATCGCCGTCGCTGGCGCCATCCAGGCGGAAACCGTTGCTGCCGTCGAGGCTGGCGAGGTCGAGGGCGGCGGAAAAGCCGTGCGCCTTGCCGAACACGACGTAGCTGGCCCCGGCAAACGGCTCGTCGGGGGCGGCTTGATCGGCGCCGATCAGCAGGTCGGCGAAACCATCGCCATTGACGTCACCGGCGCCGCTGACCGAGTAGCCACTGCGGTCGCCCGTCCCGACCCCGTTGAGGCGGAAACCGGTGCTGCCATCCAGCGCGGCCAGGTTCAGGGCTGCGTCGAAGCCGCTGGCCTTGCCGAACACCACGTAGCTCGCACCGGTGAGAATGCCGTCCGTGTACGCGGCCCAGGCGCCGATGACGAGGTCGTCGAAACCATCGCCGTTGACGTCGCCGGCGCCGCTCACCGCACTGCCGCTGAGGTCATAGGCGGCGCCACCGTCCACGCGGAAGCCATTGGCGCCGTCGAGCGTGGCGAGATTCAACGTGGCGGCGAAGCCGTTGGCCTTGCCGAACACCACGTAGCTCGCACCGGCATCGGTGCCGTTGGCATCGACACCGAGTGCGCCAATCAAGAGGTCGTCGAAGCCGTCGCCATTGACGTCGCCGGCGGCACTGAGTTCGAAACCGCTGAAATCCCCGGCGGCGGTGCCGTCGAGGCGGAAGCCATTGCTGCCATCGAGGCTGGCGAGGCTGAGGGCGGCGTCGAACGCGCCGGCCTTGCCGAACACCACGTAACTCGACCCGGACCGCCCGCCATTCACATCGCTGCCGTAGGCGCCGATCAGCAAGTCGTCGAAGCCGTCGCCATTGAGGTCGCCGGCGGCGCCGACCGCATAGCCGCTGCGATCGAAGGCCGCGACACCGTCGAGGCGGAAACCGTTCGCACCATCGAGGCCGCCCAGGCTCGCGGTGGCGGCGAAACCGCCGCTCGTGCCGAACACCACATAGCTGGCGCCAGAATAAGTACCGTTCGGATCGGCGCCAAAGGCGCCGATGAGGAGGTCGTCGAAACCATCACCGTTGACGTCGCCGGCCGCACTTATGCTTCTGCCGCTGCGGTCGTTCGGGTTGCCGCCGTCGAGGCGGAAACCTTGACTGCCGTCCAGCGCCGCGAGGGTCAGCGCCCCGCCCACCTCGACCTGCACGCCGCTCGCGATCTCGATCTTGGCGCCCGCCAGCGCGAAGCGCGTGTACTCGATCCCCAGGCCATCCAGTGACCAGTCTCCGAGCAGGTGGACGACATCGTCGGCGTCGCCTTCGACGCGCAGGAGGTTGGGTGTGTCGGTCATGCGCCGCACCGCCGCCGCGTCGAGCACCAGGGTGCTGGCCGCGCCGCCCGTCATGTCCACCGCTTCGATGCTGCGCAGATGTCCCGTGCCGACCAGGTTCGCGCCGCCCGCCGTCATCCGCAGGGTGTCGAAGCCGCTGCCGCCATCGATGCGACGCGCGGCGCCGTGCCAGACCAAGGTGTCGTCGCCGGCGCCGCCCGTCAGCGCGTCACTGCCACCGCGGCCATCCAGCACGTCGTTGCCGCGACCGCCGACCAGGACTTCCGCTGCCGCCGTTCCGCTGAGTGCGTCGTTGCCAGCGCCGCCGAGCCTGTCGACCGTACCCGTGAAATCGGCGCCGAACAGCACGTAGCTCGCGCCTGAATCAGCGCCGTTCGGGTCGGCGCGATAGGCGCCGATGAGGACATCGTCGAAGCCGTCGCCATTGATGTCGCCGACGGCGCTGACCGCGTTGCCACTTCCGTCGCCCGCGGCCGGTCCGTCGAGGCGCAAACCGTTAGTGCCGTCAATGTCAGCGAGGCTGAACGTGGCGTCGAAGCCGTCGGCGTGGCCGAACACCACGTAGGTGGAACCGGAAGCGGCGCCATTCGGGTAGGCGCCCCTGGCACCGATGAGCAGGTCGTCGAACCCGTCGCCGTTGACGTCGCCGGCGCCGCTGATCGCGAAGCCGCTGCGGTCGCCCACGGCCTTCCCGTCGAGTCGGAAGCCGTTGGTGCCGTCGAGGTCGGATAGGGCGAGCGTGGCCGCGAAGCCATCCGCCCGACCGAACACCACATAGCTGGAGCCGGAGTGCTCGCCGTTCGGGTCGGCACCAAAGGCGCCGATGAGCATGTCGGCGAATCCATCGCCGTTGATGTCGCCCGCGATACTCACCGAAGAGCCGCCGTAGTCGAGCGCGGCCGCTCCATCGAGACGAACGCCATCAGTGCCGTCAAGCACAGCCAAGCTGAGTGCAGCGTCAAAGCCATCGGCCTTGCCGAACACCACATAGCTGGAGCCGGCATCGCTGTTGCCGTTCGGGTCTGCGCGCCTGGCGCCGATGAGCACGTCCGCGAAACCATCTCCATTGACGTCGTCGGCTCCGCTGACTGCATAACCGCTGCGGTCGCCTGCCGCTACACCGTCGAGGCGAAAGCCGTTGTTACCGTCGAGGTCAGCGAGACTGAGCGCGGCGTCGAAGCCGCTGGCCTTGCCGAACACGATGTAGGTGGAGCCAGCGCGGGCATTGCCGTTCGGTTCCGCGCGGTATGCACCGATCAGCAGGTCGGCGAAACCATCGCCGTCGACATCGCCGGCGGCACTGACCGCGCGGCCGCTCCAGTCGCCCGTGGCGACCCCGTCGAGGCGGAACCCGTTGCTGCCGTCGAGCGCCGCCAGCGCGAGTACGGCGTCGAAACCGCCAGGCTGGCCGAAGACCACGTAGCTCGCGCCGGACGCGCCACCGTTCGGGTCGGAGCCGAAGGCACCGATGAGCACGTCGGCCAAGCCATCGCCGTTGACGTCGCCAGCGCCGCTGACCGAGCGGCCGCTCAGGTCTTCCGCAGCCACGCCATCGAGGCGAAAACCGTTGCTGCCGTCGAGCGCCGCCAGCGCGAGTACGGCGTCGAAGCCACCCGGCTGGCCGAAGACCACGTAGCTAGAACCAGAGTTACCGCCATTGAAGTCCGTACCGTAGGCTCCGACGATCAGGTCGTCATAGCCGTCGCCGTTGACGTCGCCGGCCATGCTGACCGCGCCGCCGCTGGCGTCGTCGGCCCCGACACCCTCCAGCCGGAAGCCGTTGGCGCCGTCGAGGTCGGCCA
>JBFWYG010000009.1:94944-115543 GCA_050186725.1 Gammaproteobacteria bacterium | reverse complement strand
CGATTGGCGAGGAAGCCGGCGGCCAGCGCCAGCAGCACGGGATTCAGCGCGAGTCGCCCGAGGGCGCCGAGCACACGCCGCGGCCGCGCGCCGGCGCCGCGGATCTCGAGCGCCCAGGTGGCGAGCGGAAACAACAGCGTGCTCTGGGTCGCCACCAGCAGGAACAGCGGCAGTTCGCCGGCCGCGCCGAAGGCGGCGTGGGCGAGCGGCAGGCCGAGCAGAACGATGTTGGCGTAGCAGGCCGTCATGCCCGCCAGGCCGGCCTCGCCCCGCGCCCACCCCAGCCGCTTTTCGGCGGCCCAGGTCGCCAGCGCGAACACCGCGAAGGACGGCAGGTAGAAGCTCGCGAGGTACGCCCAGGGCGGCGCCGCCGGCAAGGTCGCGCCCGCAAGGCCGCGGAACAGCATGGCGGGGATGGCGAGGTAGAACATGAAGCGCGTGAGTCCCGCGCCGACCTCGCGCGTGAGCACGCCGAGCCGCGCCAGCGCGTATCCGAGCGCGACCACGCCGAACACCGGCGCCACCACCGTCCACACCACGTTCACCGCGGTGGACCGCGCTCGATGCCGGCCAGGGTCGCGTCGAAGTGGCCGGGCGCCTCGTCGACCCATTCGCAGTACCAGGTGGCGCCGGCCGCGGCGAAAGCCGCGAGCGTCGCGGCGGCATCGGCGCGCGGCGCATCGGCCAGACGCCCGCTCGCGAGCAGGTCGAAGCCGGTGAGACTGCCGCGCATCGCCGCCAGTCGCGTGGCGAGCGCGCCGAGCTCGGCGGGCGTGAGCCACCAGTCGCGCCAGTCGAGCGCGGTGACCGGCGCGCCGTCCAGCACCGCCTGCGGCACGCGCACCGGGAACACGCCGTCCCAGCGCACCGCGCGCCGCAGCCCGGCCACCGCCGGCAGCGACGCGGCCACCCAGATGGGCATGCGCGGCTGCTGGGTCGCGCGCGGCGCGAGCGCGGCCTCGCGCAGGCGATAGTAGGCGCCGTGATGATCCACCTGCTCGCCGCGCACCAGGCGGTCGAAGATCTGCAGGCCCTCGTCCAGGCGGCTGGCGCGGCCGCGCGCGCTGCCGTCCTCGCCGAAGGCCTCGAACTCGAGGGGCGCCGGCTCACCGAGACCGACGCCCACCACCAGCCGTCCGCCGCTCAGGCGGTCGAGGGTCGCCATCTCCTTGGCGAACTTCCACGGGCGCCGGCGCGCGAGCGGGGTGATCATCGCGCCGAGCGTGAGCCGCGTGGTGGCCTGGGCGAGCGCGCCCAGCATCACCGTGGCGTCCACCAGCTCCAGGCGCCCGCCCGGTTCCAGCGCCAGGTGATCCCAGATGAAGAAGCCGTCCCAGCCGGCGCGCTCGGCGGCCTGCGCGAGCGCGACGAGGCGCGAGGGCTCGCCGTAGTCGTTGAAGGTGGGGGCGTAGATCGCGTGGCGCATGGAACGCTCCTGCATAAAAAGACCCGGGGCAGGCTCGCGCCCGCACCGGGTTTCGTGGCGGGTGGAAGCGCGCTTACGCGCGCGCCGCGACCCGCACGGTGTTGGACGGCTTGATCTTGTCGGTGAAGTTCGGCCACACCTTCTCAGTCAAGAGTTCCAGGCTCTTCATGCACGCGGCCTGCGGCATGTGGTTGTAGATGAACATCCAGAAGTAGTCGACCGGCAGCTGCTGGAACAGCTTCTCCAGCTTGCGGTTGACGGTATCCGGGCTGCCCCAGATCACCAGGCCCCGATCGGACAGCGATTCGAAGGTCGCCGGCAGGTCGAAGGGACCCTCCCCCGGCCCGCAGATCGCGGCATTGAAGCCGAAGGGCACGAAGAAGTTGTTCCAGATGAAGCTGCCGGCCTCGCGCGCGATGGCCTCGGCCTCGGCGTCGGTGTCGGCCACGATCAGCTCGCGGCTCATGGCCATGCCCTGGCCGAACTTGTAGTTCTTGCCGGCGGCGTTGGCCGCCTCCATGCCCGCGCGGAAATGCTCCTTCACCACCTCGTACTGGGTCATGATGGTGACCGGCACGATGCCGCGCTCCATGCCCCAGCGGATGGAACGCTCGGAGGTCGCGAAGGGCATGAAGAGATCGGGGATCTGCTTGTCGAAGGTCGGCGGCGCGATGCCGATCTCCTCGATGTAGCCGTCCTTGTTGACGCCCTTGCCGTAGTTCCACGCGACTTCGGCCGCGGCCCACTTGATGTCCTTGGTCGGCACCTGCCAGTGCTTGCCCTGGAAGCTGAAGGTGTCGTTCTTCCAGGCGGTCATCATGAGGTCGAAGTGCTCCTCGAACAGCGAGCGCTTGAGCTCCTCGTAGGACTCGCCGCCGGGCGGATCGGCCAGGCCGACCTGCTGGCCGAGCACGTTCACCCAGCGCGGCTGGTAACCGCGGGCGAAGCCGGCGAACACGCGGCCGTTCAGCATCTGCGACACCATCGCGATGTTCTCGGCGAGGTTGATCGGGTTCTGCGAGGGCAGCACGTTGCCGAGCTGACCGAACTTCATGTTCTTGGTCTGCATGCCGAAGTAGAGATCGAGGATGACCGGGTTGGTCGACACCTCCTCACCTTCGATATGGAAGTGGTGTTCGGTGAAACCGGTGCCGTAGTAGCCGTGCTGGTCCATGTACTGAACCTGCTCGGTGATCTCCTTCAGCATCTGCTGGTACAGGTCGGTGCGCTTGCCCGCCATGCCCTTCTTGATGTCTTCGATGTGGCCGACCGACGGCAGGTAAAAGGCACCTACTTCCATTGCATCTCTCCCCGGAAAGCATTGCGTTGAGGGTCATCCGCGGCGCCGTGAGTGACGTTGGGCGCCGACGCGGTTGCTGTCAGACTACTACGCCGGCAAAGCCAGCGTCCACCGGCGAAACCGATTCATTATCAGTGAGCTACGCTTGTTCCACTATGACACAGGCTGGGCCGCGACGGCCTCGATCTCGAAGCGCCACTCGGGCTTCAAGAGACCCTTTATGAGAATCGCGGTGGAGGCCGGGCGCGCATCGCCCAAGTACTTCGCGCGCGCCGCGGCGAAGGCCGGGTAGTCCGCCGCGTCGACCAGGTAAGCGTTTATTTTGACGACGTTTTGCGCGCTCATGCCGGCGGCCTCGATGCACGCCATCACGTTCCGCCAGGCCTGCTCGGCCTGCTCGTCGAGGCTCTCGGGGGTGCTGCCGTCCGGGCGCATGCCGACCTGGCCGGCGATGTAGCACAGGCGCGCGTTCGGCGGGATCACCACGGCGTGGTGGTAGGCGTTGTTGAGCGGGGTGACGATGCCAGGGGGATTCAGCTTCTCGATCATGAATCAGGTCTCCGCGCGGTGCCGACCGGGTCGCGGCCCGGAGTCGGCGGCTAGTTGGGGTGGTACGGGTTGAGTATAGTGTCGGCCGGTCCCGCAGCAGCGCCAACGATACTCACCATGTCCACCACCGCCATTCGCACCGCGCAGAACTTCGTCACCAAGGAGCCCTACTACCAGCCGCTCGGCGACGAGATAAAAGTCTTCGCCGCCGCCTACAAGAACCAGCTGCCGGTGCTCCTCAAGGGCCCGACCGGCTGCGGCAAGACGCGTTTCATCGAGTACATGGCCTGGTACCTGAAGCGGCCCATGGTCACGGTGGCCTGCCACGACGACCTGACCGCCTCCGACCTGATCGGCCGCTACCTGGTGAAGGGCGGCGAGACGGTGTGGGTCGACGGCCCGCTGACCGGCGCGGTGCGCAACGGCTCCATCTGCTACCTGGACGAAGTGGTCGAGGCGCGCAAGGACACCTCGGTAGTGATCCACCCGCTGTGCGACGACCGTCGCCTGCTGCCGATCGAGAAGCTCGGCGAGGTGCTGGCCGCGCCGCCCGAGTTCTGCCTGGCCATCTCCTACAACCCCGGCTACCAGAGCGTGCTGAAGGATCTGAAGCAGAGCACCCGCCAGCGCTTCGTGGCGCTCGAATTCAACTATCCCAACGCGGAGCTCGAGCAGACCATCATCGAGAAGGAATCCGGCATCGACGCGAACACCGCGCGCCAGCTGGTCAAGTTCGGGCACATGACCCGCAATCTCAAGGGCAGCGGCCTGGACGAGGGTGCGAGCACGCGCCTGCTGGTCAACGCCGCCAAGCTCATCGCGAGCGACGTGGCGCCGGTGATCGCGACCGACTCGGCCATCGCCCAGGCGCTGACCGACGACGACGACATGCTGAAGGCGGTGCACGAGCTCAGCCGCTCGATCTTCTGACCGCTCGTCATGAGCGAGGAATCCCGGCAGAACTTTCTCAACCGCCTGCGCATCCAGAAGGATCTGGAGAAATTCACCGGCGGGGCGCTTGCGCGCCTTCCGAACCTGGAAGACCTGATCACCCGCATCGCGGCGCTCGAGCGCTACGAGCAGGATCAGGTCTACCAGGGCGCGGAACTCATCGCGCGCTCCAATCACGAACTCGCCGCGCAGTTCATCGCCAAGGCGCCCACCGCCTTCACCGAACTCGGCCCCGACGGCGTGGCGGAATGGATGGACAACGCCATCCAGACCTTCGACCACCGGGGCCTGGGCTACGCCATCGATGCGCTGGAGGACATCGACACCTTCGCCGCCGCCTATGCGAGTCGCCGCGCGCAGTGCGCCTTCGACCAGGCGAGCGTGTTCCTGCGGCACTTCGTGCGTGGCCTCGGCGGACGCGAACTGCGCATCGTGACGGACGAAGAGACCTTCACCGACACCGAGTCGCTCTACCTGCCCGAGGCGGTGGACGAGTTTCCCGATCCGGAGCAGAACTTCACGCTCTACAAGCTGACCGCCGTGCACCTGTGGGCGCAGACCTGGTACGGCACCTGGCGCTTCCAGGTGCTGGAAAAGCTCATACGCCAGTTCGACACCGATCGCGTGCTGCCGATCTTCAATCGCCTCGAATGCCTGCGCCTCGATGCCTGCCTGGCGCGCGACCTGCCCGGCGTGGCGCGCGAGATGGCGGCCTTTGGCGTGCACGACGACGACGAAGGGCGGATGTGGGACCACTGGCGCGAGGCGGCGCTGGAGCTGACCCGCCCTGGCGCCACGGCCGATGACTCGCTGGCCCTGGTCGGCGACTTCCTCGGCACACCCCTGCCGCCGCTCAAGCGCTACCAGGGCGAGATGTTCGCGGCCAAGGTCAGCCAGACCATGCTGTCGCGCATCGATCGCGAGAAGGCCGCCTTCCAGCGCGCCATGGAGGACATGCGCAACGAGAACCAGGGCGAGGACGGCGGCAGTGGCGAGGCCGAGCAGTCGATGGAAGTCCAGATGCAGGACGGCGACGACGGCAACGAGAGCGGGCTGTCGGTCAAGGTCAGCATCGACGGCAAGCTGCAGCAGCTGCCTGAGCACATGAAGGACCTGGTCGGTTCCATCATGCAGGACTTCGGCGAGATCCCCGACGAACACATGGAGCGCATGGACCTCGGCGAATACGAGGACGACCTGCAGCCGCAGGCCGGTGACAACGACGGCGACAGCGACGCCGACCTCTCGGCCCAGGGCACCTTCCTGTATCGCGAGTGGGACTGCGTGCGCAATCGCTTCCGCGAGAACTTCTGCACGCTGCGCGAACTGTCGGTGCCGCCGGGCGACGAGCGCTTCGTCACCGATACGCTGGACAAGCACCGCGCGCTGATGAAGTCGATCAAGAAGAGCTTCGAGGCGGTGCTCGGCGAATCACGCCTGCAGCGCCGTCAGTCCGACGGCGATGACATCGATCTCGACGCGCTGATCGAGGCCTGGGCCGACAAGGTGCGTGGCGTCGAGATGAGCGAGTACCTCTACACCCGCTACCGCAACCAGGAACGCAACATCGCGGTGATGTTCATGGTCGACATGAGCGGCTCGACGCTCGGCTGGGTGAACGACGCCGAGCGCGAGTCGCTGGTGCTCTTGTGCGAGGCGCTGGAACTGCTGGGCGACCGCTACGCCATCTACGGCTTCTCCGGTCGCACCAACAAGCGCTGCGAGGTGTACAAGATCAAGGAGTTCGACGAGTCCTACAGCATCGAGGTCAAGCAGCGCATCAGCGGCATCCGCCCCAAGGCCTACACCCGCATGGGTGTCGCCATCCGCCACCTCGGGCACCTGCTGCACCTGACCCACGCCCGCACCAAGCTGCTCATCACCCTGTCCGACGGCCGCCCCGAGGACTACGGCGGCTACAAGGGCAAGTACGGCATCGAAGATACTCGCCACGCGTTGCTGGAAAGCCGCCAGGGCGGCATCCATTCCTTCTGCATCACCATCGACAACGAGGCGCAGGAGTACCTGCCGCACATGTACGGCCCGGCCAACTACGCCGTGATCGACGAAGTGCAGAAGCTGCCGATGAAGGTGGCGGACATCTACCGACGCCTAACCACCTGACGCCGCGGCGTGAGAAAGGAGGACATTCCTATTTTCCTTGCCGCGCCGTGCTGTCACTCGGTGCCTCAGCGCGGAAAATAGGAATGTCCCCTTTTTCACGGTCGCGCAGCAGCACGTCCAACTGCGGCAGCGGGCCGCGCAGTTCGCCGAACGCGGGCCACGCGCTCAGGTCCCACGGCCCGAGCGTGAGCGCCCGGCCGAAGCTCGCGACTCGACGGTAGCCCTCGGGCGCGGCGTGCCACCGGCGCAGCGCCTCGTAGGCCGCCGCGGCGCGCGGATCGGCGCGCGACGACAGCGGCGCGAGGAATCCCCGTTCGACCACCACGACCCGCGGCCGGCGGGCCAGATAGGCGGTGACGTCACAGGTCGGCATCGGGCACGCGCGCCAGTGCAGTCCGCCCCCAGCGGGCGGTTGCCAGAACACGTCGCCGGCGTAGCGTTGGAACAACGCCACCTCGGTGCCGGCCTGCAGATGGGTACCCAGCCAGCGCAGGCAGGCGTCGCGCGGGTCCAGCGCCGGCACCGCGCGCACGTAGGCGAGCAGCAGCAGCAACGCCGCCGCGCAGCAGCCGCCGAACCCGATCGTCACCAGAGGACGCCACCTCCCCGCCGCGGCACGCGTCACGCCGCGCGCTGCCAGGATGACCAAGGCCGGCACCAGCGGCAGGAGATAGGCCACCATCGCCCAGGTGGAAAGCGCCAGCAGCGCGGCATAGGGCAGGCAGGTGAGCAGGACCAAGCGCTCCGGCCACTGCCGCTGCCCGAGTGCATGGCCGAGTCCCGCCAGTACGCAGGGATAGAGTGCGAAGCTGGTGGCCAGCGCCAGTCCGGGGACCGCGTATTGCCAGGCGCTCGGCCCCCAGCCGACGTTGCCCGCGAAGGCCCCGCGTTGCTGCGCGTACTGCGCGCGCACGCCGTCCCACACCTGCGCGAACTCCGTCACCAGCGAGGGACTCAACAGAACGAAGCCCAGCAGCGCGCAGCCCGCCCCCAGCGCCAGTCGTCGCGCCCACCAGCCGTGGTCCCCGGCCGAGGCATGCAGCCGCAGGGCCGGCCACCAGCCGAGCGCCCACACCGCCCCGGGGAAACGCACGGCCGCCGCCATGCCGAGCAACAGTCCCAGCAGCACGAGCCGACCGCCGCGCGGACCGTCGCGCGCCACGCGCGCCAACGCCCACAGGTGCGATGCGAACATCAGGCTGAACAAGCCATCCGGACGCAGCCACTGACCGAGCGCCAAGGGCCCCAGACTCAAGGTCCACATCAGGCCGGCCAACAGCGCGGTGCCGTCGCCGTACAGGCAGCGCGCCGCGCCAGCAATGGCGAGCAGCGTGGCGAGCGCCACCAGCAGATTGGCCACGCGCCCGGCGTGGATGCGCGCCGCCAGCGGCTGCGCCGCCTGCGGATCGACAAGGGCGCCCAGGCGATTGGTGGCGGCCACGGCGGAGAAGAATGCCGTGCCGCCGTACATGAACAGCTTGCGAAAGCGTTCACCGGCGACGAAATCATCGGCCCAGCGCGAGAAGAACGCCTCGTCCGGATGGTAGCTGTAGTCGGGATGCAGCGCGTTGGGCAGTCCCCAGCCGAGGCTCGGCAGACGCAGCAGCAGGAGCAACGCTGCCAGCGCGAGCCATAGCGGCGCGCGCCGCGCGGCGCGCGGCCTCAACGGCGCCACGCCTCCACGGGGTTGTCTAGCGTGCCGATGGGCGGGATCTCGATGCGCACTCGATCGCCCGGCAGGAGAAAGCGCGGCGGATCGAAGCCGGCGCCAACCCCGGCCGGCGTGCCGGTGGCGATGACGTCGCCGGGATACAGGGTGATGCCGGCGGAGATGGTCGCGATCAGCTCCGGCACCGAGAAGATCATCATGCTGGTGTTGCCGTCCTGGCGGAGTTCATCGTTGACCCACAGGCGGATGGGCGTATCGGCCAGGTCGAGTTCGTCGCGCGTGACGGCGAACGGCCCCATGGGACAGAAGCTGTCCTGGGACTTGCCTAGCAGCCACTGCTTGTGCGCCTTCTGCACGTCGCGCGCGGTGACGTCGTTGATGATGGTGTAGCCCCACACGTGGTCCATGGCGTCGGCCGGCGCGATGGCGCGACCGCGGCGACCGATGATCACCGCGAGCTCCGCCTCGTAGTCGAGTTGGCTGGTCACGCGCCGGTCGTGGAGGATGGGCGCACCGGGACCGATGACGCACTCCGGGAACTTGGAGAACACGATGGGCGCCTCCGGCGCCGCCGAGCCGCCACCGGTGGTGTCGAAACCGGCGCGCGCAATCTCGTGCACGTGCTCGTGGTAGTTCTTGCCGATGCACAGCACGTTGCGCCGCGGCCGTGGCAGCGGCGCGAGCAGTTCCACCATGTCCACCCGGTGCGGCCGATCGACGCGCTTCAGGGGCAGCAACGCCTGGTCGGCCTCGAGCAGCGCCAAGAGCCCCTTCTCGGCGCGCGCCGGCGGCAGGTCGAAGGGCGTGATGCCCGACCCGTCCTGGGACAGTACGCCGACCTCGATACGGTGCAGGCTGCGATAGGTGGCGATGCGCATGGAAATGTCCCGACCGTGACGGAGCGATCGAGGCTAGTGAAGCTGCGCCGGCACTGTCAATCCTGGCTTTAAAGCCGCCTCGCGCCGCGGCCGATAAGGCTTGCCATATGGCGACAGCAGAAAAAGCCCGGTCGGACGACTGGAAGGACAAGTACTTCAAGGCGCTGAACGAGCTCGACGAACACGAGCGCGCGCGCGCCGAGAAGATCGGCCGCCTGAGTCGCGACCTGCTGGCCGTGCTGGAACGCTTCGGCGGCGCCAACCCGAGCTTCGACGAGGACCTCGAACGGCTGAAGCGCAGCGACAAGCTCGCGGACGACGCCCAGCAGGCGCGCCTGCGCAGCCTGGTCGCGACCCTCGAACGCATGGAGACCGCGAACAGGCCGACCGCCTCCGCGGCCCCTTCCTTGCCGGCCGCGGTGCCGCCGGCGCAGAACCCGGTCGCGCCGCTGCGCGAGCTCCTGGCGCGGCTCAGCGTCCCGACGCGCCTGCAGCCCACCATCGCCGAGCTTCGTCAGCGCGCGGCGGAAGTCGAAGAAGTGGACGCCGCGCTGCTCGGCACCATCGCCGAACAGCTGTCTGTGATCCTCGGCGAGCACGGCGAGGATCGCACGCTCGCCGCGCGCGACGCGCTGCAGGCGCTGATCGACCACCTCTCGCTGCCGCCCGCGGCGCAAGCGCGCCTCGGCATGATCACGCCGCAGCTGCAGCAGGCCCAGGACGTGGCCAGCGTGCGCGCCATCGCCAAGACCCTGGCGGATTTCGTCGTCGACTACATCGCCGGTCTGCACACCGAGGTGGCGGGACTGAATACCTTCCTGCTGGTGATCAAGTCGCGGCTGGGCGAGGTGTCCGGCTTCGTCGACCTGGAGAAGAGCGAACGCAACGTCGCCGACGCGGCGCGCGACCAGCTCTCCTCCACCGTCAAGTCGAGCCTCGACACCATGCGCGGACGGGTGGACCGGGCCGACGACATCGATCAGCTGAAGCAGGACATCCAGCGTCACATCGGCCTCATTGACGGCAGCCTGACGGCGTTCATGCAGACCGAGAGCGCGCGCAGTTCGCGGGTCGACGAGCAGCACGTGGCGCTCAGCCGCAAGATCGAGGAGATGCACCGCGAAACCGACAGGCTGCGCAAGGAACTCAGCGAAGCCCAGGACCAGGCGCTGCGCGATGCCCTGACCGGCCTGCCCAATCGCCTGGCGTTCAACGAGCGCATGGCCACCGAGCTCGCGCGCAGCCAGCGCGGCGCGGCGCCGCTGTCGCTGATCGTGCTGGATCTGGACCGCTTCAAGACCATCAACGACAGCTGGGGTCACCAGGCAGGCGATCGCGTGCTCAAGTACCTGGCGCGCGAACTCGCCAGCCAGATCCGCCAGCAGGACTTCTTCGGCCGCTACGGCGGCGAGGAATTCGTGCTGATCCTGCCGGACACCGCGCGCGCCGGCGCCCTGCGCCTGGCCGACGGTCTGCGCCGGCACATCGAGGCCTGCCGCTTCAAGTACAAGGACGCGCCGGTGGCGGTGACGATCTCCTGCGGCATCGCCGAACTGCGCGCGGGCGAGACGTCGCAGCAGATCTTCGAGCGCGCCGACAACTGCCTCTACGCGGCGAAGAACAACGGCCGCAATCGCTGCGAAGTCGCGGCGTGAGCGAGAGCCGCCCGCGATGAAGGTCGCCCGCCGGGCTCGCGTCGCGCCCGCGTCGCTCGACGGTCTGCCCCTGCCGGCCTGGCAGTTCGACCCGAGCGGCCACGCGCTGCAGGTGAACGGCGCGTTCCTCGCCTGGTGCGGACGCACCGAGACCGAGATGCTGGGCCTCGGCTGGCAGACCTTGGTGCATTCGGAGGACCTGGTGGCGTTGCGCTCGGCCTGGGCCGCGACGCCGCCGGCCGCCGCCCACGACGTGCGTCTGCGTCGCGCGGACGGCGCCTGGCGCTGGCTGCGCCTCGCGCTCGCCGGCGACGCGGGCGTGCTCACCGCCTGCGCCCAGGACGTGACCGATCTCGTCGAGAGCCGCGGCGCCGCGCGCGACGCGGCGGAGCTACGCCGCCAGATCCTCGATCAGCTGCCGGCTTTCGTGGTGGTGAAGGACGCCGAGAACAACGTGCTCGACGCCAACCGCACCGCCAATCTGTACTTCACCGGCGATGCCACCTCGATGCGTGGCCACAACTGCTACGAGATGTTCCCGCCCGAAGTGGCCGAGCGCTGGCACGCGCAGGATCTGCACGTGCTCGAAGCCGGCGAAGCGCTGGCCGGGGTGGTGGAACAGATGGCCTGCAGCGGCCCGCCGCGCTGGCACCGGATGGACAAGGTGCCCTTCACGCCGGTCGGCGCGAGCGGCCCGCTGTGCCTGGTCATGGGCGTGGAGATCAGCGCCGAGAAGGCGCTCGAGCATCGCCTGCGCGAACAGGTGGAGGACTGCGAGGCACTGCTGCGCGTGCTGCGCCAGCGCGAGTACGAACAGAGCCTGATCCTCGACAACATCCCGGTGATGACCCTGTACAAGGACACCGACAACCGGGTGCTGCGCGCCAACCGGCACGCCGCCGATGTGCTGGGCGTGCCGACCGGCGAGATCGAGGGCCGTCATCTCGGCCTGACGCTGCCGCAGGACGCCAACGAACTCTACCTGCACGATCTCGAAGTGCTGCGCTCGCGCCAGCCGCTGGCGAACATCGAGGCCGAGATCACCACCCGGCGCGGCGAACGGCGCACGCTGCGCCTTCACCACCTGCCCTGCTGTGACGCGACCGGCGCCCTGACCCGACTCATGGTGGTGGGCGAGGACATCACCCTCACCCGGCATTACGAGCAGGAACTCGAGCGGCGCGCCAGCCAGGCCGAGGCGCTCGCCGCCGAACTCGAGCGCGGCCGACACGAACTGCAGCTCATCCTCGACCACCTGCCGGCGCGCATCGTCTACAAGGATACGCACAATCACGTCCTGCGCATGAACTCCTTCGGCGCGGCCCTCCTCGGGCGCGAACCCGGGGACCTGCAGGGCCGCCACCTCAGCGAGGTCTACGGCGCCGAGGCCGCCGAGCGCTACTACGCCGACGATCTCGAGGTGCTGCGCACCCGCCGGCCGCTGTCCAATCTCATCGAGCACTTCGACCTGCCGAACGGCGCCCACTGGATGCGCACCGAAAAGGTCCCGCTGCTCGGCGCCGCCGGCGAAGTCACGGGCATCGTCGTGCTGTCGCTGGACATCACCGCGCAGATCCACGCCGAGCGCGCGCTGGAGCGCAAGCGCGGCGAATTGCAGCTGCTGCTCGACAGCTCGCCGGCCGTGATCCTGTCGCAGGACACCCAGGGCCGCGTGCTGCAGGTGAACCGCGCCGCCCAGCGCCACTTCGGCTGGCATGAAGACGAGGTGGTCGGCCGCGGCCTGCGCGAACTGCTGGGCGCGAGCGCGAGCGAGTGGTTGAACGACAGCTACCTGGCGATGCAGAGCGGACGCGCCCAGCATCGCGCCGCGACGCCGCTGCGCGCACGCGGCGCGAGCGAGGAACTGCGCTACTGGCAGCTCGACACGGTGCCGGTGCAGGACGACCACGGGCGCGCCGGCGGCGTGCTGCTGATGGCCCACGACATCACCGAGCGCAAGCGCATGGAGGACGAGCTGCGTCGCCAGAGGGAGGAGATGCAGATCATCCTCGACCACATTCCGACCGCGATCATCTTCAAGGACACGGAGAACATCCTGCTCAAGGTCAATCGCGCCGCTGCCGAGGCGCTCGGCCTGCGCGTCGAGGACATGGAGGGGCAGCCCGCGGACCGCTTCTACCCGGACCCCGACGGGCGGATGTGGCAGGAAGACCTGAACGTCATGCGCAGCCGCCGACCGCGCCTGCGGCAGCTGTGGCGCCTGCCGCTACCGGACGGCGGCGAGCGCTGGCTGCGCTATCACAAGATTCCGCACTTCGACGCCGACGGCCACACGGTCGGCGTGCTCGTGGTGAGCGAGGATCACAGCGCCGAACTCGCGGCGCAGGAAGCCCTGGAACTGCATCTGCACCAGGCCCAGCGCCACGAGGCGGAGACAGTCGCCCTGCTCGACGCCCTGCCGGTCGGCCTGATGCTGATCGGCCAGGACAGCCGCCTGCTGCGCATGAATCGCGCCGCGGCCGAGTTCCTGGCCGCGCGGCGCGAGGACTGCCTCGGGCAGGACCCCTACGGCCTGCTGGGCGAGGCCGCCGCGGACTGGCGCGCGCGCGATCTCGCCGTGCTCGCCAGCGGCGAACCCATGGCCGACGTCATCACCGACGTGCTGTGCGGCGACGGCTGTTGCCGCCGCCTGCGCACCCTGCGTACCCGCTACGAGGACGCGACGGGGGCTGTGGTGGGCGTGCTGCTCACCTTCCGCGACATAGGCGGCAGCGGCGCGCCAGCCTGATAATCAGGCGAGGTTGCCGGCGATGTAGGCCGTCATCTGTTCGATGACGAATTCCTGCTCGGCGATGATCGACCTGACCAGGTCGCCGATGGAGATCAGTCCCAGCAGGCGCCCGTATTCCATCACCGGCAGGTGCCGGAACTTGCGCGTGGTCATGAGCGCCATGCATTCGGCGACCGTGTGCTCGGGCGAGACCGAGAGCACGTCGCGCGACATGATGTCGGTGACCGGCGTGTAGCGCGAGGCGCGACCTTCCAGCGCGATGCGCCGCGCGTAGTCACGCTCGCTCATGATGCCGACCACCTCCTCCCCGTCCAGCACCACCAGGGCGCCGACGTCCTTCGCGGCCATCAGCCGGAGGGCCTCGAACACCGTCGAGTCCACCGGCACCGACCACACCTGCCGTCCCTTCACATCGAGCAACTGGCTGACCGTCTGCATGACAACCTCCCCGTCTCGCTGGGCCGCTTGGTACTATCAACCATAGACCATGGCTGGCGCGGCGCCACCCTGGCCACGACCACCATCCCGGGGAGAGTCTCGATGACCGACGTGGTACTCACCGCGCGCGAGGGCGCGGTGCTGCGCATCACCATCAACCGGCCGGAACGGCGCAACGCCATGAACGAAGAGGTCTGCGCCGGCATCGCCGCGGGCGTGGACGAGGCCGAGGCCACACAAGGCGTGCGGGTCATCGTGCTGACCGGCGCCGGCGACAAGGTGTTCTGCGCCGGTGGCGACCTGAAACCGGGCGCCGACGGCACGCCTTTCGTGATCGACCCGGCCAACCCGCGCCACTACGTCATCCAGCTGTTCCGTCGCCTCGAGCGCTGCGGCCTGCCGGTCATCGCGCGGGTCAACGGCCACGCCCTCGCGGGCGGGCTCGGGCTGGTATGCGCCTGCGACATGGCCATCAGCACCGACACCGCGACCTTCGGCGTGCCCGAGACCAAGCTCGGCCTGTTCCCGATGATGATCCTCGGCTACATGATGCGCATCGTGCCGCGCCGCAAGCTGTACGAGATAGCCACCACCGGCGAGCCCTTCTCCGCCGCCGAGGCGCTCGCCATGGACATCGTCAACCACGTGGTACCGGCCGCCGAGCTGGACGCCAAGCTCGCGTGGCTGGTCGGCCGCATCGCCGACAAGTCGCCGACCGCGATCAAGCTCGGCAAGCAGGCCTTCCGCGCCATCGAGGACCTGCCGCTCGACAAGGCCTTCGAGTACACCCAGCTCATGCTGCCGATGATGGCCATGACCGAGGATGCGCGCGAAGGCTTCGCCGCCTTCAACGAAAAGCGCGCGCCGCGCTGGCCCGGGCGATGAAGGACGTGGTGCGCATCGGCTGCGGCGCCGGCTTCTGGGGCGACAGCCCGGCCGGCGCGGCGCAGCTGGTCGCCCACGGGCGGCTGGACTACCTGGTGATGGACTACCTGGCCGAGATCACCATGTCCATCCTGGCGCGCATGAAGAGCGCCGATGCCAACGCCGGTTACGCCACCGATTTCGTCGGCGCGGTGATGCAGCCGCTGCTGGGTGACATCGCCCGCCAGGGCCTGCGCGTGGTGACCAATGCCGGCGGCGTGAATCCGCTCGCCTGCAAGGCCGCGCTCGAGGCGCTGATCGGCGCGGCCGGCCTGTCTCTGCGCGTCGCCGCGGTGAGCGGTGACGACCTCGGTGGGCAGGTGGACGCGTTGCGCGCCGCCGACGTTCGCGAACTGGACACGGGCGCGCAGCTGCCGGCGAAACTCGCCAGCATGAACGCCTACCTGGGGGCCACGCCCATCGCCGCGGCGCTCGCCGCCGGCGCCGACATCGTGGTCACCGGCCGCTGCGTGGACAGCGCGCTGGTGCTCGGCCCGCTGATGCACGAGTTCGGCTGGCAGGCGACGGATTACGATCGCCTGGCGGCCGGGTCGCTCGCCGGGCACGTGATCGAATGCGGCACGCAATGCACGGGCGGACTCTTCACCGACTGGGAGACGGTGCCCGGCTGGGACGACATGGGCTTCCCCATCGCCGAATGCGCGCCCGACGGCAGCTTCGTGCTGAGCAAGCCGGACGGCACCGGCGGACTCATCAGTCCCGCCACCGTCGCCGAGCAGATCACCTATGAGATCGGCGACCCGGCCCATTACCTGCTGCCGGACGTGTGCTGCGACTTCAGCGCCGTGCGGGTCCGCGAGGTCGGCCCGGACCGCGTGCGCATCGAGGGCGCGCGCGGCCACGCGCCGAGCGCGACGTACAAAGTCTCCGCCACCTGGGCCGACGGCTACCGCTGCACGGCGACCATGATGATCGGCGGCCACCAGGCGCGCGCCAAGGGCGAACGGGTGGCGGCTGCCATCCTGGCCCGCACCCGCGCGCAGTTCGCCGCGCGCGGGCTCGGCGACTACCGCGAGACCTCGGTCGAGATCCTCGGCGCGGAGAGCACCTACGGGCCGCACAGTCGCGCCCTGGACACGCGCGAGGTGGTGGTGAAACTCGGCGTCGCGCACGCCGACAAGCGCGCGCTCGAACTCTTTGCCCGCGAGATCTTTCCCGCCGCGACCGCCATGGCCCAGGGCCTGACCGGCTTCGCCGGCGGACGCCCGACGGTGCAGCCGGTGGTGCGACTGTTTTCCTGCCTGGTGCCCAAGACCACGGTGACCGCCGAGGTCGTGCTGGAGGACCTGCGGCTCGCGGTGGCGGCGCCGCCCGGCGAGCACACGCCGCCGGGCGCCGGCCCGACGGACGCGACGTCGGCGGACGAGGCAGTCGCGGACCTCGCGACCGTGCCCCTGCGGCGCCTCGCCTACGCCCGCTCGGGCGACAAGGGCGATCGCGCCAACATCGGGCTCATCGCCCGGCATCCGGAGTTCGTGCCGGTGCTGGCCCGCGAAGTGACCGCGAGCGCGGTCGCCGCGTGGTTCGGGCACCTCGCCCAGGGTCCGGTGACGCGCTATCCCTGGCCCGGCCTCGCCGCCTTCAACTTCGTGCTCGAGCGCGCGCTGGGCGGCGGCGGTGTGGCCTCGCTGCGCCACGATCCCCAGGGCAAGACCTACGGCCAGATGCTGCTCGAGATGCCGGTCCAGGTGCCGGCGGCATGGGCCGGCAAAGGCGGTATACTCCCGCCCCAACCGTAGCGCCGGGCGGTCTCGCCCGCGCGCGCTACCCGCATCAGAACAAAGACAGAACCATTCATGTTCGACAGCATCCTGATCGCCAATCGCGGTGAAATCGCCTGCCGCGTGATCCGCAGCGCGCGCCGCCTCGGCCTGCGCAGCATCGCGGTGTTCCACCACGAAGACCGCCACGCACCGCACGTCGCGCTTGCGGACGTCGCGGTGGAGCTCCACGCCGACGTACCGACCGCCGCCTACCTCGACATCGCGCAGCTGCTCGAAGTCGCGAAGCGCGAAGGCGCGCAGTGCATTCACCCGGGCTACGGCTTTCTCTCCGAGAACGCGAAGTTCGCCGAAGCAGTGGAACAGGCGGGGCTCGCCTTCGTCGGCCCGCAGTCCGAAGTCATCCGCTTGATGGGCGACAAGATCCACTCGCGGGAATTCGCGGTGAAGGCCGGCGTGCCGGTGTCACCGAGCGTGAAGCAGGAAGGCGACCTGGACAGCTTCGTCGAGCAGGCCGCGAAGATCGGCTTTCCGCTGCTGATCAAGGCCGCCGCCGGCGGCGGCGGCAAGGGCATGAGCATCGTGCGCAGCGTCGGCGAACTCGCGGCCCGCGCGCGCACCGCGATGGGCGAGGCGGAGCGCTACTTCGCCGACGGCCGGGTCTACGCCGAGCGCTACATCGAACGTCCGCGGCACATCGAAGTGCAGGTCATGGGCGATGGCCAGGGCAACGTCGTGCACC
This sequence comes from Gammaproteobacteria bacterium, assembly GCA_050186725.1. GTDB lineage: Bacteria > Pseudomonadota > Gammaproteobacteria > JADJYF01. The sequence continues at coordinate 98,393 of JBFWYG010000009.1, read as the reverse complement.
TGTTCGAGCGCGAGTGCTCGGTGCAGCGCCGCTTCCAGAAGATCATCGAGGAATCGCCCGCGCCGAACCTGCCGCGCGCATTGCGCGACCGCATCTGTACGGCGGCGGTGGAACTGGCCGCGAGCGCCAAGTACCGCAACGCCGGCACGGTGGAGTTCATCCTCGCCCCGGACGGCGAGTTCTACTTCCTCGAGATGAACACCCGCCTGCAGGTCGAGCACCCGGTGACCGAGATGGTGTGCGGCGTCGATCTCGTCGAGGCTCAGCTCAGGGTCGCGGCCGGTGAAGGCCTGCCGTGGAAACAGTCCGACCTCGTGCAGACGGGCCACGCCATCGAGTGCCGCATCTGCTGCGAAGAGCCGGAGCACGACTTCCGTCCCGCGACCGGCGCCGCGCGCCTGCTGCGCCTGCCGGAAGGCGACGGGGTGCGCTTCGACGGCGGCATCCGTGAAGGTCAGGCGATCACCGCGGCCTTCGACTCCATGGTCGGCAAGCTCATCTGCCACGCCGCCACGCGGCTCGAGGCCTGCGACGGCATCGTGCGCGCGCTGGACGAGTTCGTGCTGCTCGGCGTGAGCAACAACATCGATTACCTGGGCCAGGTGCTGCGCCACGCGGCGTTCCGTGACGGTCAGCTGCACACCGGTTTCATCGCCGAACATGCCGCCGACCTCGCGCAGCCGCCGTTGGACGACACCGACCACGCGGCGCTGCTCATCGCCGCGGCGCTCGGCGTCGACGACTTCCGGCGCCTGGCCTACGAGACTCCCGAACCTCACGCCTCCATCGGCGCCTGGCGGAACTGATCATGGCACTCGAATACAGCTTCACCCTCGACGGCGTGGAACACGGCGTCAGCATCGCCGCGCGTCAGCCGGAACTCGTGCTGACGGTCGACGGTCGCGCTCACCAGGTCACCGAGTCCGGGGCGCTCAACGAGGAATGCGCGCTGCTCACGGTCGACGGCCGCCGCTACCAGGTGTGGCGCACCTGGGAGGGCAATCGCATCCACCTGCGCATCGGCAATCGCAGCTTCTCGGTCGGCTACGAGGACGCCATCACCGCCGCGCAGCACCACGCCGGCGGCGACGACACGCTGCGCGCCGACATGCCGGGCGTGGTGGTGGCGGTCAACGCGAGCGTCGGCGCACACGTCGCGGCGGGTGACGTCTTGATCGTCATCGAGTCCATGAAGATGCAGATCAACATCGTCGCGCCCCGCGAGGGCACCGTCGAATCCGTCCACGTCGCGGTCAACCAGACCTTCGACAAGGGCGCCCAACTCATTTCGTTGCACGCAGAAGCCTGATGCCACGCATTCAATCGACCATCCAGACCGGTTCGGCGGAATTCCGCCGCTACTACGCCCACAACCGTCAGCTCGCGCGCGAACTGCGCGAGAAACAGCGCCTGGCGCGCTTCGAGCGCCCGCAGAAGGACATCGAGCGGCTCGCGAACCAGGGCAAGATGATGCCGCGCGAGCGCATCGAGAAGCTGCTCGACCCGGGCACGCCCTTTCTCGAGTTCTCGACGCTCGCGGCCAACATGGCCTACGACGGCGAGGCGCCTAGCGCCTCGGTGATCACCGGCATCGGCGTCGTGCAGGGTCGCGAGGTCATCATCAACGCCAACGATTCGAGCATCAAGGGCGGCGCCTGGTACCCGCTGACGGTGAAGAAGATCGTGCGCGTGCTCGACATGGCGATCGAGAACCGCATGCCGGTCATCCACCTGTGCGACAGCGCGGGCGGCTTCCTGCCGCTGCAGTCGGAGCTGTTCCCGGACAAGTACATGGCCGGGCGCATGTTCCGCAACCAGTGCGTGCTGTCGAAGATGAACGTCAAGCAGCTCGCGCTGGTGTTCGGCCACTGCACCGCGGGCGGCGCCTACATCCCGGCGCTGTCGGACTACTCGGTGATCGTACGCGGCACGGGCGCGGTGTTCCTCGCCGGTCCGCCGCTGGTCAAGGCCGCGACCGGTGAAATCGTCACCGCCGACGAACTCGGCGGCTGCGACCTGCACACCCAGGTGAGCGGCACCTGCGACTACCCCGCCTCCACCGAGGAGGAAGCCATCGCCATCGGCCGTGAAATCGTCTCGCAGTGGGAACACACGCCGAAGTGGAATCTGCAGCGCGATGCGGTCGAAGAGCCCTACTACGATCCGGACGAGCTGTACGGCATCATCCCGAACGACATCAAGCGCTCCTTCGAGATGCGCGAGGTCATTGCGCGCATCGTCGACGGCAGCCGCTTTCACGAGTACCAGCCGGCCTACGGCACCACGCTGGTGTGCGGCTATGCCAACATCTGGGGCTTCAAGGTCGGCATCCTGGCCAACAACGGCGTGCTGTTCAACGACAGCGCGCTGAAGGGCGCGCACTTCATCGAGCTCTGCAACCAGAACAACACGCCGCTGGTGTTCCTGCAGAACATCACCGGCTACATGGTCGGTCGCGAGTACGAAGCGCGCGGCATCTCCAAGGACGGCGCCAAGATGATCATGGCGCAGGTCGGCTCGCACGTGCCGAAGTTCACCGTCATGTGTCATGGCTCCTTCGGCGCCGGCAACTACGGCATGTGCGGTCGCGCCTACGACTCGCGCATGCTCTACTCCTGGCCGAACCACAACATCGGCATCATGGGCGGCGAGCAGGCGGCCAAGACCCTGTCCGAGGTCAAGCTGCGCCAGCTCGAGCGCCGCGGGCAAAAGGTCGAGCAGACCGAGCTGGACCGGGTCTACCAGGACACCCTGGAGGCCTACCAGCACCAGATGTCGGCCTACTACGCCACCTCCGAACTGTGGGACGACGGCATCCTCGACCCGGTGGACACGCGCAATGCGCTCGGGGTCTCGATCAGCGCGGCGCTGAACGCGCCGCTCGGGCAGCAGGGTTACGGCATCTTCCGTTTCTGATCGCCGCCGCCGCGGCCGCGAGCGATTCGAGCGAAATCATTGTTCACATGCGGCCGCCGTACGCGGCCGCATTGACCCTTGCCGCACCGCGGCACCGTGCCTAAGATTGCCCCTGTCGGTGGGCCTCATGATGAGCCTGTCGACGCCTCCCGGCAGGGCCCACCGGTCCGGCCACGAGGTTCACGAACTCGCCGTCGGCGTGTACCACGCGCCGACTCGCGACCGATACCTAAAGAGCCCGCGCGGCACCCGCATACCCGGTGCACCCAGCAGGCCGAACATGGAGTTCCAAAGCGATGGGATTGAATCCGAAAGCGCAGGCCATGACCCTGCTCAAGATGGCCTGCAACGCCGGCGCCTCGAACGAGGCCCTGGCGCTCTTCAGCCGAGCTTCCATTACCCGCGAAGGCGAGAACGCCGTCGACTGGCAGAACGTGGCGAGACAGCTGCAACAACTCGTCGCCACGCTGCCGACCGCGGTGGTCAGCACCCTCGACAGCGGGCTGCTCGTGGAAGAAGAAGACGAGGACGAA
>JBFWYG010000009.1:88714-94844 GCA_050186725.1 Gammaproteobacteria bacterium | reverse complement strand
ACCTGCATGCGCGAGATGTTGATGCCTTCGCGGCCGAGCACTTCACCGAGCGCGCCCACCACGCCCGGCTGATCGGCGTGACGGGTGAACAGCAGCTGGCCTTCCAGCGCCGTCTCCACCTCGTAGTCGTTGACGCGCACCAGGCGCGGATGACGTTCGTCGAACAGCGTGCCCTCGATGCTCAAGGTCTGCTGGCCGTTACGCGCGACGATGCGCACCATGCTGACGTAGTCGCGCGAGTCGCTGGAACTGGTCTCGGTGACCTGGATGCCCTGGCGCTTGGCGAGCTGGATGGCATTGATCTGGTTGACCGGCACCGCGTGGTGCTCGCACAGCATGCCGACCATGGCGGCACTGGCGATGGGATGGGTGTTCAGCGTCGCCGCCTGGCCGAACACGCCAATCTCGACCGCGGTCAGCGGCGCTTCCGACATGCGACACACCAGGCGCCCGAGCTTGCGCGCGAGATCCATGTAGGGCGAGAGCTTGGCCGCCATCTCCGGCGCCATGCTCGGCACGTTGACCGAGTTGACCACTTCGCCGCGGATCAGGAAGGCCGCGATCTGGTGCGCGATCTCGATGCCGACCGCGGTCTGGGCCTCGTGGGTGGAGGCGCCGAGATGCGGCGTGAACTGGATGTTCGGCACCGCGAACAGGGGCGAATCCTTGGCTGGCGGCTCCTCGTCGAACACGTCGAGCGCCGCGCCTGCCAGGTGACCGGCAGTCACGAGCTCGATCAGCGCTGCCTCGTCCACCAGGCCGCCACGCGCGCAGTTGATGAGGCGCGCGCCTTTCTTCATCGCCGCCAGCCGTTCACGGCTCAGGATGCCGCGGGTGCCGTTGGTCACCGGGCAGTGCAGGGAAATGAAGTCGGCCTCCGCGACCAGCTGGTCCAGGTCGACCTTCTCCACGCCGTACTCGGTGAAGGTCGCCTCGGTGACGAAGGGATCGAAGCCGATGACGCGCATCTTGAGACCGCGCGCGCGCTCGGCGAACAGCCGCCCGATGGTACCGAAGCCGATGATGCCGACCGTCTTGCCCGACACCTCGGTGCCGACCATGCTGTTGCGTTCCCACTTGCCGGCGCGCACCGAGACATCGGCCGCGGGCAGGCCGCGGGAGAGCGAGAACAGGTGCGCGATGGCGAGCTCGGCGGTGGTGGTGGCGTTGGCGTCGGGCGTGTTCAGCACCACGATGCCGCGCTCGGTGCAGGCCTCCAGATCGACGTTGTCCACGCCGATGCCGGCGCGGCCGACCACCTTGACCTTCTTCGCCGCGGCGAGCAGTTCGCCTTTGATCTTGGTCGCGCTGCGCACGATGATCGCGTCGGCCTCCGCGGCGTGGGGAATGGCATCGGCCACCGACAGGCCGGCGGCGAAGTCGATGTCGAGTTCGGGATACTGCTTGAGGGCGGCGATGCCTTCCTCCGACAGCTTGTCTGCGACGAATACCTTGAACATTCTGAATCTCCGTCAGGCGCCGCTCAGGCGCCGGTGTACTTCGCGGCGAGCTCGGCGTAGGCCCAGTCGAGCCACGGCGTGAGGGCCTCGAGATCGGCGGCCTCGACTGTCGCCCCGCCCCAGATGCGGAGCCCCGGCGGCGCGTTGCGATAGCCGTTGATGTCGTAGGCCACGCCTTCCTTTTCCAAGAGCGCAGACAGCTGCTTGGTGAAGTCGGCCTGCTCGTTCTCGCCGAGCTTGCCGAACCAGTCGGCGACGACCTTGAGACAGATGGACGTGCTCGAGCGCTCGGCCGGGTTGGCGGCCAGGAATTCCACCCAGGGCGTCTTCGCGACCCAGGCGTCCAGCACCGCGAGATTCTTCTGCGAGCGCGCGCAGAGCGCCGACAGGCCACCGAGGCCGGCCGCCCAGCGCAGCGCGTCCAGGTAGTCCTCGACGCACAGCATGGACGGCGTGTTGATGGTCGCGCCCTCGAACACCGCCTCGTCGAGCTTGCCCTTCTTCGCCAGGCGGAACAGCTTGGGCAGCGGCCACGGTGGGGTGTAGGTCACGAGTCGCTCGGCGGCGCGCGGCGAGAGGATGATCACGCCGTGCGCGCCCTCGCCGCCCAGCACCTTCTGCCAGGAGAAGGTCACGACGTCGAGCTTGTCCCACGGCAGTTCCATGGCGAAGGCCGCCGAGGTCGCGTCGCAGATGGTGAGCCCGGCACGGTCGGCCGGGATCCAGTCGCCATGCGGCAGCTTCACGCCCGAGGTCGTGCCGTTCCACACGAACACCACGTCGTTGGCGAAATCCACCGCGCCGAGGTCCGGCAGTTCACCATAGGCCGAGACGAACTTGCGCGCGTCTTTCACCTTCAGCACGTCCAGCACGTCGGTGACCCATTCCGAGCCGAAGCTCTCCCAGGCGAGGACGTCCACGCCGCGCGCGCCGAGCAGGCTCCACAGCGCGAGTTCGACCGCGCCGGTATCGGAGCCGGCGACGATGCCGATGCGGTAGTCGGCCGGTACGCCGAGCACCGCGCGGGTCTCGTCGATGGCGGCCTTGAGGCGCGCGGCGCCGGGCTTGGAACGGTGCGAGCGGCCGACCAGGGCGTTGTCCAGGGCGGCGGTGGACCAGCCCGGCCGCTTGGGGCAGGGACCTGACGAAAAACAAGGGTTCTGGGGACGTGTGCTGGGTTTCTGCATCTCTCTACTCATGCATTTGCGGCAGCGCAAAAAAGGGGCCGGGATTGTACTGGAATCGGGCAGACTTGTAAGGCGAACGCGCTCAGTGGAAGTCCCGCGACGGGGCCAGCAGGCGCCCGAGCAGAGACGAGTGATCGGACAGGCGCTGGGCCACCAGGTGCACCACCTCGCCGTCGCGCTGCACCTCTCCCACCACGCCCATCAGCCGGGCGTGCAGGAGCTCGCGACGCTGCGCCTCGACCAGGCTGGACCACACGATGACGTTGATCGAGCCGGTCTCGTCCTCCAGCGTCACGAACACCACGCCGGTGGCGGTGCCCGGCCGCTGACGGGTGATGACGAGCCCCGCGGTGCGCACTCGCGTGCCGGGTTCGCTCCGCGCCAGCTCGGCCGCGGTCACGCAGTGCTGCCGACGCAGGCGCTCGCGCAGCAGGGCGAGCGGATGGCGTCCGAGCGTGAAGCCGAGATGCGCGTAATCGGCGACGATGTCCTCGCCCTCCCCTGGCCGGCGCAGCAGCGGCGCGGCCTCGCGGATACGCGCCTCGGGCAGCACCGCGAGCGGCGCCTCGATGCCGAGCGCGGCCCAGGCCGCGTGGTGGCGATGGCCGGCCAGGGAGGCCAGCGCGCCGGCCCGCGACAGCGCACGCACCGCGCCGCGATCGAGCTCGGCGCGGCGCGCGAGATCGGTGACATCGACAAACGGCCGCGCCGCGCGGGCAGTGGCGACGCGCGCGCCCGCCTCGGCGTTCAGGCCCTTGACCCGGTCGAGGCCCAGGCGCACGGCCGGCGTCCGCGCGCCCGGTTGCAGCGGCTCGAGCCCCGATTCCCAGTCGCTCGCCTGCACGTCCGGCGGCCGCACTTCGACACCGTGGCGGCGCGCGTCCTGGATCAGCTGCGCCGGCCCGTAGAAGCCCATGGGCTGGCTGTTCAGGAGCGCGGCGAGAAAGGCCGCCGGTTCGTGACGCTTGAGCCAGGCCGAGACATAGGCGAGCAGCGCGAAGCTCGCCGAATGGGACTCGGGGAAGCCGTATTCGCCGAAGCCTTCGATCTGGTGAAAGATGCGCTCGGCGAAGTCCTCCGCGTAGCCGCGCTCGCGCATACCGGAGAGCAGGCGCTCGCGAAAATGCTCGAGCCCGCCGTTGCGCTTCCAGGCCGCCATGGAGCGCCTCAAGTGATCGGCCTCGCCCGGGGTGAAGCCGGCCGCGACCATCGCGAGCTTGATCACCTGCTCCTGGAACAGGGGCACGCCCAGCGTGCGCGCCAGCACGTCGCGCACCGCCTCGCTCGGATAGTCCACCGCCTCCTCGCCGTTACGCCGACGCAGGTAGGGATGCACCATCTCGCCCTGAATGGGCCCGGGACGGATGATCGCGATTTCGATCACGAGATCGTAATAGCAGCGCGGCTTCAGGCGCGGCAGCATGGCCATCTGCGCGCGGGATTCGATCTGGAACACGCCGACCGTGTCGGCGTGCTGGATCATCTCGTAGGTGGCCGGGTCCTCGGCCGGCACGGTCGCCATGGTGAGGCGCCGACCGTCGAAAGCCTCGATGAGATCGAAGCTGCGGCGGATGGCGCTCAACATGCCCAAGCACAGGCAGTCGACCTTGAGCAGGCCGAGCGCGTCGAGGTCGTCCTTGTCCCATTGGATGACGGTGCGCTCGGCCATCGCCGCGTTCTCGATCGGCACCAGTTCGTAGAGCGGCTGGTCGGAGATCACGAAGCCGCCGACGTGCTGCGAGAGATGGCGCGGAAAGCCGAGGATCTGGCCGACCAGGTTCACCAGGCGCGCGATCACCGGGTTGGCCGGGTCGAAGCCCACCTCGCGCAGGCGCTCATCGATGAGCTGGCCGCGATCCCACCAGTAGAGATTGCCGGCCAGGCGTTCGACCTGCTCGAGGCTCATGCCGAGCGCCTTGCCGACGTCACGCACGGCGCTGCGCAGGCGGTAGGTGATGACCGTCGCGGCCAGCGCCGCGCGTTCGCGGCCGTAGCGACGGTAGACGTACTGGATGACCTCCTCGCGCCGCTCGTGCTCGAAATCGACGTCGATGTCCGGCGGCTCGTTGCGCTCCTTGGAAATGAAGCGCTCGAACAGCATCTCCATGCGCGCCGGGTCGACCTCGGTGATGCCGAGACAGAAGCACACCGCCGAGTTGGCCGCCGAACCGCGTCCCTGGCACAGGATGCCGCGGCCACGGGCGAACATCACCAGGTCGTGCACCGTGAGGAAGAAGGCCTCGTAGCCGAGCTCGGCGATGAGCGCGAGCTCGTGCTCGACCTGCGCGCGCACCTTGTCCGGCACGCCGTCCGGCCAGCGGCGCGCCATGCCGTCCTCGGTCAGCCGGCGCAGGTGCGAGGCGGGCGTGGCGCCCGCCGGCACCAGCTCCGCCGGGTAGCGGTAGCGCAGCTCGGTCAGGCTGAAGCGACAGCGCGCGGCGACGGCGAGCGTCTCGTCCAGCAGCCGGCGTGGGTAGATGCGCGCCAGGCGCTCGCGCGGCCGCAGGTAGCGTTCGGCATTGGGAAACAAGTGCCAGCCGGCCGCCATCACCGTGGTCCGGTGGCGGATGGCGGTCAGCGTGTCCTGCAGCGGCTGGCGCGCGTGGCAGTGCATGTGCACGTCGCCGGTCGCGACCAGCGGCACGCCATGGCGCGCGCCGAGCGCCTCGGCGTGGGCCAGCAGCTGGCCGTCGTAGCCGCTGTAGAAGAGCCCGACGCCGAGCCACAGGCGGGCCGGGAAGCGCGACGCGAGCCAGGCGCAGGACGCCTCGTCGGCCGCCGCGTCCAGGGATGGCAGCAGGATCACCAGGCCCGCGCCCTCCAGCATCTCGAGGTCGGCCAGGTGGAGTTCGTAGGCGCCCTTGGGCTGGCGCCGCCGGCCGCGGGTGACCAGCGCCGCGATGCGCTGGTAGGCGCGCAGGTCGTCGGCCAGCAGCACCACGCGCGGTCCGTCGACCAGGCGCAGTTCCACGCCGAGGATGAGCGCGAGCCCGAGCTCCCGCGCCACGCCGTGGGCGCGCACCACGCCGGCGAGCGAGCATTCGTCGGTGAGCGCGAGCGCGCGGTAGCCGAGGCGCTGGGCCTCGCGCACCAGTTCCTCGGGATGGGAGGCGCCGCGCAGGAAGCTGAAATTGCTCAGGCAATGGAGCTCGGCGTACTCGGGCAGGGCGGGACGGGACATGGGTTGGGCACGATGCTTTTCGAATACTGTATATAACAACAGTATTCCGGCGCCAGCCGCCGCGACGCGCCAACGGCCCTCAAGTTCGTGCCGCGCCGGCCGCCATGCCCTGCATAGAACAACGGAGGGTAGCCACCATGCAGCGTCTCGTCCTCGGAGCCCTGCTCCTGTCCAGCGTCGTCGCCCACGCCGACGACGCGCCGCTCATCGAACCGATCACCAAGGCCGAGGCCAAGGCCTTCGTCCGCGCCCGCGGCGCCGATGCCCGCGACCTGCTGCTCGGCACGCCGCAACCGCGCGTG
>JBFWYG010000009.1:84085-88614 GCA_050186725.1 Gammaproteobacteria bacterium | reverse complement strand
GCCATCCTCGGCCTGATGGCCCTGTTCCGCGACGACCCGCGCGCGCAGAAAATCGACTTGGGCGTGGGTGTCTATCGTGACGAACAGGGCAACACGCCGATCCTCGAGACCGTCATCGAGGCCGAGCGCCGGCGCTTCGCGTCCGAGACCACCAAGACCTACATCGGCCCGCCCGGCACGCCGGGCTTCAACGAGCTGGTGCGCAAGCTCATGTTCGGCGGCAAGCACGCAGTGGTGCGCGACAAGCGCGTGGCCGGCGTGCAGACCCCCGGCGGCTGCGGCGCGCTGCGCATCGGCGCGGAACTGGTCAAGCGCGCGCGCAGCGATGCGACCATCTGGGTGAGCGACCCGACCTGGGCCAACCACGTGCCGCTGCTCGGCAGCGCCGGCATCAAGATCGAGACCTACCCCTACTACGACAAGGCGACACGCGGACTGAACGCGGCGGCCATGCTGGACGCGTTCCGCAAGATCCCGAGCGGCCACCTGGTGCTGCTGCACGGCTGCTGCCACAACCCTTCGGGCGTCGATCTGGACGCCGAGACCTGGCGCGAGGCGGCGAAGATCATGGTCGAACGGGGACTGACGCCCTACATCGACCTCGCCTACCAGGGCCTGGGCGACGGCCTGGAAGAGGACGTCGCGGGGCTGCGCATCGTGGCGGACGTCTGCCCCGAAGTGATCGTCGCCAGTTCCTACTCGAAGAATTTCGGTCTGTACCGTGAACGCGTCGGCGCGCTGCAGGTGGTCACGTCGGACGCCGCGCGCGCGCCGGCCATCCAGAGCCAGCTCGACTCGGTGGTGCGCACCAGCTATTCCATGCCGCCGGCCCACGGCGCGGCGATCGTCGAGATCATCCTCGGCGACGAAGCGCTGAACGTCGCCTGGGTGAAGGAACTGGACGCGATGCGCGACCGCATCAACGGCCTGCGCGAACTGCTGGCGCAGAAACTCACCGCGGTGACCGGCCAGGACTTCGGCTTCATCCGCCGGCAGCGCGGCATGTTCTCCTTCCTCGGCATCACGCCGGCGGAGGTCGATCGCCTGCGCCAGGAATGCGGCATCTACATGGTGGGCTCGAGCCGCATCAACGTCGCCGGTATCAACGGCGCCAACGTCGACCATTTCCTCGAATCCTGCGCGAAGGTGCTGAAGAAGTAAGGCGCCGCCACGCCGCGCTCACAGCGCGGCGTGCAGCCGCCGCAAGAGGCCCACGCCGGGCTGGACCGGGTTCATGCTCGCGGGCCTGGGCCCGGCGTTCAGCACCGAGGTGACGTAGGCCGTCACCGCGTCGCTGACCTCGCGCCGGGCCGAACGACGCAGGCACAGGTAGAAGCGCTCCTGGACGAACGGCTGAAAGTGCAGCCCGAAGCGCGCCGCCGCGCTGGCGGTGCCGAACCCCGCGTCGGCGCCGCCACTCGCCACCATCGCCGCGACCGCCGAATGCGTGTATTCCTCGTTGCGGTAGCCGGTGATCTCGCCGGGCGGAATACCGCGCAGCCCAAGCAGCCCGTCGAACACCAGGCGGGTGCCGGCGCCGGGCTGACGATTGATGAAGCGCAGGCCGCTCCGCGGCAGGGTCTCGAGCGCGGTGACCGGCGCCTCGGGCCGCGAGATCAGGCCGAGGGCGCGCATCTCGAGCAGGAAGACCTGGTCGCGCGCGTCGTCCAGCAAGGCGAGCAGCTTGAGCCCGACCGTCGGCCCGAGTTCGCCGAGCGGCAGGTGGAAGCCGGCGATGTCGATCTCCCCGCGCTGGTAGCGCCGCAATGCCGCCTCGCTGCCGATGACGTCCAGTACCACCTGCCAGCGCGACGCATCCAGCGCGTCGACCAGGCCGGTGAGCAGATCGCTGTGACTCGACGCGACCCGCAGGCCGACGCGTGCACCGCCCATGCTTTGCTGAAGGAGAGCACTGGCCTCGCCCGCGACCTCCGCGAGCGTCGGCCCGGTCGCGAGCTGGGCTCGCTCGCGCGCCTCGAGCAGGGCGCGACCGATGTCCGTGAGGGTCGCGCCACGGCCACGCTGCAGATCCACCAATGGCGCCTTGAAGCGCGCCTCCCAGGTGCGCATCAGGCCCCAGGCGTGACGGTAGGACACCTCGGTGGCGCGCGAGGCGTAGTTCAGGTGACCGCCCTTCTCCACCGCGGCCAGCAGTTCGAAGAGCAATGGTTCGAGGACGTACTCCACGCCGTCCAGTTCGATGCGCCAGGCGAGGTCGAGGCCAATTTTCATGGACGAGTCCATGACGTGGGGGAAGTGCTGGTCACACGGACTCCTGTTCCCGCGCCCGACTGTGCGCCGCGGCTTCCATATATGAACGAATATGCTGATTGAGGCCTGTGCCGTCGCCTCGGTAGTGTGCGCGACCAGCCATCTCCAGAATACTTGACGCCTTTCGCGACCCAAATGTGCAGGCATCTTCCGATTCTGGGCCTGGCCGGCGTACTCCTCGGCACCCCTGTCGCGCGCGCCGCCGACGCCCCCGACGGGCTGAACGAAGTGGTGGTGAGCGCCCGGCAGCCGACCGTCGAGCGCGTCGCCACCGTCTACTCGGTCGATCGCGCCGACATCGAGCTGCGCGGCGCGCGCAGCCTCGAGGATGCGCTGGAGCTGCTGCCCGGGCTCAACGTGCGCACCGGCGGCAACGGCAGCCCGCGCATCGACGTGCGCGGCTACCGCACGCGGCAGGTCAAGCTGCTCTTGAACGGCGTGCCCTTCGGCAACACCTTCGACGGCCAGTTCGACCCGACGCTCATCCCGGCCGAGAACATCGCGCGCATCAAGCTCACGACCGGCGCGAGTTCGACCTTGTACGGCGATGGCGCGGTGGGAGCGGTGATCAACGTCATCACCCGCCAGGCCGAGCCGGGCCGAAGCGCCACCACCCACGCCGAGTACGGCAGCGGCGATCATCATCGGGTCTACGGCACCTACGGCTGGGGCAATGAGACCAGCGGCGTGTTCGCGGCCGCCGGACGCAGCGCGCGCGACGGCTTTCCACTCTCGGCGAGCCTGCGCGAGACCACCCTCGAGCACGGCGGTCTGCGCGCCAACAGCGACCGCGAGCGCAACCATGCCTACCTGAACGGCTGGCACCGGGTGAACGACGAACTCACGCTGGGCGGCACCTTCACCTACAGTCGCGGTGGCTACGGCGCGCCCGGCACGGTGGTGGATGACGACAGCGACGGCTTCACCAACCGCCCGCGCTGGCAGCGGGTCGACGACGACGAAACACTGACTCTCCAGGCCGGCTTCGAGTGGGATCCGGCCGGGCGACTGGCCGATCGCGGCTGGGCCTACGTCAACACGCTGGCCGAGAACACCAACCGCTACAGCTCGCCGTTCGCGCCCAGGCTCGACGACCCGCATGTGCGCGGCACCTTCGCCGACGACGCCGACTCGCGGGTGTTCGGCCTGCATAACGAGTTGAGCGTGGCCCACGACTGGGGCGGGTCGCTGACCTGGATGGTCGAAGCACGCCAGGAGCACTTCAGCCAGGACTGCCTGACCCGCGACGTGCCGCGCCTGCCGCCGCCCGTCAAGCCGCGCCCCGTCACCGTCGGCAACGCGACCAGCGCCACGCTCTTGTTCAACTACCTCGCGACCAACAACTTCGGCGCGACCAACGCAGCCGGCGACAACGAACCCATCGCCAGCCTCACGATGAGCGACAACGGACGCGGGGGCGTCGATTTCAGCTTCAAGAGCCTCGCGGCCGGTAACTTCTTCGTCAACGGCGGTTCGGGCCCGGCGGTGCCCGCGGCCTACGCGTCGCGCCTCTATCTGCTGCCCGACCAGGGTCTCGACATCAGCGATTGGAACCTGCTCTACGACCCCAGCAGCGACGCGAGCACCGGCAACGCCAGCACCTTCGCCGCGCCCGGCGCGGGCGACGTGATCAACAACTATCGTTTCCGCGCACGCATCGGCTGGCAGCGTCCGGGCGGCTCGAACGGCGCGGCCGATCCGCTGTTCGACGGCGAGACCGCGCGCTGGACCTACGAGCGCGCGACGCTCGCCGAGATGCTGCGATTCTCCGCCACCAGCAGCGGCGGCCGCCCGCCCGCCTACGCGGCGCTCGAGCTGCGCCAGGTCGATGCCAATGGTTTCTGGGGACCGTCCGAGCCGCCGACCGGCGGTCCCGGCGGACTCGCCGTGTTCCTGGTCGCGCCGACCAGCGCCACGGCGTTGACCGGCGCCCAGTCGCCGGACACCACGCCGGTGGTCAACGTGCCACCGGCCGGCAGCGGCTGCGGCAGCGGTGGCGACGGCTCGGGCGGCGGCACGCCCACGCGCTTCGACGCCGTGACGTTCGGCCTGCGCCCCTTCAGCCAGTCGCGCACGCTGCACATCGCGAGCAGCGCGCTCGAACTCAGCGCCGCGCCTTTCGGCTGGGTGGACGTGGTGTTCGGCTACGCCGTGCATTGGCTCGAGCGCGACGACGGCGCGAGCGAAGTGCACGGCAGCTTCTCCGGCGGCCTGTCGCGCGCGCTCACCCCGGACTTGCGCCTGCGCGCCGGCTTCGC
>JBFWYG010000009.1:73949-83985 GCA_050186725.1 Gammaproteobacteria bacterium | reverse complement strand
ACGCGGCATCAGTTGCTGGTCGACCCGCGCATTCCCTACACCTCGCACAACAGCTCGGCCTGCCTGCAGCTCGCCGCGCGCGCGTCGCAGGACGCCATCGAGACCTACTGCCGCGAGTTCCTGCTGGAAGTGGCGGCGGTCGGCGCCGACGTCGGTCTGTGCGTGGCGACGCCGGACGCCGCCACGCGCGTCATCGACTACGCGCTCGCGGCGCAACGCGACGTGCTCGATCGCGAACGGGCCCGCGCGACCGCCGCGGCGGCCGGCATTCGTCTCGCGGGACTGACGGGCACCCACGGCGGTATCATCGGCGCACTGGCCGGGGTGGGCTTGTTCATGCAGGGCGACGACGGCCGGTACCTGTGGCTGAAGCGACTGCGCGAACTCGGCGACGGCGTACACGAAGTCGGGGCGCTCCGCGCGCAGACCGGACTGGACGCGGTACGCGTGTTCGACGGCGAGACGGCCGGCGACTGCCTGCCCGACACGGCGCGGGTGACGCTCGGCGACTGGGCGCGGCCGGTGCGCGTGGCCGGACTATCGGTACTTTTGGTGGAGAACACGACAGATGGCTCGCACGATTACGTCGTCGCAGACAAGCAGCGCATCAAGCGCTTCCGCCCCTGAGCGGGCGGGCCTTGGGCACCTGCTCGTGCTGCTCGGCATGGGCGCGCTGCTGGCCTTCGGCCATCGCGCCTGGGACGTCGACATGGGCCTGCCCGGCCACTATGGGCTGGTGTGGATGGCCGGGGTGATGGTGGCGCGCAACGGTTCGCGCACGCGCTGGGCGGCGACCACCACCGCCGCCGGCTACATGGGCACCATCGCGTTGCTCGCGCACGGCGCGGGCGCGAGCATGCAGGCGCCCATCTACGGCCTGTGCGCACTGGCGGTCGACGGCGCCTGGCTCGCCGGCCTGCGCCGTGGTCGGCACCTGGCCCTGGTGGCGCTTACCGGCGGTGTGGCCTTCATGCTGAAGCCGCTCGCAGTCTACCTGCTCGCCCACGGCGTGCAGCTGCACCTCGGCAAGCTGCGCCATGGTCCCCTGTTCTCGCTCATGACCCACTTCGGCTTCGGCGCGGTGGGCGCGGTGATCGGCACGCTGCTGGTCGATCTCTCGCGTCGAGCCGCGGGCGGTGCGCGCGACTGAGCCTGCACGGCGCGCCCTCGGCGCGCTATTCGGCCTGCTGGTGCTGGCGGCACAGGCCGCCGACCGGCCCTACGTCCTGCTGCAGTCCACCACCTCCACCCAGGCCTCCGGGCTGTTCGACGCCCTGCTGCCCCGTTTCACCGCCGCCACCGGCATCGAAGTGCACGTCATCGCGGTCGGCACCGGCCAGGCGCTGGCCAACTGCCGGGCGGGCAATGGCGACCTCGCGCTGGTGCATGCCCCGGACGCCGAGGCGCGCTTCGTCGCCGACGGTGAAGGCCTCGCCCGCGAACCGCTGATGTACAACGACTTCCTGCTGGTCGGGCCAACGGACGATCCGGCCGGCGTGCAGGGCGCGCCGGACGCCGCGGAGGCCTTTCGGCGCATCGCTACCCGCGGCGCGGTGTTCGCCTCCCGCGGCGATCTGAGCGGCACCCACGTGCGTGAGCAGACGCTGTGGAAGGCGGCCGGTTACAGTCCCGATCCCGCGCTCCATCGCTGGTACCGGGACACCGGCAGCGGCATGCTCCCAACCTTGAACGTGGCCCGCGAACTCTCCGCCTACACGCTGAGTGACAGCGCCAGCTGGGCGACCTATCGGGAGCGCCAGGGCTTGGCCGCGCTGCTGGTCGGCGGCCCTGGGCTGCGCAACCAGTACAGCCTGATCCTGGTCGACCCGCGCCGCCATCCTCACGTGCATGCCGTCGAAGCGCGCCGCCTCCACGACTGGCTGCTGGGCGCCGAGGGCCAGGCGGCCATCGCGGCGTTCCGACCCCATGGCCGACAATTGTTCATGCCCAATGCTCGCGCCCATCCACGGACCGAGCGGTCGGCCCCCTGAAATTTTTTTCACGCTCGCCTTGCAAACCGACCGACCGGTTTGTATTCTTGCCCCCATGGTGACACAACGCGACATCAAGGCCGAAGTGACCCGCGAGAAGATCCTCGAGGCCGCCGCCGAGGAGATCTACCGGGTCGGCTACCAGTCCGCCTCGCTGTGCGAGATGCTGAAGCGACTGGGGATCTCCAAGGGCGCGCTCTATCACCATTTCGCCAGCAAGCAGGAACTCGGCTACGCGGTATTGGATGACGTGATCGCCCCGCGCGCGGTGGCGGCCTGGGACGCGGCGCTCAGCGCGGAGGATCCCATCGAGGGCATCTGCCGCCTGCTCGACGAAGAAGAACAGTTCCTCGCCGGCCAGCGTCTCGCCTGTGGCTGTCCGATCAACAACCTGGCGCAGGAGATGTCGCCGCTGGACGAAGGTTTCCGCCAGCGCATCGAACGCGTCTACCGACGCTGGCACCGCGCGGTGCAGAACGCCCTGGCCGGCGCCCAGCAGCGCGGGCTGCTGCGGCCGGAGGTGGACGCGAACGAGGTCGCCTACTTCGTCATCGCCTCGCTACAGGGCGCCGTGGGACTTGCGAAGAACTCTCAGGATTGCGGCATCTTTCGCTCCTCGATCAACGGCTTGAAGAAATATCTTCACGACCTGAAGAAACCCGTGGCCTGAAAAAAATTTGCTTTCAGACCGACCAACCAGTCGGTCGTTGTGGAAAAAGAGGAAACGACCATGCCCAGCCACCGCCCGCAGCCGCAAGCTCGCACCACGACCGACAGTCGCGCCGCGCGCGCCGCCGAGCACCGCGCACAGCAGCGCCCTTTACGCCTGGTCGCGCCCTCAAACCGACCGACCAGTCGGCCGTCGAATGCCTCGGAGCCGACCCTGGCGCTCGCCCTGCGGGTGTTCGCGCTGGCTTTCGCACTCCTCGTCGCCTGGTCTGAATTTCGCCAGACCCATGCCGCTATACCCGCCGAGCCGGCCACGCCGGCACGGTTCGATAGCGGGGGGATGGCCGGCTATCCGTCCAGTTCTTCGTCGTTCGCGCCGCGTCTCGCTACGCGCGGCGCCCACAGCTAGGAGCCGCCACCATGCGCTACCTGACCGCCACCTTGTCCGTTCTGTTCTTCTTCGCCGTGTGCTTCGCGAGCGTGGTCGCCATCGAGTCGCTGGCCAGCACCACGTCGAGCCAGTCCGTGCAGACTGTCAGCCTGCCGCGCGGTTGACGACGCTCAGCTTCAGCGCGCGAACAGCCGTGCGAGGTTCTCGGTCTGCCGCGCCAATTCGGCCGCGGGCAACCGTGTCCGGAGCAACGACTCGGCACGGCGATCACCGCGCAGGGCGCGGGCGAGCAGCAGCACGTCGGCGCAACGCGCCAGGCTGTCGTCATCCAGCGCTTCCACCGGCTCGCCGCTCATGATGAGCGCCGCCGCGGCCGCGTCCCGTTCCGGTCCTGCCTGGCGTGCCAAGGGCCGCCAGGCATTTCTTGCCGTCTCGTCCTCGCCCGCGCGCCACGCGATCACGCCCAGCGCGCGCCGCGCGACGGGTGAAACAGGCGCGGCGCCGGCGCAGGACGCCCGTGGCGCCTGCTCGGCGATCAATGGTCCGCGCAGCCACGCGTTGAACGGCGCCACGCACAACACCTCGCGCGCGGCTTCGTCTCCCGGTGCGCGCGCCAAGGCCTGGCGCGCGCGCTGAATGGCGATGGAGGTATCGCCGACCACCAGCGCCGCGCGCGCTTCCAGCAGGAAGTCCTGCACGACCGTGCGCTCGCGCTCGGCGGCCGACAGCGGCCAGAAGGTGAGTGTCGCTGCCAGTGCGGCAAGCGGCAACGCGCGGGCCCAGCGCAGTGCCTGGCCACCATTCGCCAGCAGGCCGCCTGCCAGCACCGCGAGCAAGGGCGCGAGCGGCAGGCGAAAGCGCGCGCTGACATAGCTCAACAGCAGGCTCGCGACATAGGCGAGGCCAAACAGCACCACCACCCTGCCCGCGCGCGGCAAGCCGCGCAGCCCGAGCGCAAGCGACGCGCCGACGAGCAGGACGCCCCAGCCGAGCGGATTCCAGCGCAGCCAGGGCGACGCCGCCTTGTGCACGAAATAGGTCTTCAAGTCGTACTGCTCGAAGTCGTTCACCAGGTACCAGGCCTTGCGCGCGACGAGCGCCAGCCAGCGCAGCGGTTCGGCGCGCAGCGCGGCCAGGGTGCGCGCCTGCCAGTAACGCGACATGCTCGCCGGATCGTCCGGGGCGCCCGGGTTCGCCGCGCGATACAGACGCTCGGACTCCACCCGCGCCGGGTTCAGGCCCTCGCTGTACATCGCCAGGCGTTCACGCTGCACGAAATAACGACCGTCGGCCTCGGGCCCGTTGGCCGCCCACAGGTTGTAGGCGCCCTGCCAGGGCAGCACGGCGAAGCTGCCGCCGACCCGCAGATTGATGGCACCCATCGCCAGCGCGAACGCGAGCACGGGCAGGCCCGCCGCCAGCAGCCGCTGCGCGCGACCGACACTCGCGCCCTGCCAGGCGCAAAGCGCGAGCGCGCCCACCACGAGCAAGGTCTGCGGACGCGTGAGCAGCGCCGCGCCGAGCAGCGCGCCGGCGAGCGCCAGGCTGGCGGCAGCGCCCTGCGCCACCTGGGTGGCGCGCACCGTTGCCAGGCAGGCCGCGAGCAGGAAACTGGTGGCCATAGTGATGTCGAGTGGATCGGCGGCGAAGAACAGCGCGACCGGGCTCAGGCCAGCGAGCAGCGCGGCCAGTGCCGCCGCGCGCGGCGTGTGCCACACGCGCGATGCCAGGCGCCTGACCAGCGCGGCGTTGACCAGGTGCAGGACGGCATTCAGCAGGCGCACCACCAGCGGCAGGTCGCGCTCGCCCACGCCGAGCTCGATCACCCAGGCGAGCAGGGCCGGGTAGAGCGGCGCGCGATAGAAAGGCTCGTGGGGCAGATCGCCGCGCGCGATGGCCGCGGCCAGCGCCAGCTGCTCGCGGCCGTCCAGCACGGGATAGAGGCCGAGCGGCGTGGTCGAATACCACAGCAGGTAGGCCAGTGCGTAGAGCGCGATGAGCCCGCCTACCACGAGCCCGAGGCTGGACGGCGCGGCGCGACTCACGGCCCTCGTCATCGCGGTGGCCGCGGCCGCCCCCGTGCGTCCCTCAGCTCGACCTGCCGACCTCGACGGCGACGTCGCGCTCGAAGTCGCTGCGCGCCAGGTTCTCGGCGACCCCGGGATAATGGCGCTCGAAATCCGCGCGCATCGCTGCCAGCGGCACTTCGGCGAATTCGCCGCGGTAGGCGAGATACTCCATGTGCTGACGACCGTCGAGATCGTAGGGGTGATAGATGGAGTCCTCGCGCCCGTCGAACTCGAGCGGCCGAATGCGGAATTTCTCGCACAGCTCGATGTTGAACGCGGGCGTCGCCTTGACCCACGCGCCATCCAGCAGGATGGCGGTGTAACCGTGCCAGAAGAACACGTCGGTCTGCATGGTCGCGCGCATGCGCTCGGTGGAGAGATGGTTGCGCACGTCGGCGTAGCCGAGCGCGGCGGGAATGCCGACCGCGCGGCAAGCCGCGGCGAGCAGCACCGCCTTCGGCACGCACCAGCCGCGCCCGGCGGCGAGCGTGGTACTGGCGCGCAGCCCGTGCTCCGACAGGTCGAGGCCGTAGGGGTCGTAGCGAATGCCGTCGCGCACCGCGTAGTAGAGCGCGATGGCGCGCGCGCGTGGACTGTCGTGGCCGGCACTGTGCTGAAGCGCATAGGCGCGCACCGCGGGATGGGAGCTGTCGACCGTCGCGCCGGGCGCGAGACAGGCCTGTTCGTCGGCTTTGGGTAGGGCAGTCATGGCCGCGAGTGTAGGCAATGCCGCTTGCCCGCGGCAATCGCGCCGCGCCACGCGCGCGGCGTGATCCAGGTCAAGTGCGCGCGGCCGCGCTGTAGCACAGTCGCTACCAAGGCCGGCGCGGCGATCTCCCCCGCAACGCCGTCCTCGGTTCTCCCCGCCTGGGGCGAGGGTCGCGCTGGCGTTGGCGTGGTCCTCGTCCTGGGCATCTTACGTGGTCGTGCCGGCACTCAGCGCGACGGTCGTGAGGCGAGTCGTTCCGCGACGCGCTCGAGTCGCTCCAGGCCCCAGAAGAGTTCCCCCTCCACCCACCAGCTCGGCACGCCGAACACGCCGTCATCTTCCGCCTCGCGCTGCAGGTTGTCGTGCAGCGCGCGCCCCTCGCCGGCGAGATACGCGGGAAAGGTCGCGGCGTCGAAACCGTGTTCCTCGAGCAGCGCGCACAGCACCGCGACGTTCTCGATATCGAGCTCGCGCCGCCAGAAGCGCGCGAACATCGCCTCGTGCAGCGCGCGCCACGGTCCGCGTTCACGCGCGAACAGGAAGGCGACGTGGGCCGGCACGCTGTCGAAGATCTTGCGCGGCCCGCGGATCGTGAGGCCACGACGATTGGCCTCGCGGCGACAGTCCATGTACGAATAGCGCACGCGGCGCCACTGGTGATCGTTGCGCGTGCCGAGGGTGTCCTGCCCGTTGGCGTCCAGGTGCGCGCTGCCGAGGTACTTGTCGATCAAGAGCGTGTAGGGTCGCCACTCGATCTCGACGCCCGCGCGCGCCGCGAGTTCGAACGCCGCCTGCTGCGCGAGGTAGGCATAGGGGCTCTTGTAGTCGAAGTAGTGGATGATGCGTGCCATGCCGTGTCGCCGCCCGATGGAAGTGCCGCGAGTATGGGACGCGCGCGGCTTGATGCACAATTCGACCCTCGACAGCCGTGGAGCACCCGCATGCGCATCGTCACGACCGTTCCCCAGCACGATCTGCGCGCGACGCGCGATGCCGCGCTGGACATCGAGGCCCGCGGCTTCGACGGGCTCTGCTCGCTCGAGAACCGCCACGAGCCCTTCATGCCGCTGGCGGTCGCGGCGGTGGCGACCGAGCGCGTGGAGCTCGCGACCGGCATCGCGCTCGCCTTCGTGCGCTCGCCGATGGCGCTGGCCCACGTCGCCTGGGATCTGAAGGAATCCTCGCGCGGACGCTTCGTGCTGGGCTTGGGCCCGCAGATCAAGGCGCACAACGAGAAGCGCTACAGCGTGCCGTGGAGCGCGCCGGCGCCGCGTCTGCGCGAACTGGTCACGGCGCTGCGCGCCATCTGGCACAGCTGGCGGAGCGGCGCGCCGCTGCGCCACGAGGGTGAGCACTACCGCTTCACGCTCATGCCGCCGAACTTTGTGCCCGAAGGCACTGAACTGCCGCCGCCGCCCGTCACGCTCGCGGCGGTCGGACCGGCCATGCTGAAGCTCGCCGCCGAGAGCGCCGACGGCGTGCGCCTGCATCCGTTCTGCACGCCGCGCTACTTCGACGACACGGTCCTGCCCATCATCGAAGCGGGACTCGTCCGCGCCGGGCGCGCGCGCGCGAACTTCGAGATCAACGGCGGCGGCTTCGTCGCCACCGGGCCCGACGACGCCGCGGTGAGCAAGATGGCCGAGTGGGTGCGCTACCGCGTGGCGTTCTACGCCTCGACACCCGCCTACTGGCCGGTGCTGGAAGCCGAGGGCCTCGGCGCGCTGGGGCCGAAGCTGAACGACATGACCAAGCAGGGCCGCTGGAACGAGATCGCGCGCGAGGTGCCGGACCGCCTGCTCGAAGCCTGCGCGGCCATCGGCCGCCACGATCAGATCGCGGACGTCATCGCGAAGCGCTTCGCCGGTCGCGTGGACACGGTGCACGCGAGCGCGAGTTCCGAGCAGCCCTCGGACCTGCCGGCCGAGGTCGTGGCGCGCATCCAGGCGCTGCCGGCAAGCTTCACAGGCTTCGCGCCACGCGCCTGAGACGGCGCGCGGCGGTGATTCAGTTGCGCACCGCCGGCGTCTCCACCGGCAGGCCGCGCGCGCGCCACGCGAGGTAGAGCTCGAGATCCACGTATTCCTCCGCGCCATCGGCGTAAGGCTCGGCGCGCACGTCACGCATGCAGCCCTCCATGCGCCGCTGCAGCGAGGCCAGCGTCTGCCACTTCAGACGGTAGGTCGGAAAGCCGTTGGCCATGCCCTCGCTCAGGCGCTGGGCGCGCAGCATGTTGCCGTGGTTCATCTCGTGGCAGTGGATGCAGGCGAGGTCGAGCTGGCCGCGACGCGCGTGGTAAATCTCGCGGCCGCGCGCGAAGAAGGGCGCGGCCGGACCGTCGATCACCGGACTCACCGGCAGGTCAAGCGACTGGTGCTTCACATAGGCCGTCATGGCGAGCAGCGGCTCGGATTCGGTCGCCCACGCCGCCGCGCCCATGCGCTCGCTGCGGCACTGGTTGATGCGCTGCTCGACGTTCACCAGGCGGCCGAGTGCCGGTGCGAACACCGGGTAACGCGCGCCCACGCCGCGCATGCTCGCGGCGGCATCCTGGTGACAGGACGCGCAACTCTTGCCCGCTTGCCCTTCCGCGGCCTGCCAGAGTTCCGCTCCGCGTGCGAGCCACAGCGAGCCGGGGTTGTCGAACTCGTCGTCCTGCATCGCGCGGGTCTCGGGCGCGGCATAGGTATAGCCGCTGCGCCGCCCCTCCACCGCGTAGCGCCCCCAGTCCTCGGCCTGCGCCCAGACGGCGAACAGGAGGCCGGCAACGCAGCCGAGCGCCGCGAGGCGGCTCACGGCACGACCTCTACCCGCGCCTTTGCGGTGGTCACGCTGCCGTCGTCGTCGGTCCACTCGAAATGCAGTTCACCGCTCCTGGTCGCGGTCGCGTAGAACGACAGGTAGGGATTGGCGGACACCGCCGGGTGCAGCGCCACGCGCAGGATCTCCTCGCCATCCAGCGTGCAGCGGAAGGCGTTCAGGATCTTGCGCGGGATGCGCGCGCCGGTGGCCTCGTCCGTGCGCTGGCCGGACTCCATGGGGTGGGCGGCCAGCACCTTGACCAGGAACGGCTCGCCGGCCCTGACGCTGGCCGGCACCTTCACTCGCGGGGCATCCATCACTCGCGCTCCCGTTCAGCCACCACAGCCACCGATGGTGACCTTGACCTGGTTGGCCGCCTCCAGCACGCGGCCGTCGGCGAGTTCCGCGAGCGCGACGACGCGCTGGCTGCGCGCGAGACGGATGCGGGTCGCGACCGCGGCGCGGCCACTCCTGGGCGTGAAGTAGAAGCTCACCACCTCCGGCGCCGGGTTGTCCTCGGCGAACACGTGGATGGCCTTGACGTAGTCGGTGGCAGTGAACGGGCTCGCCACCTCGATGCTGATCGGCACCGTGTTGCCGTTCTCGGCGATGGCGGGCGTGGTGAGCTTGAGGCCCTCGCCGGCCGGCGCGCGGCCGGCCAGCAGCTTGGCCATGGCGGCCGCGGCGCGTGCCTTGCCCTCGCCGTCCGCTGCCAGCAGCCAGGACGGCAGGCAGAGACCGAGAGCGCCGAGGCTCGCCGCGAGCAGGGCGCGGCGCTCGCGCAGGGGCTTGTCGTCCAGTCTGTTCATGGCTTCTCCACGCCGTGCGCTCACTTCAGGGTCGAGAGATAAGCCACCACGTCTTCCACCTGTTGCGCCGTCAGGATGGTCTGGCCGACGTATTCAGCCTGCACGCGGTGCAAGCCGCTGCTGCGGAAATAGGCGGGCATGACGCTCGCCGGGTTCAACACCTTGGAATCGACCACGCGCAGCCGCAATTGTGCCGGGCTCAAGCGCGCGCCGATGCCGGCGAGCGGCGGCCCGACGCTGCCGGGAAACTCGGCGTCCAGGGGAATGGCGTGACAGGCGAGACAATTGCCGAGTTCGCGCTCGAGGATCACGGCACGGCCCCGCGCGGGATCGCCCGGCGTGGACGTCAGCGGCGTCGGGATGGCGAAGTCCTGCACCTGGTAGGCGGGCTTGCTCGGCGCTTCGGCGGACGCGACTTCACTCAGGCAGGCGCCAAGCAGAACGGCGGGAGCGATGAAGGCGAATCGATGGGTCACCGCGCGCAGCCTAGC
The DNA here is from genome assembly GCA_050186725.1 of Gammaproteobacteria bacterium. Lineage (GTDB taxonomy): Bacteria > Pseudomonadota > Gammaproteobacteria > JADJYF01. The sequence goes on along the minus strand of JBFWYG010000009.1, from coordinate 74,054 downwards.
GGCGAAACGTCACCACGCCAACCGCGCGCACAGAAGTTTGCGTGCTTTACAAATTCTCGCCCACGCCAGGGTCGTTCGCGCGCACCCGCCAACCAACCCCCCCAA
>JBFWYG010000009.1:41947-73939 GCA_050186725.1 Gammaproteobacteria bacterium | reverse complement strand
CGCCACCGCCCCACCGACCCCGCCAAACGTGCGGCTCAGCCAGTCCAGCCGGGTGGCGCGCCGCCCGCTTCGGGAGACAAGGGTGGCGGCAGCTTGCGCTTCTCGCCCGCGCCCGGATCGCCTGGATCACCAGGGATCGGCGTGCCGGCGATGTAGCCCATGATCTCCGGTGGCGCGGTCTCGTCGCCGTAGGCCGCGGCGAGATTCGCGTCGACCTCGGCCGGCGCCAGCTTGCCGGTCAGACGCGACAGCGCGAGCGCGCGGTCCTGGCCCTTGTCGTATTGCGGCAGGTCCGGCGCGGCGCCGCCGCGGGCCGGGCCAATGGGCGGACGCTCGCGCTGGCGTCGCGCGAGACGCAGCAGCACGTTCCACGCGCGCTTGTTGTCCTTGATCGGCTCGACCTCGACCTCGCCGGTGGCCTGGAACTCGCGCCAGATCTCGACCGCTTTCTCGGTGCGCAGCACGACGATGGTGGCGCGGTCGGTGCCGACGCCGCCGCAGGCGATGTCGGCCATCTCGGCGGAGAAGTCGCCGCAGTGCTTGCACTCCGGGCGCTGGTACTCGTGCATCGCCTCTTCCAGCGGAATGCGGCCGATGTCGCCGTTCTTGCGGTAGATGAGCACCTCGCCCTTGACGTTGAACTGGCGAATCTCGGTCAGCGGGATGCCCATCTGCTTCTCGATGCGCTCGGTCATGAGTTCGGGCTGGAACACCTCGGTGCAGAACAGGCCGACGCTGAACGCGACTCGGTCGCTGTAGCCGCGCAGGAAGCCGCGCTGGCGACCGATGATTTTCGGCTTCTTGGCGTCGCGCACCAGGAAGCTCGGGTCCATGTGCTCCATCTTGCGCAGCGGCGTGATCTGGCAGGGCACGCCGACGAACGCGACCTGCTTGAGGTCGCGCTCCTCGACTTCGTTCAGCGCCAGGTTGTTCGCGCAGTAGGTGTACCAGCTGCCGGCGCTGGACTTGATCTCGTCGTAGGTGGTGACGACCTTGGGCGTCGGGAAGCAGGGCTTGTCCTCGGCGCCCACCGCGGAGACCACCGCGCCGTCGATGCGGCCGGTCTCGCGCGCCCAGGCGAGCAGCGCGGTGACGATGCCGCCGTCCTGGCCGGCCTCGGCCAGGTCCGGGCGCTTGGTGCGCGCGACGAAGATGTGCTTGAACACGCCGAAGATGTCTTCGAAGCCGCGCTCGGGGCCCGGGCCGAACACCGCGTCCTTCAGGTGGGACTCGCGCGGCCACAGGCGCGGGCAGGCGGTCGCGCACACGTCGCAGCCGGCGCCTTCGCTGACGCCGCAGAAGTCAAAGGCGGCGGATTCCTTCGCGGTCTGCTTGGGCTTGCCATCGATGTACTCGATGACGTTGTGCGGGCAGACCACCACGCAGGAGCCGCATTCGCAGCAACTGCCGTAGTCCACCACGTCGTTCATCATGTCCTTGAAGGAATTGTGGTTCAGAAGGTTCAATGGGCACTCCTCGGCTGCGGCCACGGGGCGGGCGATGATGCCCGCCGTACGTCGCCGTATTGTCGTTCATTCGAGGCGAGTTACAACACCACCCAGGGGGAGAATCATGGCCGCCGTGCCCACACCGACCAGCGCGACCACGCTCAGCAACAGTTTCCTGACCGAGACCATGCAGACCTGCGTGGTGACCCGCGACATCTACCGCACGATGGACGGCTTTCTCAAGCTCGGCATCGGGCCGTGGGCGGTCTACACCTTCGACCCCACCACGGTCAGCGACATGACCTTCCGCGGCCAGCCCGCCGACTATGCCATGAAGCTCTGCCTCGCCTTCTGCGGCAACATGATGTGGGAGATCATCCAGCCGACCAAGGGGCCGAGCATCTACACCGAGTTCCTCGACAGGCACGGCGAAGGTATCCACCACACGGCCTTCCACTGCGGCGACATGAGCTGGCAGGAACGCTGCGCGGAGTTCGAAAAGCGCGGCTTCAAACTGATCCAGTCGGGGGTGTGGCAGGGGGTGGTGCCCTACGCGTACTACGACACCGAGGACGCGACCACCACCACCGCGGAGCTCTTCATCATCCCGACCGACCGGCCGATGCCCGAGCCCGAAGAATGGTACCCGGCGCCGCCGCCGACGGCGTGAGGCCAGGTCGCGAGCGCCGCGCTCAGCGGCGCTCGACGATGTCGCCGTGCATGGGCGCGAGCAGCGCCAGCAGGCGGTTCTGCGTCCCCGTGCCCAGCGCGCGACTCTCCATCGCCTCGATCAGGTCCTCGACCACGGCGTTGAAATCGGCCTCGTCGATGCCGAGCCCGCCATGCACCTGGTGCATGTTGTCGCCGCTGTAGCGGCACGGCCCGCCAGCCAGCATGCAGATGTGTTCGATGAGCTTGCTGCGAAAGCGCTCGAGCTTGGTCTCGACGAAGAAGTGGTTGACGCGGCGGTCGTCGGCCAGGTTCCACAGGAACTGGTCGACCAGCGCGGCCACGCCGTCGGCGCCGCCCAAGTCCGCGTAGAGCCGCCCGTCCGCGCGCGGGTCGGCGCCGGCCTCGCCGGCGAGGATCAGCAGCAGGCCGGCACAGGCGGAAAGCAGTTGTGCGCGCAAGATGAATCTCCTCAGAACGCGAGTTGCAGCGACAGGTACCAGCCGCGCTGGTCGGGCAGGGTCGCGATGGTGCCGAGATCGGCGTAGGCCGCCACCACCGACAGGTGCTTGCAGGGGAACACCGCGACGAAGGCATCGAACCAGTCGCTCTGTGGCGAGAAGCCGAGCTTGTCCGGCTGCTGGCGGTACTCGCCGCCGATGGCGACGTGACGCGTGAGAAAGATCCCCGCCGCGCCTTCGAACAACAGCTCGCGGCCGTCGCCACGATCGCCACCGAAACCCAGCAGGCCGCCCTGGTTGGCGCGCGACCAGCGCAGCGTGACATTGCCGAACACGTTGCGATCGAACAGGCCCGCGAGCCACAGCTTGGCGGCGCTCACGTAGACGTCGACGTCGTCGTCGTGGCGCGCGCCCACCGCCTCGGGAATGCCGAAATCGAGATTGTGCTTGTACTGCAGGCCGGCTGCGAGCTGCGGCCAGCGGCCGTAGATCAGATCGCCCGACAGGCGCAGTTTGAGCCCGACGATGTTCTGGCGCAGTTCATGATCGTCCAGCCCGAGGGCGCGACCGAGCGTGCCGAGATCGAATTCCTGGCGCGCGAGCGACACCTCCACGCGATTGTTCCAGCTCGCGGCGACGCCGAAAGCGTCGAGCGAGTAGTCGCGCAGGTCGACGTGGGTGTAGAAGCCGCTCGCGCCGAACTCGTCGCTGGAGCCGTAGCCCGCCAGCACCGCCCAGGGCACGATGCCACCGCCGGCCTGGCCTTCCACCATGGTCGCGCCGCCAGTCGCGAGCAGGCGGCTGTTGTGCGGCAGCGCCGGCGCCTCTGCCCGCGCGCACTGCGCGACGAGCAGGCTGAGTGCGCACAGCAGCCCGCCCGCGCGCCTCATGCCGCCTGCTCCAGCAGCGCCACGCAGGACTGGCCGTTGGCGCGCAGGAAGTGTTCGAACTCGGCCGGCGGCAACGGCTTGGCGATGAAGTAGCCCTGCGCCAGGTCGCAGCCGAAGTGGCGCAGCGTGTGCCAGGCCGCTTGATTCTCCACGCCTTCAGCCACCACCTTCAGGCCGAGCGTGTGAGCGAGATCGATGGTCGACTTGACGATCACCGCGTCCTCGGCGTCCTCGGTCAGATGCAGCACGAAGGACTTGTCGATCTTGAGTTCCTCCACCGGCATGCGTTTCAGCTGGGCGAGCGACGAGTAGCCGGTGCCGAAGTCATCGATGGCCAGTCCGAAGCCGGCGGCGCGCAGCCGCGCCAGCACGGCCAGCGCGGTGCCGGGGTCGCGCATGACCGCGCTCTCGGTGACCTCCAGGCCCAGCTGCCGCGGCGCCAGGTCATGGGCCGCCAGCGCGCGCTCGAGCTTGGCCGGGAGTTCGTCGTCGGCGAGGTCCAGCGCGGACAGGTTGATGCTCACGCGCACGTCGAGGCCCGCGCGCAGCCAGTCCTGACACTGGCGCGCGGCGCGATTGATGATCCAGTCTGTCAGGAGCGAGATGTTGCCGGACTGCTCGATCACCGTGATGAATTCATCGGGCGGCAGGTAGCCGAACTCCGGGTGGATCCAGCGCACCAGGGCCTCGGCCTGGTGCAGGCCGCCGGTGGCGAGGTCCGCCTTGGGTTGATAGACCAGCGAAAGCTCGTCGCGCGCCAGCGCGCCCGGCAGGGTCGCGACGATGGCGAGTTGACGCAGGTGCCCGTCGTCGCGCCCGCTCTTGTAGCTCACCAGCCAGTCGTGGGCTTCGCGTGCGTCGTACATGGCGATTTCCGCACGGCGCATGAGTGCGCTGGCGTCCGCTCCGTGTTCCGGAAAGCTGACCAGGCCGGCGCGGAAATCGAGCGCCACGTGCATGCCGTCCAGGTCGATGGCCTGGGTCAGGCTGTCACGCAGCACGCCCAGGATGACGCGCGCCTGGACCGCGTCGGTGGCCTCCAGCAGCAACAGGAAATCATCGCCGCCCAGGCGCGCGACGGTGTCCGAGCGCCGCGCGCGCGCCACCAGTCGGCGCGCGATCTCCTTCAGCACCACGTCGCCGACGTGGTGCCCGAGACTGTCGTTGATCTGCTTGAAGCGCGCGAGGTCGAGCAGCACCAGGGTGAAGGCGCGTCCCGAGCGCTCGGCGCGGTGGATCGCGCCCGTCAGGCGGTCCTGCGCCAGCCAGCGATTCGGCAGGCCGGTCAGGTCGTCGTGGTGCGCCTGGTGCACCAGGCGGTGCTCGCGCTCGGCGATCTCGAGCTGCATGCGATTCAACGTGTCAGCGAGCTGGCCGATCTCGTCTTCTCCCGCCACCGCGACCGTGACCCGGTAGTCGCCCTCACCGATGCGCGCGGCGGCGTCGGCGAGCGCGCGCACCGGGCGCGTGAGGCTGCGCGCCAGCGAGGCGCCCGCGACGAGCGCCAGGGCGAACACCACGGCGAAGCACCCGGCCAGTTCCCAGGCCAGGCGGCGATAAGGCGCCAGCGCCGCGGTCAGCGACTGCTGGAGCACGGCGCTCACCTCGTCAAGCGCCAGCGCGCGGGTCAGGAAGTCCTCCTCCGCCAGCCGCACTTCCGGGCCGAGGGCGGCCGGGTCGAGTCGGGCCAGGGCGGCCGCCGCGCTCGGCGCGAGGGTCGAGCCGAGCAGGGTCGGCGGCCGCCCGCGGGTCAGGAACGACACCTCCAGCCCGGTCAGACGCTGCAGCTCGCGCGCCAGCGCTGCGCCGACATCGAAGCCCATCAGCAACCAGCCGATCGGCTCCGGCGCCAGCACCGGCACCGCGACCACCTGGAAGGCCGCGCCGTCCAGCACCAACGTCGCCAGCGCGTAGTCTGAGCGCCGCAGGCCGCTGACCATCGCCTGCCAGGCCGGATCGCGTTCGAGGCTCGGATGGCGACCATCGCTGCTGGCCATGCGTCCGTCGCTGCCGACGATCACCGCGAGCTGCGCGCCCGCCCGCGCGCCGTGGTTCTCGAGCACCGAACGCATGGTCGGCATATCGGCCGTCGCCATCGCGCGTTTGAAACCGAAGTCCGACGCGAGCACCTCGACCGACGCCGACAGCTGGCGGAAACGGGCCTCGTACAGGCGCTCGAACACGCCTTGCGCGACGCTCAGGCTGGCGGTCGATTCGCTGCGCACGTTGGCGCGCGTCGCGACCAATACCGCTACCAGCGCGAGTACCTGCGCCGCGCTGAGGGCGGCGACCAGCAGCAGCACGATGCGTCGACCGAAGCTAGCGCGGCGCACGACGCAACTCGCGGAACTTGCGTTCCAGCGGCGACAGCTCGCCGGCCACCGCGGCCGGCGGCTCGGCCGGCGCGGCGACCAGCGTCACGCGCTGCGCGCCGCTCGCCTGGACGGTCACGTTCGAACGTCGCCCGTCCTCGGCCGCCGGCAGTTCGGGATGGAACAGCGCCAGTTCGTAGTTGCCCGGTGGCAGGCCGACGAAGGCATGCTCGCCCTCCGCCGCGATGGCGAACAGCGGCGTGTCCAGCACGTAGATGTGCGCGGCCATGCGATCGTGGATGTTGCAGCCGAGCACCACCTTGCCGGCCTGCTCGAAGCGCACCGGATCCGCGGGAATGCCGTGGTACAACGGCAGCTCGAAGGTGTGCGCCGGGGAAAAGGAGTAGACGTGGTGACGGATGTCGTCGCTGTTCGGAAAGCTGACGGTGTCGCCGCGATGAATGGCCAGCAGAGTGGGCACGAAGCGCTTGTCGACCTGGTCCATGATCCACTCCCGCGCCGCCGGGGGTGGGATCTGCGCCGACGGGTAGAGCGCGAGCACCGCGCCGGCGAGCGGCGCGTGGTCGGCGGTCGTGACCCGCACGGTCAGGTCGGTGGCCCGCGCGGACCACGACGTCGCAAGCACGAACAGCGCTGGTGTCACGGTCAACAGGCACTGGCGTCGCCGCCGAAGCTTTCGGTGCACCACGCTACCTCGTTCGCGGGATGAGCTTGCGCCTCGCCGACGCGCGCGGCGGTGAGGCTTCCTGTCTAACGGCGAACAGCGCCAAAGCTTGAGCGCGCCGCACGGGAAAAATCCCGCAAATTCAGTGCGGAATGAAGCATCGATGCCGGCGCGCCGCGGGTTGCGCCTGGCGCCCCTCGAACGCTGCGCTATCATGCCGGCGCCGGTGCGCGTACGTGACGACGCGGCGCCCGACTCGCCAACCTCACGGGAATCGCAGTGGACATCGCAGAAGTACAATCCGGCCTCGACGCCTTCGTCGCCGGCGAAATCGGCGCGCGTGCGCGCGTGGTCAATCTCAAGGTCTCGGACGGCCACGCCGGCCTGACCTTCCTGTTCGAGGTCGAAGACGGCGCGACGCGTCGGGGCTACGTGGTCAAGCTGGCGCCGCGCGGCGTGCGCCGCCACGGCAACACCGACGTTTTTCGCCAGGCGCCCTTGATGCGCGCCCTGCTCGCGGCCGGCGTGCCGGTGCCACCCACGCCCTTCGCCTTCGACGAGAATCCCTACTTCGACGTGCCCTTCATCGTCATGGAGCGGCTGCCTGGCAACGTGTTCTTCGTGTGGGATCCGCCGGCCGAGTTCGATCGCAGCGCGGCCGCGGCCGAGCCGCTGTGGCGGCAATGCGCCGAAGCGCTGGTGCAGGTGCACCTGTTCGACTGGCGCAAGCACCTGCCGGACTGGGAAAAGCCGGAGCCGCTGCGTGAACAGATCACGCGCTGGGAACGCATCTATCAGCAGGCCCTGGACGCGAGCTGGGTCGAGGAGGCCGAGCGCACCGAGCGCGCGCTCTTGGACAGCATGCCGGACGGCGAACCGGTGGGACTCTTCCACGGCGACTACCAGCCGGGCAACCTGCTCTACGCCGAGGGCAAGCTCACCGGCATCATCGACTGGGAGATCTCGGGCATCGGCGCCAAGCTGCTCGACGTCGGCTGGCTGATGATGATCGCCGATCCCGCCAACTGGACCGAGGTCTATCACCCCATCCATCCGCTGCCGCCGAACGAGATCCGCGCGATCTTCGAGGCCGGCGTCGGACGGCGCTACGAGCAGATCCCCTGGTACCAGGCGCTGGCCGGCTACCGGCTCGCCTCCATCGGCTGCCTGAACGTCAAGCTCCATCGCACCGGCAAGCGCCATGACCCGGCGTGGGAGAAGATCGGCCTCGGCGTGCTGCCGATGTATCGCCGCGCCCAGCAGATCCTGGCCGGGCTCTGATCGAGGCGCTCAGCGCTCCAGCGAACGCTCGAGCAGCGCGAGGCCGATGAAGCCGCCGGCAATCAGCGCCGGCGCGGCGAGGAAGGAACCGAGCGCGAGCGTGGACAGCCCGCTGACCGACTGGCCGATGCTGCAGCCCATGGCGGTCACACCGCCGATGCCCATCAGCGCGCCGCCGGCGAGATTGCGCAGGGTGTCCGCGGAGTCGGCGAAGCCGGCCAGCCGGAAGCGCCCGGTGGCCAGCGCCATCGCCGCCGCGCCGAGCACGACGCCGAGCACCGTCGCCACGCCGAAGCCCGGCACCGCAGCGGCGGTGAAGCGCTGCAGGTACTCGAGGGTATCGCCAGCCGGGCGCACGAAGGACAGCGCCTGGGGTGGCACCGGCAGATCGGCGAACTCGTCGTAGGCGAGCCCGGTCAGGGCCCAGGCCGCGACCACGCACAGGCCGACACCCACCCCGCCCCATAGCTGTCGCTGCGCGCGGCGAAAGGCGGGATCGGCGAAGCAGTAGACCAGCAGGCCGCCCGCCACCAGCACGATCACCGCGAGACGCAGCGTCGCCTGCGGGGCGCCGCTCGCGGCCGCCAGCAGCGCCGGCAGCGAACCGTCCACCGCCGCCAGCCACTCGATGCGCGTGGCCGACTCGAGCGCCGCGCGGAGCGGCGCTAGCACGCCGCCGAGTGTCATGTAGGCGAATACGCCGGTCACGCCCAGCACCACCGCCGCGCGCACATCGCCGCCGCCGAGGCGCACCAGGTTGCGGCTCGCGCAACCGCCCGCGAACACCATGCCGATGCCGAACAGGAGTCCGCCGAGCAGGTGGCCGGCCCAGTCGAGGCGCGGCGCGAGGTACATGGAGAGCTGCAGTTCCACCACCCCGCCCGCCGCCAGCGCCTGCGTGCCGAGCAGCGCCACCGCGCTCGCCAGCAGCCAGGCGCGCAGGCGTCGACCGTCGCCGAAGTTGCGCCGGTCGGACAGCGCGCCCATGGCGCAGAAGCGCGTGCCCTCGACCAGCGCGCCGAACAGGACGCCGAGCACGAGTCCGCCCCAGGCCAGGGCCTGGGGGCCGGCGAGCATCAGGTATTCGCGCAGGCTGGTCATGGGTCGAACCGCCCGCGCGGGCAACCGTGTGTCATGCTCTGCTCCGCGTCGCGCCGGGAGCGCAGTATAGCCACGGCCCGCGCGCCGCAGTCCCCATTCCCGATGCGAGTCACCATGGCCGATCTCAGCCTCGACACCCAGGGTCTCAACTGCCCGCTGCCGATCTTGAAGACCAAGAAGGCGCTGCGTGAAGTCGCGCTCGGCGCGACGCTCGAAGTGCTCGCCACCGATCCGGCCGCCGACGCGGACTTTCGCGCCTTCTGCCAGGCGAGCGGCCACGAACTGCTGGTCGCCGAGGTCAAGGACGGCGTCTACCGCTTCCTGATCAAGCGCACGCGCTGAACGGCATCAGCGCCGGCTGGGCCAGGCGGGCGGCTTGATGTTGACGAAGGACCCGGGCGGCGACGGCGGTCCGCTGTAGTCCTCGAACGGCGGCGAATGGTGGTCGTGGCCGTGGTCGTGGTGGCGGCCGGGGTAGCGTCCGGCGCCGAAACCGTAGTACGGCGAGATGAACATCGGATCGTCCTCCGGCGTCGGCGTGGGCGCCACCGGGGCTGACGGCGAAAGCTCGGCCTCCAGGCGGTCGCGCTCCAGCGCCAGCGCGTCCTGCGCCTCGCGCTCGGCGCGCAGCCGCTGCCACTGGTTGACGATGGAGTAGTAATCGTCCTCCGCCCCGGCCTCGGTGGGACCCTCGTCGACCTCGACCTCGTTCGAGGGCTGGGCCCCGCCCGGCGGCGCGTCGGCGAAATGGGTCACGCCCTGTTCGTCCACCCAGGTATGCACGGTCACCGCGTCCGCGGGCGCGGCGAGGGCCGTGGCCAGCACGGCGGCGATCAGCGGACAGGTTTGGCGGTCCATGGCTGGAGTCTAGTCCCTCGGGGCCGAGCTCGTCGCGGGCCCGGCCTGGCGCTTCGACCACGCGGCCGCCGCCTGGTGCGGCACGCCACGGTTGTTTGCAACGCTTCGCAGACTGCGCACTACACTTCGCGCGACCATAGCGTCGTCCCCCACCCAGGAGTGCCCATGGCCCAGTTCACGGTGCAAGAGCAGCTGATGCTCGAACTCGTCAATCGCGCCCGTCTCGACCCCAAGGGGGAAGCAGCGCGTTTCGGCATTGATTTGAACCAGGGCCTCACCGCCGGCACGCTGACCGCGACCGCCAAGCAGGTGCTGGCCGGCAACCTGCTGCTGGTGAACTCTGCCCGCGCCCACAGCCAGCACATGATCGACGTCGACCTGTTCGAGCACCAGGGCATCGGCGACGGCACGCCGCAGAGCCGCATGGAGCTCGCCGGCTACGTGTTCACGCCGCCGGCCGCGTCGGGCGAGAACATCGCCTTCCAGGGCACCACGGGCAACGGCTTCAACCTGCTCGGTTTCCTGCTGGCCGAGCATGAAGGCCTGTTCAAGAGCCCGCCCCACCGCGAGAACATCCTGTTCGAGGATTACCAGGAACTCGGGATCGGTTTGAAGCGCGGCGGCTTCCAGGACGGCGGCACCAATTTCGACTCGCTGTTCGCCACCCAGAACTTCGCTTTCACCGGCGACCAGGTGTTCATTACCGGTGTAGCCATCGCCGACGCGGACGGTGACAACTTCTACGACATCGGCGAACAGCGGGCCAACATCAGCGTCACCGCGAAGCAGGCCGGTAACGCGCTGGACAGCACCACGACGGCGCCGGCAGGCGGTTACGCGCTCGCACTCGATGCCGGCAGCTACCTGGTCGCGTTCAGCGGCGGGGACCTGGCGCGCGCGGTCAACGTCACGGTCACGGCCAACGCCAACGTCAAGGTCGACCTGGCCGGCACGAGCGAGATCCTCTCCTCGGGCAACATCGTCCTCGGCGCCGGCGCCGGCAGCGCCACCCTGCTCGGCGTCGCGCCGCTCAAGGCCGCCGGCAACACCGGCAACAACCAGCTGCTCGGCAACAAGGGCAACAACCTGCTGAGCGGCGGCGACGGCAACGACAAGCTGCTCGGCGTGGGCGGCCACGACACGCTGAATGGCGGTAGCGGCATCGACACGCTGACCGGCGGCAGCGGCCGCGACACGCTGACCGGTGGCGCCGCGCGTGACATCTTCGACTACAACAAGACCACCGAGAGCACCGTGGCCAGCAACGGCCGCGACCTCATCAAGGACTTCCTGCGCGGCACCGACGACATCGACCTGTCCGGCATCGACGCCATCACCGGCGGCGCCAACAACGCCTTCAAGTTCATCGGCAAGTCGGCGTTCAGCGGCGTGGCCGGGCAGCTGCACTTCAGGTTCACCAACCTGGCCGGCACCGCCAGCGATCGCACCCATGTCGAGGGCGACGTGAACGGCGATCGCCAGGCGGACTTCCGCATCGATCTGGCGGGCCTGCACAACCTGACCGCGACGGATTTCATCCTCTAGCGCGGCTCGACGCTCGCGGGGAATTGATGCAAATTACCGGCAGGCGCGTCGCGGCGCCTTCCGGCCCCATTCGAAGCATTCACCCCGCCAGCCATGAGCACGCTCGCCTCGACGCACGACACCGCCGGCTGGCAGGCGCTGGACCGGCAGCACTACCTGCATCCCTTCACCGACAGCAAGGCCCTGCACGCACGCGGCGCGCGCATCATCACCCGCGCCGAGGGCGTCTACCTGTGGGACTCCGAGGGCCGCCGCCTGCTGGACGGCATGGCGGGACTGTGGTGCGTGAACGTCGGTTACGGCCGGCGCGAGCTGGCCGAGGCCGCCAGCGCGCAGATGCAGGAACTGCCCTTCTACAACAGCTTCTTCAAGACCGCGACGCCGCCCACGCTCGCGCTCGCGGCCCGCCTCGCCGAGTTGACGCCGCCGCACCTGAACCACGTGTTCTTCACCAGTTCCGGTTCGGAAGCGAACGACACGGTGGTGCGCCTGGTGCGGCATTACTGGGCGACGCGCCATCGACCGCAGAAGGACATCCTCATCAGCCGCTGGCTGGCCTACCACGGCAGCACGCTGGCCGGCGCGAGCCTCGGCGGCATGAGCTACATGCACGCCCAGGGCGGGCTGCCCATCCCGGGCATCGAACACATCGACCCGCCCTACTGGTTCGAGCGCGGCGGCGACCTCGCGCCCGACGAGTTCGGCCTGCGCGCCGCGCGCCTGCTGGAAGAGCGCATCCTCGCGCTCGGCCCGGCACGGGTGGCGGCCTTCATCGGCGAGCCGGTGCAGGGCGCGGGCGGCGTGATCGTGCCGCCGGAGAGTTACTGGCCCGAGATCGAGCGCATCTGCCGCAAGTACGACGTGCTGCTGGTGAGCGACGAAGTGATTTGCGGCTTCGGCCGCCTGGGCCACTGGTTCGGCTGTGAGCACTTCGGCGTCACGCCGGATCTCATGGTGATCGCCAAGGGCCTGTCCTCGGGCTACCTGCCCATCGGCGGCGTGCTGGTCAGCGACGACATCGCCGCGACGCTCATCGAACACGGCGGCGAGTTCAACCACGGCTACACCTATTCCGGCCATCCGACCTGCTGCGCGGTGGCCGAGCGCAACCTACGCATCCTCGCGGACGAGCGCCTCATCGAGCGCGTGCATGACGACACCGGCCCTTACCTGCAGGCGCGTCTGCGCGAACTCGCTTCGCACCCGCTGGTCGGCGAAGTGCGCGGCATCGGCTTCATCGCCGCGCTGGAACTGGTCAAGGACAAGGGCACGCGTCGCCGCCACGCGCCGGTCGGCGAGGTCGGCACAGTGTGTCGCGACATCTGCTTCGACGAGGGCCTGGTGATGCGCGCGGTGGGCGACACCATGGTGCTCTCGCCGGCGCTGGTCATGAGCCGCGCCGAGATCGATGAACTCGTGGCGCTCGCCGCGCGCTGTCTCGATCTGACCGCCGCGGCGGTGCACGATCATCCCTGAGCTTGCCGGAAAGCCGTCGATGTCCGCCCTGCCCTTCGCCCTGCGCCACCTGACCGCGGCCGCCTGCCTGTTGCTGCTCGCCGCCTGCGGTGGCGGCGATGCCGAGCCCGCCAAGGGCGCGGACAGTGCCGCGTCGGCGCACGCCGCGGGCGCGGAAGAGCCGGTGCTGAACGTCTACAACTGGTCCGACTACATCGCCCCCGACACCATCGCCAACTTCGAGCGCGAGACCGGCATCAAGGTGCGCTACGACGTGTTCGACAGCAACGAAGTGCTGGAAGCGAAGCTCCTGGCCGGCAACACCGGCTACGACATCGTGGTGCCGACCGCCAACTTCGTCGCGCGGCAGATCAAGGCCGGCGTGTTCCAGCCGCTCGATCGCCACCTGCTGACGAACTACGGCAATCTCGATCCGACCGTGCTGAAGGCCCTCGCCGCCTACGATCCCGACAACCGCTACGCCGTGCCCTACCTGTGGAGCACCACCGGCTTCGGCTACAACGTGACCAAGGTGCGCGAACGCATGCCAGACGCGCCGGTCGACAGCTGGCGGCTGTTGTTCGACCCGGCGGTGGTGGCGCACTTCAAGGACTGCGGCGTGAGCCTGCTCGACGCACCGAGCGAAGTGGTGCCAGCGATGCTGCGCTACCTCGGTCTGCCCACCGACAGCCAGAGCGAAGCCGATCTCGCCAAGGTGGAGCAGGCGCTGGCCGCGATGCGCGCGCAGGTGCGCTACTTCCACTCTTCGCAGTACCTGAACGATCTCGCGGCGGGGGAAGTGTGCGTCGCCATGGGCTGGGGCGGCGACGTGTTCCAGGCACGCAGCCGCGCGCGCGAGGCCGGCCAGGGCACCGACATCGCGTACGTCATTCCGCGTGAAGGCGCGATGATTGCAGCCGACACCATGGCGATCCCGAAGGACGCGCCGCATCCGCAGAACGCGCACCGCTTCATCGACTACGTCCTGCGCGCCGAGGTCGCGGCGGCGATCAGCAACACCATCGGTTATGCCAACGCCAACCTCGCCTCCACGCCCCTGCTCGATCCCGCGCTCGCCGCCGACAAGTCGGTGTACCCCGACGACGCGGTACGCACGACGCTGTTCCCGAGCGTGGTCAACACGCCGGCCTACGACCGCCTCCTGACCCGCGCCTGGACGCGCGTGAAGACCCACCAGTAGCCGATGGATCGCCTCGCGCGCGCGCCTGATTCGCCCACGCTCGCCGACGTCGCGTCGACCGGCGCCGCGCCTCACCTGCGCATCGAAGGCCTGAGCAAGCGCTTCGGCGCGCAGCTTGCGGTGGACGAGGTCTCGCTCGACGTCCAGCGCGGCGAACTCTTCTGCCTGCTCGGCGGCTCGGGCTGCGGCAAGACCACGCTGTTGCGCATGCTGGCCGGCTTCGAACAGCCGAGCGCCGGCCGCGTGTTGCTGGACGGCGTCGACGTCACCGCCCTGCCGCCCCATCGCCGCCCGGTGAACATGATGTTCCAGTCCTACGCGCTCTTTCCACACAAGACCGTGCAGGACAACATCGCCTTCGGTCTCGAGCAGGAACGCTGCCCACGCGCCGAGCGCGAGACGCGCGTGGGCGCGATGCTCGAACTGCTGCAGCTGCGAGGGCTCGAGCAACGGCGCCCGCACCAGCTGTCCGGCGGGCAGCGCCAGCGCGTGGCGCTGGCGCGCGCGCTGGTCAAGCAACCGCGCCTGCTCCTGCTGGACGAGCCCTTGGGCGCGCTCGATCGCAAGCTGCGCGAAGCGACCCAGTTCGAACTCAAGAACCTGCAGCAGGCGCTCGGCATCACCTTCGTGGTCGTGACCCACGACCAGGCCGAGGCCATGACGCTCGCGACCCGCATCGGCGTGATGGACCAGGGCCGCCTCGTGCAGGTCGGCACGCCGCGCGAGATCTACGAGCGCCCGGTGAGTCGCCACGTCGCCGACTTCGTCGGCTCGACCAACCTGTTCGAGGTCGGGGTCGAGACGCGGAGCCCGGACGGCGTGCGCCTGCGCGCGCTCGACCTGGACTGCGCGCTGCTGCTCGCCGGCGAGACGCCGCCCGAGTCGGGCGGCGGTCTGTGGCTCGCGCTGCGTCCTGAACAACTCGTCATGACGCGCGATCCGCCCGTCGAGCGTGCCCACAACTGCCTGGCGGGCGTGATCAGCGACGTGGCGTACCAAGGCGGCACGTCGTTGTACCAGGTGACGCTGGCATCCGGTCGCCGCGTGAAAGTAGCGCGCGCGCACGTCACGGAGGACGGCGCGGCGCGCCTGGCGCGCGAAGACCGCGTGTGGCTGCGCTGGTCCGCCACCAGCGGCGCGCTGCTCGCGCGATGAGCATGCGCGCGCACCTCGGCCGCCGCGCCGTGATCCTGGCGCCCTATGCCTGGCTCGGCCTGTTCTTCGCCCTGCCCTGCTTCATCGTGCTCAAGATCTCCTTCGCCGAGCAGCTGCTGGCGCAGCCGCCCTACAGCCCGCTGTTTACGCGCGACGCCGACGGCGGCCTGCACCTCGCCCTGCACCTGGCCAACTATCGCTACCTGCTGGAAGACGCACTCTACTGGCGCGCCTACCTGAATTCCGCGCAGGTGGCCTTCTTCTCCACGCTCCTGTGTCTCGTGATCGGCTATCCCATGGCCTACGCCATCGCGCGCGCACGACCGGCGCGGCGCAACCTGCTGCTGATGCTGGTGGTGCTGCCGTTCTGGACCTCCTTCCTGCTGCGCGTGTATGCCTGGATGGGCCTCCTGAATAGCCAGGGCACGGTCAATCAACTCCTGCTCGCGCTGGGCCTCGTCGACCAGCCGCTCACGCTTCTGCGCACCAACTTCGCGGTGTATCTCGGCATCGTCTACTCCTACCTGCCGTTCATGGTGCTGCCGCTCTACGCCAATCTCGAGAAGCACGACCACGCGCTGCTGGAAGCCGCGGCCGATCTCGGCTGTCCGCCCTGGCGCGCCTTTCTCAGCGTGACCTTGCCGCTGTCCTTGCCCGGCGTGCTGGCCGGCAGCGCGCTGGTGTTCATACCCGCGCTCGGCGAGTTCGTGATTCCCGACCTGCTGGGCGGCTCGAACACGCTCATGATCGGCAAGGTGCTGTGGGACGAGTTCTTCGCCAACCGCGCGTGGCCGGTGGCCTCGGCGGTCGCCATCGCCATGCTCGTACTGGTGATGGCGCTGATGGCCCTGCAGCACGGGCTCGCGCGCCGCGCCGCGCGCGCCGCCGCATGAACCGCGGCGGCACCTGGCTGCGCGCCTGGCTCATCATTGGGCTCGCCTTCCTCTACCTGCCGATGGCCTCGCTGGTGGTCTATTCCTTCAACGAGTCGCGGCTTGTGACGCTGTGGTCGGGCTTCTCGACCAAGTGGTACGGCGCGCTCCTGCAGGATGCCCAGGTGCTCGATGCCGCCTGGCTGTCGCTGCGCATCGCGGCCGTGACCGCCACGCTCGCCGTGCTGCTCGGCACGCTCGCCGCGCTCGCGCTGGCGCGCTTCGGGCCGTTCCGTGGGCGCGCGCTCTTCACCGGCCTCGTCACCGCGCCGCTGGTGATGCCCGAGGTGATCATCGGGTTGTCCCTGCTGCTGCTGTTCGTCGCGCTCGAACAGACCTTGGGCTGGCCCGCGCGGCGCGGCATGCTGACCATCGTGCTCGCGCATTCGACCTTCGCCACCGCCTACGTGACGGTGGTCGTGCAGGCGCGCCTGGTGGGTATGGACCCGGCGGTGGAGGAAGCCGCGCAGGATCTCGGCGCGCCGCCATGGCGCGTGTTCCAGCACGTCACCCTGCCGCTGATCGCGCCCGCGCTGCTGGCCGGCTGGCTGCTGGCCTTCACCCTGTCGCTGGACGACCTGGTCACGTCGAGCTTCGTATCCGGGCCCGGCGCCACCACCCTGCCGATGGTCATCTACTCCAAGGTGCGGCTCGGCCTGTCGCCGGAGATCAACGCGCTGGCGACGATCCTGCTGGTGGTGGTCGGCGCAAGCGTGGTCCTCGCCACCCTGCTGAATCGCCGCGCCCAAGACGCGAACCTCCGATGAGCAGTGAAGTCATCGCGGCCCAGCTCGCCGCGTGGCGCGCGCGGCATCCGGAGGTGCGCCAGGTGCAACTCCTGTTTACCGACTTGAACGGCATCGCGCGCGGCAAGTCGGTGCGCATCGAAGCCTTCGAGCACGTATTCCTCGACGGCCTGCCACTGCCGAGTTCCATCGCCGCGCTGACCGTCGACGGCGATGACTCCGAGGGCTCGGGGCTGGTGTGGGAGGTCGGCGACATGGACGGGCTCGCGCGCCTCGTGCCAGGCACCTTGCTGCCCTGTCCGTGGCTCGCGACGCCGAGCGCGCAGGCGTTGCTGAGCTTCGACCCGGCGCAGGGCGGCCCGGCGACGGTCGCCGACCCGCGCCATCTCGCCGCGCGCGCCATCGTGGGTCTGACGCAGCTCGGCTACACGCCCGTGCTCGCGGTGGAGTGGGAGTTCTACCTCTTCGAGGCCGACTACCGCGGCGGCGCGCCGCGTCCCGCCACGCCGCGCGGCGCCCATCCCCATGTCTACGGCGTGGAAGAGATCGAAGCGCAGCAGGCGTTCCTCGACGACCTGCACCGCTGCTGCGCGCTGCAGCGGCTGCCGCTGGTCAACAGCCTGTCGGAGTTCGGGCCGGGACAGTTCGAGGTCACGCTCGCCCACCAGGACGACGCGCTGCGCGCGCTCGACCAGGCGGTGCTGTTCAAGCGCGCGGTGCGCGGCGTCGCGCGCCGTCACGGCCTGCTTGCGTCGTTCATGGCCAAGCCGCTCGCGGGGCGGCCAGGCTCCGGCATGCACCTGCATCTCAGCCTGAACGATGGCGACAGCAGCAATGCCTTCGCGAGCGCGGATTCAGGCGGCAATGCGCTGCTGCGCCACGCGCTCGCCGGCATGGCGGCCACCGCGCCGGAATTCATGGCGCTGTTCGCGCCGTTCGCCAATTCCTACCGCCGCTTCGCGCCCTACAACTGCGTGCCGCTCGCGCCCAGCTGGGGCGTGAACAACCGCACCGTGGCGCTGCGCATTCCGAGCGGCGCAGCCGCGTCGCGACGCATCGAGCACCGCATCTGCGGCGCCGACGCCAATCCCTATCTCGCGGCCGCGGCCGTGCTGGCCGGCGCGCGACACGGCATCTCCCAGGCGCTCGAACCGGGGCCGCCCGTCGAGGGCGATGGCTATGCCGTGGCGGGCGGCGTGGCGCTGCCGCGCCACTGGCCGCAAGCCATCGAAGCGCTCGCCGCGTCGCGCTTCGCGCGTGACAGCCTGGGCGAACGTTTCGTCGACGTGTTCACCGCCGTCAAGCGCACCGAGAGCGAACGCTGGTTCGCCGAGGTGCCACAGCAGGACTATGACTGGTACCTCCACACCCTGTGAGTCGCTGACGGTGGGCCTGCTGGCCTGCGATACGGTGGACGCGCCGCTGGCCGACATCCACGGACAGTACGCCGACATGTTCGCGCGCCTGCTCGGGCAACCGGCGCCGCAGATCCACTGGCGCGTGTACCGCGTGCATGCCGACGAGTTTCCCGCGCGCGTGGACGAGTGCGACGCGTGGCTGATCTCGGGCTCGCGTCGCTCGGTGTACGAAGACCTGCCGTGGGTAGCGCGGCTCGTCGCGTTCCTGCGCGCGCTGCACGCCGCGCGCCGCCGCACCGTCGGCATCTGCTTCGGCCATCAACTGATCGGTCACGCGCTCGGCGGCCGCGCCGCGCGCGCGCCGCAGGGCTGGGGCCTCGGCGCACAGCGCAGCACGGTGCTGGAAGCACGCCCCTGGATGCAGCCCGCCGCGCGCGACTTCACGCTCTACGCCGTGCACCAGGACCAGGTGCTGGCCCTGCCGCCGGGTGCCACGCGGCTCGCCTCCAATCCGCACTGCGAGAACGCCATGTTCGTGCTGGACGAAGTGATGCTGGGCGTGCAGGGTCACCCGGAATTCGAACGCGCCTACGCCCAGGCGATCACCGCCAACAAGCGCGGGCTGGCCCCCGACGCGCTGGTCGATGCCGCGCTCGGCGGCATGGACGCGGCCACCGACGGCGCGCTGCTCGCGCGCTGGCTGGTGAACTTCCTGTGTGGCGCGGCGCCAGGCGCCGAGGCGGACCAGTCGTGACGCCGCCGCACGACCACGACCACGCACAGCCTCCTGCCCACGGTCACGCTCACCGGCACGGCGCGGGCGCCGCGCCGGATCGGCAGCGCGCCTTCGCCTGGGGCATCGCGCTGAACGGCGGCTTCGTCGCGCTGGAACTGGTGTTCGGCTTCGCCGCGCAGTCCACCGCGCTGGTGGCGGACGCGGTGCATAACCTGAGCGACGTCGCGGCGCTCGCGCTGGCCTGGTTCGCCACCTGGCTCGCACGGCGCGCGGCCAATCCGCGCTTCACCTACGGTCTGCGCAGTTCCACCATCCTCGCGGCGCTCGCCAACGCCGTGCTCCTGCTGCTCGCCTGCGGCGGCCTCGCGCTGGAGGCCGTGCAACGCCTGCTGGCGCCGGCGCCGGTGGCGGGCGGCACGGTGATCGCGGTGGCGCTGGCGGGGGTAGTCGTGAACGGCGGCACCGCGCTGCTGTTCCACCACGGTCACCAGCACGATCTCAATGAACACGGGGCCTTCCTGCACATGCTGAGCGACGCGCTGGTGTCGCTCGGCGTGGCGCTCGCCGGCTTCGCCATGCTGCGCACCGGCTGGGCCTGGCTCGATCCGGCGATGTCGCTGCTGGTGGTGGCGGTGGTGCTGGGCGCGACCTGGCGCCTGCTGCGGGACAGCGCGCTCTTGTCCCTGCAGGCGGTGCCGGCGCACCTGGCCAGCGCACCCATCGAAGGCTTCCTCGCCGCCCAGCCCGGCGTGACAGGTGTGCACGACCTGCACGTGTGGGCGCTCAGCACCAGCGAGGTCGCGCTCACCGCGCACCTCGTGATGCCGGACGGTCATCCGGGCGACGACTGGCTGGACGCACTGGCGCACGCGCTTGCGGACCAGCACGGCATCCAGCACGCGACGCTGCAGGTGGAGAGCGGCCAGCGCGGCCACGCGTGCTGCCTGGCGACGCCGCGCGAGGGCGGCTGACGCGCCTCAGTCGGACTGCGCCGATGGCGCGGCCTGGCGCGGTGGCAGGATCGCATGGGGGCGTTCCACGCCGTGGCGATGGAGCGCATCGTCCAGCGCCCACAGGTAGTCGGAGACCAGCGAGCCGGGCTTCCTGATGGCGCGCAGATTCACCCACACCACCAGTTCGAAGTCCATGCCGGCATCGGTGAACTTGGTCAGCCACACCTGCGGCGCGCGGTTGGGCGGCTCCTTCACCGTGTGCTCGACCGAGTCCGCCACCTCCAGCGCGGCGGCCTTCACCGCGTCCTTGTCGCTGTCGTGCATCACCGAGAACGGCACGTGGAGGCGGCGAAAGCCATCCTCCAGTGTCCAGTTCAAGACCTTGCTGGTCATGAACTCCGAGTTCGGCACCAGGATGTCGACATTGTCGCCGCTGGTGATGCGCGTCGCGCGCATGTTGATTTCCTTCACCACACCGGTCGCGCCGGACGACAGCTCGATGAAGTCGCCGACGTTCATGCTCTTCTCGAACAGGATGATGAGGCCGGCGACGAAGTTGCTGATCAGCGTCTGCAGGCCGAAACCAACGCCGATGCCGAGCGCGCTCGCGAGCAGCGCGAACTTGGTGAGATCGACGCCGATGGACGACAGGCCGACCACCAGGCCGACCGTCAGCAGCAGGTAGTGCACCACCCGGCCGACGGCATAGAGCGAGGCCGGGCTGAACGCGCTGTTGCCCGGTCCGAAGCGCGTGAGCGCGCGGCGGCCGAGGTTCGACACCCACCAGGCGCCGGTCAGGATCAGCACCACGCGCAGCAGGCCGAGGGTGGTGACCGGGGTTTCGTTGATCTCGAACAGTGGCGCCGCCAGCCAGCCGGAGGCTTCGGCGAGCGTCGTGCGGATGGCGTCCTTCACCAGCCGCACGCTCTGCCCCACCCGGCCCTCGCGCTCGCGCAGCCGGTCGTCCAGCATGCCGGCCAGCTGCTGGCCGCTGCGCCCCTGCGCGCGCAGGTCTTCCAGCGCGGTTTCCACCGCCACCAGCTCGTTGCGCGCGCGCTCGTAGACCGCCACCACGCTGGCGTCCTCGACCGCCCCGCGCTCGATGTTGACCGCGCCGCGCAGCTGCACCGCGCGGTTCGCGAACTCGGTGGCGGACTCGGCGTACTTGTCGAGCAGCGCCTCCTGCTTGCGCAGGAGCGCGCGATCGGCGGCCGGCTCGGCGGTGTTGCGCTCGGCCACCCGCCGCAGCAGCCGCTGCGCGATGACCGCGGACGCGCGCCGCGCTTCGGCGATTTTGATCTCCACGGCGCGGCGCAGCGTCTTGGTGTCGTGATAGCGGGCCTGGGCGCGTTCGTCCGGACTGGTCGCCATTGCCATCGAGCCGCTCAGCTGCAGCTTCATGAGATCCGCGCCGGCCGACTTCGCCTGGCGCGTCGCGTCCTGCTCGATGCGCTGCCATTCCTCGAGCGCGGTGGCAGTGCATTCGATGCGCTCCGCCGCGGTGGACAGCTGCCGATGCTGCATCTCGAGTTCGGCGGCCAGCGCCGTCTGGTGCGCGCGGCGCCAGCGCAATTCCTGGTTCAGGGTCTCGATGCGCAGGCGATCGCGCACCAGGCGCACGCCCTCTACCAGGCGCTCGGGGGTGTCGACAGGGAGATCGCGGTAGCGCAGCTTGGCGGCGTCCTGCTCGTCGCGGCCCAAGGTGAGCGAGCGCTCGATGAGTGTGATCTCCTGCGTCTCGAGATTGGCCGCGCGTCTGAGCTGCTCGGCTTCGCGACCGAGTTCCAGCACGTCGTCCAGCGGGTAGGCCTTCTTCACCGCGGGCGGCGGGGCCGGCGGCGGTGGCGGCGTCGCGAGGGTCCGCTTGTAGCGCCCGAAGTGACGCTCGATGCTGGCGCGCAGCTGGTCGAGCTCGGCGCGGGTCTCGCCGCCGTAGGGCGCGATGAGCTTGTCGAGCTGCTTCGCGAAGGCGGTGTAGCGCTCGTCCAGTCGCTGATTGCGCGGGTCGTCGCCGACCAGGAAGTAGTTCCACCACTCCGGCTCGAGCTTGAGCGGATCGGGCAGGGCCGGCGCCTCGGCTGGGGTCTCGGCCGCGCTCGCGCCGGCCAGCAGGTTCAGGTCGGGCGCGCCCACGGCCGGCAACGCGGCGCACAGGCACAGGCCCAGCAGCAGGTGGCGAAGCGCACGATGGAGGTTCACGGCGAGGGGGGAGCGGGCGACATCGGGCCGGCAGTATAAGCGTGCCCTCGCCGCCCTGCCCAGCGCACCTCAACGTGCTAGATTTCGGTGCAGTCCAAGAGAGCTTTCGCCCCATGCCCCCGGTTCGCCCGCGTGACGCCGCCAGCCTGATAATCCACCGCCAGCGCTTCACCCACCACGAAGTCCTCATGGGCCGGCGCGGCCAGAAGGCGCGCTTCAAGCCCGGTGTCTACGTGTTCCCCGGCGGCGGCCTCGAGCGCGGTGACTACCACGCGCAACCCGCGCGCGCGCTCGCCGAGCACATCGTGCCGCAGCTCGCGGTCGCGCAGTCGCGAGCCAAGGCGACCGCGCTCGCCATGGCGGCGGTGCGTGAAGCGTCGGAGGAAGCGGGACTGATGCTCGGGGTGCCGGGGACCGTCGGACGCGTGAGCCACGACACCTGGGCGCGCTTTCGCGACGCGGCACTGGCGCCGGACCTGGGTGCGCTCGAGTTCCTCGGTCGCGCGATCACGCCGAGCTACCAGCCCATCCGCTACCACGCGCGCTTCTTCGCCGCGCACGCGGATCTGTTCTCCGGCGAACTCGGCGGCGACGGCGAACTGGAGGACTTGCGCTGGGTGCGACTCGACGACCTGGGCGGCATCGAGATGATGGAAGTGCAGGCGCTCATGCTCGAGACCTTGCGCGAGCGCCTGGCGGGACGCGAGGTAGCGGCGCGCAGGATGTTCTTCCAGCGCGGGCGACGGCAGAACCTGGACGCCTGAGGCGCGCCGGGCGCGACGAGGGGGCGAAGGGACAGACCCCGTACGGGGTCTGTCCCGCTAGCGGCACGTCAGACCCGCAAGGTCTCGTGCACGTGCCGATACACCACGAAGCTCCCCATCGCCCCCAGCCCAGCCACGCCGAGCGTCGCCACCGCCAGCGGCGCGACCATCACCACCGCGCTGATCGCCATCGGCCCCAGCACGCTGCCGGCGTCGGTCAGCAGGCGCCACACGCCCAGGAACTCGCCGCGTCGATCGGGCGGCGCGAGGTCGGTGCCGAGCGTCATGACGATGCCGGAGGAGAGCCCGTTGGCGAGGCCCGCGAGCAGCGCCGCGGCGAGCAGGCTCGCGTAGCCGCTGGTCAGCGCCAGTGCCACCAGGCTCGCAACGAACAAGAGCGAACTCGGCACCGCGGTCGCGCGCCGGCCGTGACGGTCCATGATCACGCCGGCCGGATAGGTGCAGGCCACATCGACCAGGGCCGACGCCGAGACGATGCCGCCGATGGCGCGCGCGTCCAGGTGCAGCGACGCGCCGATCAGCGGCAGCAGCACGCTGCGCGCCTCGCGCATCAGCATGAAACACACGGCCGCGACGCCGTAGGTGGCGAACACGCGGCGCTGTTCCCAGGCGAGCCGCGGCACGCCGCCCCAGCCGAGCGCGCGCTCACCCTGCGCGCCACCGGCGGTGAAGACAAACACGCAGACCAGTCCGAGCAACATGCACAGCGCGGCGCCGAGGAAGGTCGCCTGGTAGCCGAAGGCGTGGGCCGCGGCGCCGCCGGCCAGCGGCCCGAGCAGAGCGGCCGCGCGCACCGTGGCGGCGATCATGGAAATGGCGCGGCCGCGCTCGCCCGCCGCGCAATAGGCCGACACGTAGCTGAGCCGCCCGACCAGGAAGGTGCTGCTGCCTGCGCCGTTCAGAAATGCGACCAGGTAGAACCAGCCAACGTCCTCGGCAAGGCCATAGCCGACGAAGGACAGCGCGAGCAAGGCCACCGCCACGCTCATCACCGCGCGCTCGCCGTAGCGCGCGGCGAGCATGCCGGCGGGGATGTCGAGCGCCATCATGCCGAGCCCGCGCAGACCGACCACCGCTGCCGCGGCCGCCGCGCCGGCGCCGCTCTCCAGCACCGCGAGCGGCAGCAGCACGAAACCCGCCTGCGCGGGCACGCCGAGCAGCAGCGCGGGCAGGTAGAGCGGCAGCCACAGCCGCCGGTGCAGACCGGCGGTCGCGTTCACCGCGCCGCGTGCATGCGACCGCGGGCCAGGGACAGCGCGATGCCGAGCGTGCACAGCACCGCCGCAACGGCGAAGCAGCCGTCGATCGCGCGCGCGAGCTGCGGGTAGACCGCGGGTTCGATGGTCACCGGCCCGAGCCACAGCGCCATCAGCACCGCGACCAGCGCCATGCTGGTCAGCTGCCCCATCACGCGCATCACCGACATCGCGCCGGAGGCGCGGGAGTAGGCGCTCCGGTCGACCGCGCCCATGATGGCGTTGACGTTGGGCGAGCTGAACAGGCTGAAGCCGAAGCCGCACACGCCGAGACAGGCGACCGTCAGGCTGAGCGGCGAGTCCGCGTGCAGGAAGGCAAAGCCGGCGAGCCCGAGGGCGGTGACGCCCATGCCGAGCGAAGCGATCACGCGCGGCTCGATGCGATCCGACAGCTTGCCGGCGAGCGGCGAGAACACCGCCATCACCAGCGGCTGGGTCATCATGATGAGCCCGGCCCGCGACGGCGGCACGTCCTTCAGGTACTGGAGATAGAGACTCACCAGCATGACGTTGGCGAAGGTCGCGGTGTACATCACGAGCGACGCCAGACAAGACAGCGTGAACACCCGGTTGGTGTAGAAGAGCTCGACGTCGAACAGCGCGTCGGGGCGGCCGTGCTCGTGGCGAAAGAACAGCCACAGCAGTCCAGCGCCGAGCAGCGCGAGCAGCGCGCCGTTCAAGGCCGGCAGGCGGGACAGACCGATCATGAGCGCGATCATCGAACAGGCGTAGAGCAGCGCGCCGCCGGTGTCGAAGGCGCCGGGCCGCTCCTCGCGCCATTCGAAGCGCATGCGCGCGAGCCCCAGCCACAGCGCGATCAGGGTCAGCGGCAGATGGGGCAGGAAGGCCGCCCGCCACGAGGCCCACTCGATCAGCTGTCCGCCGACGACCGGCCCCAAGGACAGGCCGACATAGACCGCCGAGATGGTCGCGCCGATGGCCGCGCCGCGCTGGGCCGGCGGGTAGACGGAGGACACGATGGCT
Source organism: Gammaproteobacteria bacterium (assembly GCA_050186725.1). Classification (GTDB taxonomy): domain Bacteria; phylum Pseudomonadota; class Gammaproteobacteria; genus JADJYF01. The sequence continues at coordinate 48,929 of JBFWYG010000009.1, read as the reverse complement.
ATCTGGGTGGCGAACAGGCCAGCCGCGGACGCGCCCTGCAGCACGCGCGCGGCGAGCAGCATGGGCGTGTTGACCGCGGCCGCGGCGATCAGCGAGGCCAGCACCACGCCCACCGTGCCGATCAGGAACAGCCGGCGCCGGCCGTACATGTCCGCCAGGCGCGCGAAGGCCAGCACGCAGGACGCGCTCGCGAGCAGGTAGGACATCGGCACCCAGGAGAGGGTCACGGCATCGACGTGCAGTGAGCGCGCGATGCCAGGCAGGGCGACGTGCACGGTGGACAGCATCATCGCCGTCGCCACCGAGCTCAGCATGATCATGACCATCGCCGCGCGCCGGGTGGCGGCGTCGACGTCTTCCGGCGCGGCGGTCAGCATGCGTTCGTCGCGCGGGTATCGACCCGCGATGCACGGCGCACGACGTTCGCCCGTCGGTCGCGGGCCGGCTTCAACCCGTCCCCGCCTCCCGCTGGCGAAGCTCCACGCGGCGGATCTTGCCGCTCACGGTCTTCGGCAGGCTGTCGACGAACTCGATGCGCCGCGGGTACTTGTAGGGCGCGGTGACGCGCTTCACGTGCTCCTGCAGTTCGACCACCAGCGCGTCGCTGCCCCTATAGCCGGGCGCGAGCACGACGAAGGCCTTGACCACGTCACCGCGCAGCGCGTCGGGGCTCGCCACCACCGCGGACTCCGCCACGGCGGGATGCTCGATCAGCGCGCTTTCCACTTCGAACGGTCCGATGCGATAGCCGGCCGAGAGGATCACGTCGTCGGCGCGACCGACGAACCAGAAGTAGCCGTCGGCGTCGACCGTGCCGCGATCGCCGGTCAGGTACCAGTCGCCGAGGAAGCAGGCGTTGTAGCGGTCCGGATCGCCGCGATAGTCGGTGAAGAGGCCCGGCGCGCGCCTGGGCTTCACGCGGATCGCGATGTCGCCTTCCTGGTCCGGCGGCAGGGGCTGGCCCTGCTCGTCGATGATCGCCATCTCGATGCCCGGCATGGGCTTGCCCATCGAGCCGAAGCGCGGCTCGATGGACGGATGATTGCCGCACACCAGCACCGTCTCGGTCTGGCCGTAACCGTCGCGAATCACGAGCCCGGTGGCGCGCTGCCAGGTCTCGATGACCTCGGGATTGAGCGGCTCGCCCGCACCCACGCAATGGCGCAGGTGAGGGAAGCGATACTGCGCGAGATCCTGCAGCACCACCATGCGATACACCGTCGGCGCGCCGCACAGCGTGGTGATGGGATAGGTCGAAAGGAGATCCAGGGTCTTCTTCGGATCGAACACCGGTGAGTGGTGCACGAACAAGGTCGCGCCCATGTTCCACGGGCCGAAGTAGGAGCTGTAGGCGGCCTTGGCCCAGCCCGTGTCGCTGATGTTCCAGTGCAGGTCGTTCGGCGTGAGATCGAGCCAGTAGCGCCCGGTGATCTGGTGCGCGAGGCCGTAGCCGTGACCATGCATGGTCATCTTCGGGTAGCCGGTGGTGCCGGAAGTGAAGTAGCACAGCGCGTCCTCGTCGAACGCGGTGTCCGCCGCGATGAACGTGGTCGACGCGCCCTGCATGAGGTCGGCATAGCTCGTCCAGCCGTCGCGCCGGCCGTCGACCAGGATGCGCGCGCGGAGCGTCGGGCACTGCTCGGCGACTTCGTCGAGCTTGGCGGCGTTGGCCGCATCGGTGATGAAGGCCACCGCCTTGGCCGCGTTCATGCGGTAGGCGATGTCCTTGGGCGACAGCTGGGTCGTACCGGGCGACAGCACCACGCCCATGCGGATGCCGGCGGTGACGATTTCCCACCATTCGAGGTTGCGGCCGAGCATCAGCACGATGGTGTCGCCGCGCTTCACGCCCGCGGCGCTGAGCGCGTTGGCGAGCATGCAGGAACGGTCGCGCACTTCGGCGAACGTGCGCTTCTGCTCGTGACCATGATCATCCACCCACCACAGCGCGAGCTTGGACGGGTCCTTCGCGGCCCACTGGTCGATGACGTCGCGCGCGAAGTTGAAACGCGCGGGCGGCGCCCACTGGAAAGCGGCGCGCGCCTGGTCGTAGGTCTGGCTTGAGGACGGCTGCTGGCTCATGACGGGATCCTGGTTCAGAACCACCGCTCGTCGACGGCGAGGCAGGTGTCGTCGAAGCTCTTCAGCAACGCGCAGCGCTCGGCCACCTTGGGCAGTTCGTAACGGTAGAAGTAACGGCAGGCCGTGAGCTTGCCGCGGTAGAAGTCGATGTCGCTGCCACTCGCGGTGGCGAGCGCGCGTTCCGCGACCAGCGCCTGGCGCAGCCACATCCAGCCCAGCACCACGTGGCCGAAGGCGTCCAGGTAGGGCGTGGCGTTGGCGAGCGCGAGGTTCACCTCGCCGCTGTCGCGCAACGCGGTCAGGGCGGCGGTGGCGTCGGTGATCTCGGCAACGGCGGCGGTCAGCGCCGCGCGGTACTCGGCCAGCGCCGCGACCGGCGCGGCTTCGGCCAGGGTCCGGCGGTATTCGATGAGGAGCGCATCGAGCACCGCGCCGCCTTCCAGGCTGACCTTGCGCCCGAGCAGGTCCAGTCCCTGGATGCCATGGGTGCCTTCGTGTATCGGGTTCAGACGGCCGTCGCGGTACAGGCGCTCGAGCGGAAACTCGCGGGTGTAGCCGTAGCCGCCGAGGATCTGGATGGCGTGCTTGTTGCCTTCCAGGCAGAACTCCGACGGCCAGGACTTGGCGATGGGCGTGAGGATATCGAGCAGGCGCGAGACGTGCTGTTTCTCGGCCGCGTCGGTCAGGGTGCGCTGTTGATCTATCAGCCACGCGCAGTGCATGACCAGCGCGAAGGCGCCCTCCGCCGCGGCCTTCTGCGCGAGCAGCAGGCGCTTGATGTCGGCGTGCTGGATGATCGGCACCTGCGGCGCCTGCGGATTCTTTTCCTGCGGATGGCGGCCCTGCGGCCGCTCACGCGCGTACTTCAGCGAATGCAGGTAGGCGGTATAGCCGAGCACCGTGGCGCACAGGCCGACGCCGATGCGCATCTCGTTCATCATGCGGAACATGCAGAACAGGCCCTGGTGCATGGGGCCCACCAGCCAGCCGCGACACTCGCCCTTCTCGCCGAAGGACAGCACCGTGTTGGTGGTGCCGCGAAAACCCATCTTGTGATTCAAGCCCATGAGCTGCACGTTGTTGTGCGCGCCGAGCCGGCCGTCGTCCTCCACGCGGAACTTCGGCACCACGAACAGCGAGATGCCCTTCACCCCCGGCGGGCCGCCAGGGATCTTGGCCAGCACCATGTGCACGATGTTCTCGGACAGCGAGTGCTCGCCGCCCGAGATCCACATCTTGGTGCCCTTGATGGAATACCAGCCGTGCTCGCTCGGCTCGGCGCGCAGCTGGATGTCCGACAGGGACGAGCCGGCCTGCGGCTCGGACAGGCACATGGTGCCGAAGAAGCGGCCCTCGATGAGCGGCCGCAGGTAGCGCGTCTTCTGCTCGGCGCTGCCGAACTCGGTGAGCAGGTTGATGACGCCCTGGGCGAGCAGGCGGTAGGCGTCGGCCGAGACGTCGGCTGCGCCGAACCAGGCGGCGACCGCCTGGCAGATGACCCAGGGCAGCTGCATGCCGCCGTCCTCGGCCTCCGCCGCGATGCCCATGAAGCCGCCGGCGACCAGCGCGTCCAGCGCCTCCTGCAGCTCCGCAATGCAATGCACGCGCTCGCCGTCGAAAGTCGGCTCGTTGGCGTCGAGCTTGGCAGCGAAGGGCGCGAACTTCTCTTCCGCCAGCACCCGCGCCGCCTCGATCACCGCGTCGAACACCGCGCGATCGTGCTCCGCGTAGCGCGGCGTGCGCAGCAGGGCTTCGGCGTCCAGCAGTTCGTAGAGATTGAAATCGAGATCGCGCGGATTGAGGAGCAGGCTCATGTCGGTTCGAATCGGATGCTTGAGGGCGCCCCGGGGGGCGGGCCCGGTATTGAACCACAGAACCGCCGGAGCGAACGCCCCTCGCCGGGAGGCCGCGTGCGATCAGCGCGGCGTGTCGTCCAGCGACAGGCCGGACAGATCGAACTCGGGCGGTGGCGCGGGCCGCGCGTCGGACAGGGTCACGCCCGGCGCGTCCAGGCTGAGCCCGGAGAGGTCATAGGCCGGCGGCGGCGGCGGCGTGTAGTCGACGAGACGCTCGCCGACGGCGGCGACGCTCAGGTGATCGGTCGCGATGTCGGGCGCGGCCACGCGCCGCGCTTCGACCAGCACCACGCCGGGCTCGGCCAGCGACGACTCGAGCGCCTGGGGCGTGCCGCGCAGCGCAGCGGGTGGCGCGGCACGGGCCAGGGCCGGATCGTTCGCGCGGTTCTCGCTCGTCGGCGCCGGCGGGGTGGCACTCGCCGCCGGTGCGCTGACCGGTGTTGCCGCGGGCACGGGCGACGCGGCGGGTGCCGCCGGCGCCGGCTTGGCCGCGGCCGGAGCGCTCGCCGCGAGATCGAGGATCTCCACCAGCGCGCCGGCCTTCTCCAGCGCCTGCCGGTACTTCTCGGCCGCGGCCGCGTCCAGGCCCTTTTTGATCATCACGGCCTGGCCGGCGAACATCTGCTCGACGCGCGCCGCGTCGGCATTGAACAGCCGCGCGAAGTTGGCCTTCACCTGCGCGAGCACCGCGCCCTCGACCAGCTTGCCGCGAAACACGATGGCGAGATTGTCCGCTGCCATGGCTGAGATCCTTGTCCTCGTCAGGCGAGGTAGCCGCCGTCGACCACGATGGAGCTGCCGGTGGTGTAGGACGCTGCATCCGACACCAGGTAGAGCACGGCCGCGGCCATCTCGTCCGGCGTCGCGCCGCGACCGAGCGGCGTGTGCGGCATCATCTTGGCCATGAACTCCTCGTCCTCGTGCAGCGCCATCGCGAACTTGGTGCGGGTCAGGCCCGGCACCAGCGAATTGACACGAATGTTGTAGCGGCCGCACTCGCGGGCGAGCGCCTTGCCCATGTTGATGATGCCGGCCTTGGTGATCGAGTACACGCCCTGCTTGTCGCCGGGCGAGAGGCCATTGGCGGAGGCGACGTTGACGATGGCGCCGCCGCGGCCCTGGTCGCGCATGCGCCGGCCGGCGTTCACCGCCATGAAGAAGTAGCCGCGCAGGTTCACTTCCAGCGTCTTGTCGAACGACGCCACGTCGGTGTCGAGAATGTGCCCGTAGTAGGGATTGGCGGCGGCGTTGTTGACCAGGATGTCGATGCGGCCGTGGGTCTCGTCCAGCCAGCGGTAGAAAGCCTCGATGTGTTCGACCCGACCGATGTGGCAGGCGCGCATCTCGCCCTTGCCGCCCAGGGCCTCGATGGCCGCGAGGGTCTCCGCGCAGCCGTCGGCGCCGCGACTAAGCGCGATCACGTAGGCGCCGTACTCGCCCAGGATCTTGGCGATCTCCTGGCCGATGCCGCGGCTCGCGCCGGCGACGACGGCAATCTTGCCGCTCAGGTCGAACTGGTTGCGTGGCATGCTCTTCTCCGCTCGCGGGCCCGGCGCCCGCCGACAATCCTAACCCAAGGCGGCATGTCGGGATGGGACAGACCCCGTGCGGGGTCTGTCCCTTCGCACGCCATCGCCGACGCCGCGCGAACGGTTACCATGGCGCCCCCCGTCAGCGCACTCCATCGACCATGATCAAAGTCATCTTGAAGCGCGACCGCGAGCGCTCGCTGCTGCGTCGCCATCCCTGGGTGTTCTCCGGCGCCATCGACAAGGTCCGCGGCGAGCCCGGCAGCGGCGAGACCGTCGCGCTCGAGGCCCACGACGGACGCGCGCTCGGCGTGGGCGCCTGGAGCCCGCAGTCCAACATCCGCGTGCGCGCGTGGAGCTTTGCGGCCGACGAGACGATCGACGAGGCGTTCTTCGCGCGGCGCATCCGCGCGGCGCTGGCGCTGCGCGAACGCCTCGTGCCGACCGCCGCCGACGGCGCGGTGCGGCTGCTGCACGGCGAGTCCGATGGTCTGCCCGGCGTGGTGGTGGATCGCTACGCCGACGTGCTGGTGCTGCAGACCACCAGCGCCGGCGCGCGGCGCTGGCGCGACACGCTGGCCGACAGGCTGATGCAGGAGACCGGCGCGCGCGCCGTCTACGAGCGCTCTGACAGCGACGTGCTGGCGGTCGAAGGTCTGCCACCCGCGAGCGGCCCCTTGCGCGGCGCGCTCGCCGACACCCACGTGCGCTGCGTGGAGAACGGCATTCACCTCGAAGTGGATCTCGCCCATGGGCACAAGACCGGGCATTACCTCGATCAGCGCGAGAACCGCGCGCTCATCGGCGCGCTGGCCGCCGACGCCGAGGTGCTGGACGCGTTCTGCTACAGCGGCGGATTCACCCTCGCCGCGCTGGCGGGCGGCGCGCGCCACGTGACCGCGCTGGACAGCTCGGCCGCCGCGCTGGCCCAGCTCGAGCGCCACCTCGCGTTGAACGACCTGCCGGCGGCTCGCTGCACGCCGACCGAGGACGACGTGTTCAAGCATCTGCGTCGCCTGCGCGACCAGGGGCGGCAATTCGACCTGGTGGTGCTCGATCCGCCCAAGTTCGCGCCCACCGCCGCCACCGCCGAACGCGCCGCGCGCGGCTACAAGGACATCAACCTGCTGGCGTTGAAGCTGCTGCGCCCGGGCGGCCTGCTCGCGACCTTCTCCTGCTCCGGCGGCGTGAGCGCGGATCTGTTCCGCAAGATAGTCGCCGGCGCCGCCCAGGACGCCGGCGTGGACGCGCAGCTGCTGCGCCAGCTGCACGCGACGCCTGACCATCCGGTGGCACTGGCCTTCCCCGAAGGCGAGTACCTGAAAGGCCTGCTGCTTCGCGTGTAGGTCGCACTGTTGGTCGCACTTCAGTGCGACATTCGATTGCAGGGCACCCACATCCGGCGCCCTGGAACCAAATGGCGGGTTGAAACCCGCCCTACAGGTGCCGCGCTTGTAGGGCCGATTTCAATCGGCCACCCGGTGCCGCCGTTGTAGGGCCGATTTCAATCGGCCA
>JBFWYG010000009.1:30092-41847 GCA_050186725.1 Gammaproteobacteria bacterium | reverse complement strand
TTGTAGGGCCGATTTCAATCGGCCACCCGGTGCCGCCGTTGTAGGGCCGATTTCAATCGGCCATTCGTTTCCAGAGCGTCACGAAGTTCTCCATGACAAATGTCGGGTGCAAGTCCGACCTACAATGCGGGTCCGCTCACCCAGGGGATCCGCGACATGCACTACGAAACCATCACCGTCGAACACGAGGGCGCGCTGGACTGGCTGACCCTCAACCGGCCGACGCGCATCAATGCCATCACGCCGCAGATGTGCGACGAGCTGCAGCACTACTTCGGCGCCCTGCAGTTCAACCACGAGGTGCGGGTGGTGATGCTGCGTGGCGCCGGCCGCGGACTGTGCGCCGGCTACGATCTGCACGAGGCCGGCGGCGTGAGCGCGGGTCCGGTGGTCGGCATGCGCTTCCAGCGCCAGGTGGCGGAGGTCTACCAACGCATGCGTCGCTGCCCGCAGCCGATCATCTGCCTCGCTCACGGACCGGCGACCGGCGGCGGCTTCGCCTTCCTGCTCGCCTCCGACGTGAAGATAGTGACGCCCGACTGCAAGATGAACGTGGCGATGGTGAAGATCGGCCTGACCGGCTGCGACGTCGGTATCAGCTACTTCCTGCCGCGCGCGGTCGGCCAATCGGTGGCGGCGGAGCTGATGATGACCGGTCGCTTCCTCACCGCCGAGCGCGCCGAGCGCCTGGGCCTGGTGTCGGCGGTGGTGCCCTGGGAGTCGCTCGAAGCGACCGGCCGCGGCTTCGCCGAGGACATGCTGAAGACCTCGCCCATGGGGCTCAGGCTCAGCAAGGAGGGGCTGAACCTGTCCATCGACGCACCGAGCCTCGACGCCGCCATCGCGCTCGAGGATCGCGGCCAGATCCTGTGCGCGAGCGCCGGCTTCTTCGAAGAGGGCATCAACGCCTTCCTGGCCAAGCGGCCGGCGCAGTACCCGGACTGAGCGGCGCCGGCCGCCGCGTCGCCCGGGCCCCCTTCGCGCCTCGCCCGGGCGGCGGTCCGCCACCCTTCCCCTCTCCTCATAAATAAATTAAGTTATGGGCCGTAACTAACGGATCTGGCGAGGGTTGCCGGATCGATTCCGGGGCCGAACCATGGACGCCGACGCTCATATCCGCGCTTTCATCCCGCTGCAGCGCATGCCACGTCACCTGCAGGACCAGGCGGTCAGCCAGGCCGAGGTGCGCCACTACGAGCGCGGCGCGCTGATCTATGCCCAGGGCTTCGAGGACGAACTCGTCTACTACCTGCTGTCCGGCACGGTGGAACTCATCTACCACGGCAAGATCAACCGCATCCTCTCCGCGACCAACAAGGCGGCGCTGCGCGCGCTTGATTCGAGCGGGCGCAAGCGCTACAGCGTGCGTGCGGTGGACGCGACGCGCGTGGTGGTGTTGCCGGCGGCCTTGCTCGACCGCCTGGTGACCGAAGCCGAGGCCGAAGGCATGACCGACAGCGAGGAGTTGGAGGTCGCCGAAATAGCCACCGCGCGCTCGTCCAACTGGATGATCCGCATGCTGCAGTCCGAGCTCTTCTCGACCCTGCCGGCGACCAACATCCAGCGCGTGTTCGCGCGCATGGAACAGCTCGAACTTAAGGCCGACGAGGTGGTGGTACAGCAGGGTTCCCCCGGCGACTACTACTACGTCATCGAGCGCGGCTACTGCGAGGTGTCGCGCGCCATCGTCGGCGGCCGCGGCCAGATCCACCTGGCGGATCTCGGGCCCGGCTCGGCCTTCGGCGAAGAAGCGCTGATCGCCAATGCGCCGCGCAACGCCACCGTGACCATGCTCTCCGACGGCCGGCTGATGCGCCTGCCGAAACGCGACTTCGACGACCTCATCCTGTCCCATGTGCTCGAGCCGCTGGACTACGAGACCGCCGCGGCGCGCGTCGCCGACGGCGCGGTGTGGCTCGACGTGCGCTATCCCGAGGAGCACGCCAACGGTGGCTTCGCCGGCAGCGAGAATATTCCGGTGAACATGCTACGGCTGCAGAGCAACCGGCTGCGCAAGGACTTTCGCTACGTGGTGTGCGCCGACGCGGTCGACCAGGCGGCCATCGGCGCCTTCCTGCTCGCGGAGCGCGGCTTCGCCGTCGCCCATCTCGGCGAGCCCATCGCGACCGTGGCCGCGCGCCTGCCGGACGCCCTGGTGGTGCTGCCGCGCGCCGACGCGACCCAGGCCACCGTCATCCACTTCCCCGGCGCGGAGATGACCCTGCCGTCGGCGGACCCGAACAGCCTGGCGGGGCGACCCATCGACCCGCTGGAAAACACCCTCAACAAGATTGCTGGGCTATCGACCTACGCGGAGGCTGAACGAGCCATGCACGACACGACGCCAGTCGAGACTTTTGCCGATACGGCCACGGGACGCTCCCTGGCCGAGATCATCGAATCGCTGGAAGACGAGCACGACAGCCTCGCGCCGCCTGCGCCCGCGCCGGCGACGTTCGTCGCGCCGGTCGCCGAGATGGATCGCGACGACCTCGCGGCCACCGGCGCTCGCGAGCGCGCGCCGCGCGACGCCATCGGGCAGCTGATGGCCGAGATGGAGGGCCGGCTGCGCGGCGAAATAGCCAAGGCGGTGGACAACCAGACCGCGCTCGCGGCCATCGAGTACCAGACCCGGCTCGCGCGCATGCGCGCGGACAACGAACAGGAACTCGCGCGTCGCGAGGCGCAGATCCGCGAGACCTATGCCAGCGAGTACGGCGCCAAGGAGCAGCTGCTGCGCGGCTACTACAAGAAGCTGATCGGGCTCGCCAACAAGATCAGCCGGCAGAAGGCCCAATTGCAGGAAGCGAAGAAGCAGTTCGAGTCCAAGCTCGCCTCGGCCAACCAGCTCTATCGCGAGGTCGAGGAAATGCGCAAGCTGCTCACCGACCAGATCTCCTTCATGGACGACCCGGCGCTCGGCGACCTGCCGCAGATCGCGGGGTTGTGAGCCGGGGTTCGAACGGCCGACCGGCGCGTTTTTGTCGCCGTGCATGGCGGGTTGAAACCCGCCCTACATCCCGCACGCACGACCCAGCCATCGCCTGTAGGGCCGATTTCAATCGGCCATGCACGGTGCCGGGATCAGCCTCACCCGCACTTCGACTCCCCGCAGTTCAGCGTTTTTGTCGCCGTGCATGGCGGGTTGAAACCCGCCCTACATCCCGCACGCACGACCCAGCCATCGCCTGTAGGGCCGATTTCAATCGGCCATGCACGGCGGACCCCGTACGAGGACTGTCCCGGTATGTTCACCCGCAATTCGATGAAAACGTCGTTTGTAGGGCCGATTTCAATCGGCCATGCACGGTGCCGGGATCAGCCTCACCCGCACTTCGACTCCCCGCAGTTCAGGCAGGTGAGGCAATTGTCGAGCGCGACCACGGCCTTGGCGAAGCAGTGGCTGCAGTGCAGGGCGTCGTGCGGTATGCCGCTCGCGTCGAGGGCCGCGGCGGCCGCGGTCGGCGCCGGTGACGCGCTCTCGCCGCCCTTGCCGCGCGCGGGGCCGAGCAGGCCGATGGAACGCAGGTGGGCCTCGATGACGTCGCCGATCTCGGCCACCAGCGAGGGCGTGTAGCGTCCGCCCTTCTTGAAGTAGCCGCCGCGCGGATCGAACACGCTGCGCATCTCGTCGACCAGGAAGGTCACGTCGCCGCCCTTGCGGAACACCGCGGAGATGATGCGTGTGAGCGCCACTATCCACTGGAAGTGGTCCATGTTCTTCGAGTTGATGAAGATCTCGAAGGGCCGTCGTAGCTCGTGCGGCGTGCCCGCGTTCAGCACGATGTCGTTGATGGTCACGTACAGCGCGTGGGCCGAAAGCGGCGTCTTGATCTTGTAGGTCGCGCCGACCAGCACTTCCGGCCGCTCGACCTTTTCGTGCATCTGGATGATCTCGGCGCCGGTGTCCACTACCACGCCCTCGTCCGCCTTCACCACTTCCACGCCGGTGATGGGCTGATCGATCTTCTTCACCATGGGCGACGCCTCGCGATTCCCGGGTCTTCAGTACACACCGTAGTAGCCCTCCTTGATCGCGTCGTAGAGATTGGCCGCGGTGTGGCGTTCGCCCTCGTAATCGAGCTCTTCGTCGCCACGCGCCTCGACCACGCTGCCATCGGCGAGCGTGAAGCGGTACACGGTGCGGGCCAGATCCGCCTGCTTCACCAGCACGCCCTGGAAGGCGCTCGGATTGAAGCGGAAGGTGGTGCAGCCCTTGAGACCCTGGGCATAGGCCATGAGATACAGGTCCTTGAACTGCTCGAACGGCAGGTCGGACGGCACGTTGACGGTCTTAGAGATCGACGAATCGATCCAGCGCTGCGCCGCCGCCTGCATCGCGATGTGCTCGGCGGGCGAGATGTCGTCGGCTGTGACGAAGGACGCCGGCAGCGCATCGGCGCCCTCGCCGTCCCTGCCGTGCCCGAGGGCGCGCCAGGCCAGGAGTTCGTAGGAACAGACTTCGACCTGTTCCTTGGTCTTGCGCCCGGCGGTGATGACGTTGCGCAGGTAGCGCTGGGCGAAGCTCGGTTCGATGCCATTGCTCGCGTTGTTGCCGAGCGACAGCGCGATGGTGCCGGTGGGGGCGATGGAGCTGTGATGGGTGAAGCGCGCGCCCTCGGCCGCCAGGGCCGCGACCAGGTCCGGGTCGACGCTCGCCACCTGCTGCATGTAACGGCCGTAGCGCGCCCATAGCACGCGGCCCTTCAATACGCTGCCGGGCCGCACGCCGTCCGCCGCCATCTCCGGCCGCGCGGCCAGCATCGCCGGGGTGACGGTGAACTCCTCGTCCATGATCGGCGCCGCGCCCTTCTCGCGCGCGAGTTCGAGCCCGGTGCGCCAGCCGACCAGCGCGAGCTCGCGGGTGATGTCCTCGGTGAGCTGGACCGCCTCGGGCGAACCGTAACGCAGGCCGAGCAGCGCGAGCGCCGAGCCGAGTCCCAGGAAACCCATGCCGTGGCGGCGCTTGCGCGCGATCTCCTCGCGCTGGCGCGAGAGCGGCAGGCCGTGCAGTTCCACCACGTTGTCCAGCATGCGGGTGAACACCGCCACCACGCGACGGAAGTTGTCCCAGTCGAAGCGCGCCGCGGCGCCGAGCGGCGCGAGCACGAAGCCGGTGAGATTGATCGAGCCGAGCAGGCAGGCGCCGTAGGGCGGCAGGCCCTGCTCGCCGCAAGGATTGGTCGCGCGAATGTTCTCGCAGAACCAGTTGTTGTTCATCTCGTTGTAGCGGTCTATGAGGATGAACCCGGGTTCGGCATAGTCGTAGGTGGCGCGCATCACCGCGTCCCACACTTCGCGCGCCGGCAGTCGGCGATAGACGCGACACGCCACGCGTCCCTCGGCATCGACCCGGTAGCCGTCCGTGGTCGGCCACTGCCGCCAGACCACCCGCGCCGGATCGGCCAGGTCCAGGCCGCCAAGCTCGAACTCGCGTTCGGTGGCCGGAAAGGCCAGCGCCCACTCGGCGTCGGCCTGCACCGCCTCCATGAACTCGCGCGTCACCAGGAGCGAGAGGTTGAACTGGCGCAGCACGCCGTCCTCGCGCTTGGCGCGAATGAACTCCAGCACGTCCGGGTGACCGACGTCGAAGGTCGCCATCTGCGCGCCGCGTCGCCCGCCGGCGGAGGAGATGGTGAGGCACATGCGGTCGTAGATGCCCATGAAGGACAGCGGCCCCGAGGTCCGCGCGCCGGCGCCGGCGACGAAGGCGTCGCGCGGCCTCAAGGTCGAGAATTCATAGCCGATGCCGCAGCCCGCCTTGAGCGTCAGGCCGGCCTCGTAGAGCTTGCCGAGGATGTCCTCCATCGCGTCGTGGATGGTGCCGGACACGGTGCAGTTGATGGTCGAGGTGGCGGGCTTGTGCGCGCCGGCGCCGGCGTTGGCCAGGATGCGGCCGGCCGGCAGCGCGCCCTGCCGCAGCGCCCACAGGAATTCTTCGCGCCAGTGCCGCTGGGCCGCCGCGCCCTCCTCCACCGCCGCGAGCGCGGTGGCGACACGTTCCAGCGTCGCGTCGGGTGACGCGTCCAGCGCGCTGCCGTCGGCCGCGCGCAGGCAGTACTTGCGCGACCAGATGTCCTCGGCCACGGACTGCAGCGGCAGATGGAGCGCCAGGTCATCGCGAGAAGGGAGATTACGGGACTGCATGCGCACGCTCGGCCCAGGCCATGGGGCCAGCCAGTGTAGCCTCAGATGGCCCGCGAGAAACGTGTGCCCTGCTCGGCCGCGCCGACGTAGCGGTCGAAGCACATGCAGATCTGACGGAGGAACATGCGGCCGGCATCGCGCACCCGGATGACGCCGGGCAGGATCTCCACCAGCCCGTCCTCGGCCATGCCGGCGAGGCGCGCCAGCGACGCGGCGAAATAGTCGTGGAACATGATGCCGAAGCGCGCCTCGGTGGCGGCGATGTCGAGATCCTGCGCGCACACCAGGCGCATGATCACATGCCGGCGCAGGCGATCGTCGTCGTCCAGCAGCACGCCGCGGGTGACAGGCAGGCGCCCTTCGTCCAGCGCCGCGTAGTACTCGGGCAGGGTCTTCAGGTTCTGGTGATAGCTGCCTTCCAGCATGCCGATGCTGCTGACGCCCAGCCCCACCAGGTCGCAGCCGGCGTGAGTGGAGTAGCCCTGGAAGTTGCGATGCAGGGTGCCGGCGCGCTGCGCGCGCGCGAGTTCGTCGTGGGGCAGCGCGAAATGATCCATGCCGATGTACTGGTAGCCGGCGACGCCCAGCACCTCGATGGTGTAGTCGAGGATGGCGAGCTTCTCGGCCGGCGACGGCAGGGTCGACGCGTCGATGCGGTTCTGGCTCTTGAAGAGATGCGGCAGGTGCGCGTAGTTGAACACCGACAAGCGCTCGGGCCGGATGGCGATGACCTCGGACAGGGTACGCGCGAAGGACGCGCGGGTCTGGCGGGGCAGTCCGTAGATCAGGTCCAGGCTCACCGAGCCGAAGCCCTGGTCGCGCGCCTCCTGGATGGCGCCGAAGGTGACGGCCTGGCTCTGCAGCCGGTTCACCGCCACCTGGACCTTGGGATCGAAGTCCTGCACGCCGAAGCTCACACGATTGAAGCCGAGCGAACGCAGGTGCCCGAGCGTGCCCGGCTGGCAGGCGCGCGGATCGATCTCGATGGAGAACTCGCTGTCCGGCCCGCTCTCACAGCGAAAGTGCGCTTCGAGCAGCCCCATCAGCTGCTCGGTCTGGGCGTGATCGAGAAAGGTCGGCGTGCCGCCGCCCCAGTGCATCTGGCGCACCACGCGCGTGTCGTCGTAGAGCTCGCCCTGCAGGCGGATCTCTTCGCCGAGCCGCATGAGGTAGTTGGCGGCGTGCGCGCGGTTCTTGGTGATGACCTTGTTGCAGCCGCAGTAGAAGCACACCGTGCTGCAGAACGGAATGTGTACGTAGAGCGACAGCTCGGCGCCGGCATGATTGCTCGCCAGGGCCGCGGCGGTGTAGTCCTGCACAGTGTAGCCATCGCTGAACTGCGCGGCGGTCGGGTAGGAGGTGTAACGCGGCCCGGCCAGATCGTATTTCGCGATCAGCTCGGACGAGAACAGCGAGGCTTGCGGCGTGGCGGCGTTGACCATGACTTACTCTGCTCCACCGCGGCGCGCGCGGCTTGAGCCAGGTCAAGCCGCGCGCCGTTGATCACCTCCGCGCGCTCGGCCAGCGGCCGGCGGAGGTCCCTCATCAGGCGTGGATGGCGGCCACCAGCTCGCGCCAGCGATTGAACTCGCCATCACCGCCCATGCTGCGATAGAGCGCGACCCGGTCGAGCACGCTGTCGTAGCGCTCGCGCAGCCGCTTGCCGATGTTGGCCGGCTGATCGATGACCGCGATCTGCTCGAGCAGGTCGGCAGGAATCGCCGCGCCCATCTCGTCCAGCTTGCCCTCGCGCAGGAGCCCGCCGAGCTTGCGCCCGAGCTCGGTGTAACCGTGATGCTCGAACACGCTGGCGTAGGTCGGGGTGGCGCCGTAGAAGGCGATCTGGCGACGCACCAGCTGCTCCATCTGGTCGAACTCGGCCTGGGTCTCACCGGTGATGATGAAGATCGGCGCGTAGAGTTCGAGCTCCGCGAGCGAGCGGCCGGCGGCCCGCGTGCCCTCCTCGATGGCCGGGCGCACCACCTGGCGCAGGTAGTCGGCGGTGTTCACCGGGTGCACGTGGAACCCGTCCGCAACCTCGCCCGCCACGCGGCACATGCCGGTGTTGACGCCTGCCAGGTAGATCGGGATGCGCGGATGCTCGATGGGCCCGCCGTTGAAGAACGCGTTGATCAGCTTGAAGCGGTAGAACGGCCCCTCGTAGTCCGGCCGCGCGCCCGTCTGGAAAGTGTTCCACACCGCGCGCACGCAGCGGATGTAGTCCGCGACCCGAGCCGCCGGCTTGTCGAAGGGCATGGAGAAGCGCTTCTCGACGTGGGCGCGCACCTGGGTGCCGAGCCCCAGGCGAAAGCGGCCGCCGGAATCGCGCTGCAGATCCCAGGCGATCTGCGCCATGGCGAAGGGCGAGCGCGCGAAGGCGACCGCGATGTTGGTGCCGATGTCGATGCGCGAGGTGGCGGCGGCGGCGTGGGCCAGGGGGATGAAGGCGTCGCTCATGGCCTCGAAGGTCCACAGGCAGTCGAAGCCCAGGGCCTCGTACTCGCGCGCCGTGGCGGCGATGGCGGTGGGCGCGCCGGGCGCCAGCAGGGTGTCGATCTTCATTCCGGGCTCCGCGTCGGTCAGGTCGCCCGGCATGCTAGCGCAAGCCTCGCGGACGCGCACCGCCGCGCCGCGCCTCGACAGGCCGGCGATCACGACCTATGGTCAGCGCATGTCCCACGCGCACGCCGCGCCCGCGCCATGCAGGACGATCAGCCCTCGAACACCCAGACGAGCGCGCCGCTCGAACGCCGGCTTGGGGCGGAATGGGACGAGGCGCTGATCGCGCGGCTGGCGCGGGCGGTGACGGCGGCGGGCGGCACGTTCAGCGACGCCGGCCGCACGCTGGCCGGCTCCCAGTACGTCCAGACCTTCGCGATCCGCCTGCCGGCGGGCGACCTCGAAGCGCGGGCGGAAACCTACGAAGGACTGGTGCTGCGCGGCGCGGCGCCCCTGGTACTGGCGCTCATCGCGACGCTGGGCGACCTGCCCGACCGACCGGACCGCCATTGACGGCGGTTGGCCGCCGGGCACAATGCAGTGATGCGCACCCTGCCTCCGCACGTCCAGCCCTACAAGCGCACGCCCGACTTCACCTGCGACACGGTGCCGACGGCGCTGCTGCACGCGCACGACACCAAGCCCGGCGTATGGGGACGTATCGTGGTGGTGGAAGGCGAAGTGCTGTACCGCATCCTCGAGCCGACGCGCGAGGAAGTGCTGCTCTCGCCGGCCCTCGATGGCGTGGTGGAGCCCACCGTGAAGCACGCCGTCGAGCCAAGGCCGGGCGCGCGCTTCCACGTCGAATTCCTGCGCGCGCCGGACTGAGGCGCGCGCGCAAACCCAGGTTCGCGGTCGCGGTGCGACCGCGCCCAGCCACTCGCGAGGTGCGCGATGTTCTCTCACGTGTTCGTCGGCGTCAGCGATTTCGCGCGCGCCCACGCCTTCTACACTGCCGTGCTCGACGCGCTCGCAATCCCCCAGCGCTTCATCGACGAGTCGCGTCCCTGGGCGGGCTGGCAGACGCCCGGCAGCGTCCGCCCGCTGTTCCTCATCGGTCGTCCCTTCGATGGCGAGCCCCACGACCGCGGCAACGGCCAGATGGTGGCCTTCACCGCCACCTCACGCGCGCAGGTGGACGCCGCCTGGCGCGCGGGCCTTGGGCACGGGGGCCACGACGAGGGGGCGCCGGGCCTGCGACCGCACTACCACGCCGACTATTTCGGCGCCTACCTGCGCGATCCGGACGGCAACAAGCTGTGCATCGTGTGCCACGACCCGCCGGCGTGATCCTCACCAAGTCGGTACACAGCGAGAGTGCGCCCGGCGACGGCCTGCGCGTGCTGGCCACGCGCTTTCGCGGGCGTGGTCTGCCCCGCGCGCGCTACGACGTGTGGCTGCCGGCGCTCGGTCCGAGCGAAGCGCTGCTCCGACGCTGGCAGGACGGCGCGCTGCCCTGGCGCGCGTTCGCCCGCGCCTATCGCGACGAACTCTTCGAGGACGGCCCCGTCGACGCGCGCTGTCGCACGATCAAGAACCACGGGCAGAAATCGACGCTGCGCCTGCTGCAGATGCTGGCAGCGCGCGGCACCGTGACGGTGATGTGTCACTGCGCGGAGGACGAGCGCCACTGCCATCGTCACGAACTCGCGCGCCTGCTGGCGGGCCGACCGCTGTGAACGGGCCCTCGCCCCCGTCCTGGCGTTCGCCCTACGCCGTCGTGCCCGTGCTCGCCTGCGCCGTCCTGGCGGCAGTGTGGGGCGCAACACCAGGCCCGGCGGCGAGCCTCGGCGTGGTGCTCGCGCTGTTCGCGAGCGTGCTGGTCGCCGTGCATCACGCCGAGGTCATCGCGCTCAGACTCGGCGAACCGCTCGGCACCCTGGTGCTGGCGCTCGCCGTGACCTTCATCGAGGTGTCGCTCATCGTCGCCCTGATGCTGACCGGCGGCGAGGCCACCGCGGCACTGGCGCGCGACACGGTGTTCGCGACGGTGATGATCATCGCCAATGGCGTGATCGGTCTGTGCCTCCTGCTCGGCGCCTGGCGCCATCACGTCATCGACTTTCGCGTCGAGGGCACGGCACCGGGGCTGTCGGTGCTCGCGACCCTGGCGACGCTGACCTTGATCCTGCCCTCCTACACCTCGACCACGCCCGGTCCCACGCTGTCGATGTCGCAGTCAGTGTTCGCCGGCCTGGTCTCGCTCGCGCTGTACGCGGTGTTCCTGTTCGTGCAGACGGTGCGTCACCGCGACTACTTCCTGCCGCTGGACGAAGATCCGGAGGCTCATGCCGAGCGGCCGAGCGACGGCGCGACGCTCGCGAGCTTCGCGCTGCTGCTGGCCTGCCTGGTGGCGGTGGTCGGCCTGGCCAAGGTGCTCGCGCCGCGCATCGAACAGGCGGTGGACGCGGCCGGCGTGCCGCAGGCGGCGGTCGGCGTCGCGGTCGCGCTGCTGGTGCTCCTGCCCGAGACCGGGGCGGCGGCGCAGGCCGCGCTGCGCAATCGCATGCAGACCAGCTTCAACCTCGCCTTCGGCTCGGCGCTCGCGACCATCGGGCTCAGCATTCCGGCGGTGGTGGCGACGAGCCTCGTGCTGGACCTGCCGCTGACGCTCGGCCTCGAGTCCAAGGACATCGTGCTGCTGGCGCTGTCGCTCCTCATCGCGAGCATCACCGTGTCGCGCGGCCACGCCACGGTGCTGCAGGGCGCGGTGCACCTCGTGCTGTTCCTGGTGTTCCTGTTCATGACCGTGGTGCCCTGAAGGCCGACGCTCGCGGCGGCGCGCCGCCGCGGCTATGCTCTGCGCCCGCGCCGGGGCCGCCGTCGCGCCGCGCCGGAGCCCACGCCCCATGCCCGCCGAACATCTCTGGATCCCCATCACGCTGTTCGCGGCCGCCGCGCAGACGGTGCGCAACGCGGCGCAGAAGCACCTGACCGCGAGTCTCGGCACGCTCGGCGCGACGCTCGTGCGCTTCCTCTACGGCCTGCCCTTCGCGCTCGCCTGGCTGGCGGCGGTGGCGCTGGTCGGCGGTCATGCGCTGCCGCGCCCCAACCTCGCGTTCGCCGGCTGGCTGCTGCTCGGCGCGCTCAGCCAGATTGGCGGCACGGC
>JBFWYG010000009.1:0-29992 GCA_050186725.1 Gammaproteobacteria bacterium | reverse complement strand
CTCGAGATGGGCGGCGTGCTGCTGCTCGGCGCGGCGCTGGTGATCGTAACCGTCAACGGCTGACGAATCGTCGCCGTGCATGGCCGATTGAAATCGGCCCTACAGGCGTATCCCGGTGCCGACCCCTTCAACCGGAGCCCTCCCTGTAGGGCGGGTTTCAACCCGCCATTCGATTCCAGAGCGCTCGTCGCGATCGGGGATCACACCCCGAAATCGATCCCCAGGATCCGCGCCAGGTCGTCGATCGCCTGCTGCTCGCTCACCACCTTGATGGTGGTCATGCCGATGTCGCGCGCCGGTTTCAGGTTGATGCCCAAGTCGTCGAGATAGACGATGGCCTCCGGCGCCACGCCGACACGCTCACAGGCGAGCTGGTAGATACGCGGATCGGGTTTGCGGATCCCTTCCTTGCTGGACTCGATCACCACGTCGAAGAGCTGCATGACCTCACGCACGTGGGACGCCTGCTCGTCGCTGCTCGACATGCCGGTGCCCTGTCCGGCCTTGGCGTTGTTGGTCAGGCAGGCGATGCGGAAGTCTCGCTTGCAGCGCTCGAGCACCTTGACCATGCGCGGCCGCACGTCGCCGCCCAGCAGGCCGATGACGTCGCGACCGCGGATCTCGTGACCGGCCGCGCGGGTCTCGGCAGCGAACAGTTCATCGAACTCCGCGACCGTGCAGCGGCTCGACTCGAACTTCGCCCAGGCGTTGTCGGTATGGTTCAGCGCGTTCACGCCGCGGATGAAGTTCGCCGGCAGGCCGTGGGCGGCCTCGTAGCGATTGAAGTTGTCGAAGGGCGAGGTGGTGATGACCCCGCCGAAATCCCACAGCACTGCCTGGAAACCCATGCCGACCTCGTTCGAATGATGACGAGCGCATTTTCGCAGATCGGCGCCCAGCGGGTATGCTGGGGCATGCCTTCCCGCCCCTCGTCCGCCAGCACGGCGCCCAGCGTGCTCGGCCTCTACGCCGGCGCGCCGCGCCCGCTCGGCGGCGGCCGACCCAGCGCCATCGTCAAGACCGCGCTCACCGGGCCAGCCCTGCTCGGCCTGAACGGCCTGGCCGGCGACCAGCAGGCGGATCGCCGCCTGCACGGCGGGCCCTTGAAGGCCGTGCACCTGTTTCCCGCCGAGCACTACACGCCGCTCGCGGCGAGCTTCCCCGCTATCGGGGAACTGCTGGTACCCGGCTCCATCGGCGAGAATGTCGCGACCGCGGGCCTGACCGAAGCGCATGTGTGCCTGGGCGACGTCTACCGCCTCGGCACGGCGCTGGTCGCGGTGACGCAGCCGCGCAGTCCCTGTGCCAAGATCGAACGCCGCTATGGGCAGGACGGCATCGCGCGCCGCATGCAGGTCTTGGGCACTTGCGGCTGGTACTGCCAGGTGCTGGAGGCCGGCGAGATTGTCGCCGGCGATGCGCTCACCCTGGTCGAACGCGCGCCGGACGCGGTCAGCCTCGCCACCTTTCACGCCGTGCTGGGTGAAGCGCGACCACCGCTGCCGCTGCTCGAACGCCTGGCAGGCTTCGCACCGCTGGGCCCCGACTGGCTGAAGAAGCTGCGCGGCCGGCTCGCCTGGCTTGCCCGCCACACATGAATGCTCGTTACGAAGGACATATGCACGTGACCACCGCCACCGACACCGCCGCCGCGGCCATCGCCAAGATCCAGCGCGGCTTCCAGGACTCCGGCTACATCGCGAGCGACGCCATCGCCACCGCGGTCTACATCGCCGAAGCGCTCGCGAAGCCCGTGCTGGTGGAGGGGCCACCCGGGGTCGGCAAGACCGAACTCGCCAACGCCACCGCGCGGCTGCTCGACAAGCCGCTCATCCGCCTGCAGTGCTACGAGGGCTTGGACGAAGCGAAGGCGCTCTACGAGTGGAAGTACGGCAAGCAGCTGCTCTACACCCAGGTGCTGAAAGAGAAGCTCGGCGATCTCATGGCCGGGGCTCAAGGCCTGAAGGAATCCATCGCCCGCCTGCACGAGTTCGACGACACCTTCTTCAACGAGGAGTTCTTAGAGCCGCGGCCGCTCCTGAAGGCGCTGTGGGCGCCGCAGGGCGCGGTGCTGCTGATCGACGAAATCGACAAGTCGGACCAGGAGTTCGAGGCCTTCCTGCTGGAACTGCTGCAGGACTACCAGATCTCCATTCCCGAGATCGGCACCGTCCGCGCCAAGCATCCGCCGGTGGTGTTCCTGACCTCGAACAACACCCGCGAGATCGGCGACGCGCTGAAGCGCCGCTGCCTGCATCTCTACATCCCCTTTCCCGACGCACGCCTCGAGCAGCGCATCATCGAGTCGCGCGTGCCGGCGCTGGAGGCCGATCTGCGCACGCAGCTGGTGGCCTTCGTGCAGGGTCTGCGCGGCATGGATCTGAAGAAAGTCCCGGCCGTGAGCGAGACCATCGACTGGGCGCGCACCCTGCTGCTGCTGCACGCCGCCGAACTCGAGCCCGCGCTGGTCCGCAGCACGCTGAACGTGCTGCTCAAGTTCCAGGACGACATCGAACACGTCGATACCGAGGTGCCGACGCTCATTCGCCAGGCGCAGAAGGGCTGAGCACGCCGCCATGACGCAGGTGCTGTCGAACTTCATCAAGGCGCTGCGCGCGAGCGACGTGCGCGTCTCGACCGCCGAGAGCATCGACGCCGCCGCGGCGCTCGACCTGGTCGGCTGGGCGCGTCGGCCGCTGGTCAAGGAAGCCCTGGGCCAGGTGCTGGCCAAGACGCCCGACGACAAGCAACGTTTCGACGACTGCTTCGAACGCTTCTTCGTGTTCGAGGACGCGCAGCTCGCGGGTGACGGCGGAGACGGCGAGCCGGGCGACGGAGCGAGCGACGGCAACGACGCGCAGCCCGGCCAGGGCGCGGCCGGCAGCGGCGGCGGCGAAGGCGGGCTCGCCGGCCTGCTCGAGAGCGGCGACACGGCGGCGCTCCAGCAGAGCATGGCGAGCGCCGCGCGCAACGTGCAGCTGCAGAACATCCGGCTCTTCACCCAGCGCGGCATGTACATCCGCCGCGTGCTGGAGGACATGGGCATCGAGGCGCTGGACGACCTGCTCTACGCGCTGCTGAAGGCCGATGACGACGACCCGCGCGGCGCGCGTCTCAAGCAAGCCAAGGCGCGGCTGGTGGAGAGCGTCGCCGAGATGGTCGACCGCCAGATGCTGATGTACACCGCCAACGCGTGGCCGAAGCTGCGCGAGGAGATGCTGCAGAAGACCCCGCTGGCGCGCATCGAGATGCGCGACTTCAAGGTCATGCAGGAACTGGTGCGCAAGCTCGCCAAGCGCCTGGTGTCGCTGCATTCGCGTCGACGCCACGTCTCGCGCCGCGGGCAGCTCGACGTGCGCCGCACCATCCGCCGCAACATCGAGTACGACGGGCTGATGTTCGACACGGTGTGGAAGCGCGTGCGGGTCGACCGGCCCAAGGTCATCGCGGTGTGCGACGTGTCGGGCTCCGTGGCGCAGGTCGCCCGTTTCCTGCTGCTTTTTCTCTACAGCGTCGCCGAGGTGCTGCCCAAGGTGCGCGCCTTCGCCTTCTCCAGCCACCTGGGCGAGGTCACGCATCTCTTCGAAGAGAAGCCGGTGGAGGAAGCGCTCGCCGAGACCATCAACACCTACGGCATGGGCTCGACCGATTACGGCGGCGCGCTCGCCGAGCTGGAACGGCTGACCATGGCCGATATCGATCAGCGCACCACGCTCTTGATCCTCGGCGACGCGCGCTCCAACTACGGCGACGCCGGCGAGCGCGCGCTGCGCCGCATGCACCAGCGCGCGCGACGGGTGATCTGGCTGAACCCGGAGCCGCGCGCGTTCTGGAACTCGGGCGATTCGGAGATGCACAAGCTCGGCGCCTGCGCCGACACGGTCGAGGCCTGTCGAACCTTGAAGCACTTGGAACGCGTGGTGAGCGAGATCGCGCGCACGGCGATCTGAGCTTGCGGGGAACGGCCGGCCCACACCGGCCGCGGGTCACATCTCGATGTGTTCGACGCTGTCGGCGCCGTCGAGCCTGTCCAGCAGCGCGCGGTACTTCGGATCGCGCACGTCCATGGTGATGGTGTCGGAGAAGTCCTGCGCCGGCCGATGGGGCAGCTTGTCGAGCTTCAGCAGGCTCATGTGCAGCTGGCTCAGCTGATCGAGGAAGCCATCGCGCTCGAGCGGGTCGACCTGCGCCTTGTCGATGGCGATCTTGATGTCGGTCACGAGCCGCGGCAGGTCGCGGATGAGCTGCGTGCGCTTCTCCGGCGACTCGGTCGGCACGATGCTCGCCAGCAGGCGCCGCGTGCAGTCCAGCGCGCGCGCCCAGGCGGCGCTGTCCGGGCCGTTGTCGTGGTGCACCAGCACCAGGTGCCGCCGCCAGTTACGTAACAGGAAGGCCACCACCCAGTTGGGCGGCATCGGGCCGTCGGTCTCGGCGATGATCGCGCGCAGGGCCGCGCTGGCGGCCTTGATGTCATCCCGGTATACCGACGCCGCGGGCGCTTCGTCGCTTGTGTCGCTCACACTCATCGTCACGCGATAACCATCGAGTTCGTGTCCATCGACACGCTGCCTGGCGGGCTGGCCGCCACGTTCGCGGCTCGGCGTGCCAGGGGGACGCCGGGTGGGCGAACGCGTCCCGGCGATGACAAGTATGCCCCCAAACCGGGCCGCCCATAAAGGCGTGCGAGCCGTCGCTCGACCGGACCTGCCCGGCAATCTCGCGACGGCTTCGACAGTTTGTCCTGCCCGCCCCGGTCGCGGCCCGGCTGGGCGCCGGCCACGGCCCTCACTTGGCGGTCCAGCCGCCGTCGATCGAGAGCGTGGTGCCGGTGATCTGCGAGGCCTCCGGGCGGCACAGGTACAGGGCGAGGCTCGCCACCTGGGCGATGGAGACGAAGTCCTTGGTCGGCTGTGCGGCCAGCAGCACGTCACGCTTGACCTCTTCCTCGGTGATGCCGCGGGCCTTGGCGGTGTCCGGGATCTGGCGCTCGACCAGCGGCGTCAGCACGTAACCCGGGCAGATGGCGTTGCAGGTCACGCCGAATTCGGCCAGCTCCAGCGCGATGGTCTTGGTCAGGCCGGCGATGCCGTGCTTGGCGGCGACGTAGGCCGCCTTGAACGGCGAGGCCGCCAGCGCGTGGGCCGAGGCCATCATGACGATGCGCCCGGCACGCTGGGTCTTCATCGTCGGAATCGCCGCGGCGCTGGCGTGAAACGCCGAGGACAGGTTGATGGCGATGATGTCGTCCCACTTGTCGACCGGGAACTCCTCGACCGGGGCGACGTGCTGGATGCCGGCATTGTTGACCAGGATGTCGAGGCGCCCGTGGCGTGCCACGGCATTGGTCACCATCGCGCGCACCGCGCTCGCGTCGCGCATGTCGGCGCCGTCGTACTCGATGCGCGTGCCGGCCAGGGCGCCGAGGCGATCCTTCAGGGCGCCGACCAGCGCCTCGTCGGCGAAGCCGTTCAGCACCACGTGGGCGCCGGCGCCGGCCAGCGCCTCGGCGATGCCGAGGCCGATGCCGCTGGTGGAACCGGTGACGAGGGCGACTTGGTCTTTGAGAATCATGGGCGGTGGCCTCCTGCTTGGGCAACGAGCGCGCGCACGGGCGCTGACACGGACCGCTCCCCTCGGCCTTCCACGCCGCGTGGCGCGGCGTCGGACCGGAGAATGACACGGATCAAGGGCGACGGGCCATGCCCGGCGAGAAGATGGGCGAGTGTCACCACCCGTGGGAGAGCGGCATGATCACACTACGCGACTGCATCGAGTACCTGCGCCTGACCCCGGAAGAAATCGACGCCATCGCCGAACACGAGCACGTCGCGCCCATCGTCGCCGCCGAACTGGCGTCCTACCTGGTCGAGACGCCCGACGGCGATCGCCTGATCAAGCGCATGATCCTCGACGACATCATGCACGCCGCCGGCAGCGGCGACAGCGCGCAGGTGGCGCGGCTGACGGATGTGCTGAAGCATTTCGTCGCCACGCATCCGGAGCTGCGCTGAGGCGGGCGACAAACGGGGACAGGCCACGATTTCTGCGAAACCGTGGCCTGTCCCCGTTTCTGCTGGCGACCGTTGCCGCTATCTCCCCCGCTTGCGCGTCGCCCGCTCTTCGCTCAGCCGCGGGCGCAGCGGTAGTTCGGTGGTGTACTTCACCTGGCGCAGCGCCGGGCTCGACTTGGTCTCCTTGATGCCGGCGATGCGATGCAGCTTGTCGGTCATGAAGCGCTCGAACTCGGCGACGTTCGGCACCGCGACGCGCAGCACGTAGTCGGCGTCGCCCATCATGAGATAGGCCTCCATCACCTCCGGCAGTTCGCGCAGCGCGCGGTCGACGCGCTTGAAGAGATCGGAGTCGTGTTTCTCCACCTTCACGTGCACGAAGACGATGGTCTCGAGGCCGAGCGCCTTGGGGTCGAGCAGCGCCACCGTGGCGCCGATGGCGCCGCTCTCGCGCAGGCGCGCCACGCGTCGCCAACAGGGCGTCTTGCTCAAGCCGACGCGCTCGGCGAGCGCCTCGAGCGACAGCAGGCCGTCGCGCTGCAGTTCGGCCATGATCTTCAGATCGTAGTTATCGTGGTCTGCCATCGTCCGTCCTGTTGGAACGTTCGTTCCCCTTAATGCCGATTTCAGGGTAAAGATTAGAACAAAAGCGCGCGGTCGAGCGCCTAGAATGCCTCTCCATGGACGGCGCCGCAGGTCGTCCACGGACCACCCTCGACGGCCGCCACGAGCGACGCTCGAGTGACCCGGGTCACGAGCCCGCGGTCCGAGTAAACGGGGACAGACCACGGTTTCCGCGAAACCGTGGTCTGTCCCCGCGAGGTGACAGCGCCCGGCGCTTGGCGCACCATAGGCCAAGACCCGCGAGCGCCCCGCCCTTTTCCTCGCGGGCGCGACGCCGATGAGCAACCACAAAGACCATCCGCCAATTGCCTCCGCCGACCGCCGGCGCTTTCTCGTGCGTGGCGCGCAGGCCGCGGGCGCGGCCGGCCTGGTCGGCATGCTGCTCGCCGGTTATGGCGAGCAGGCGGAGTCGCGGCCGGTGGGTGCATTGCGCCCGCCCGGCGCACTGCCGGAAGACGAGTTCCTGGGGGCCTGCATCCGCTGCGGGCTGTGCGTGCGCGACTGCCCCTACGACACGCTGAAGCTCGCGCCGCTCGGCGCGTCGCTCGCGACCGGCACGCCCTACTTCGTCGCGCGCGACGTGCCCTGCTACATGTGCGAGGACATTCCCTGCGTCGCCGCCTGTCCGACCACCGCGCTGTCCAAGTCCCTGACCGACATCCGGGACGCCGACATGGGCGTGGCGGTGGTGGTCGGCACCGACACCTGCTACAGCATCAACAGCGTCGCCCACTGCCAGGCCTGCTACCTCGCCTGTCCGATCAAGGACGAGGCGATCACCATGGAAATGAAGCGCGACGGCACGCGCGTCTTCTTCGAGCCCACCGTGCATCGCGACAAGTGCACCGGCTGCGGCAAGTGCGAGAAGGACTGCGTGACGGCAGAGGCGTCCATCAAGGTGCTGCCGCGCGCGCTCGTGCGTCACGATCTCGGCCTCGGGCCCGCCTGAGCGCCGCGCCATGACGGCGGCCTCGACCACGCCCGCGGTGGCGCGGCGCTTCTGGCAACGCCAGCGCTGGCTGCTGCTCAGACGCACGAGCCAGTGTGGCCTGCTGGCCCTGTTCCTGCTCGGTCCCTGGGTCGGCGTGTGGTGGGTGAAGGGCAATCTCGCCGCGAGCCTGTGGTTCGACGTGATCCCACTGCAGGATCCCTACATCGCGCTGCAGTCGCTGCTCGCCACCGGCCACATCACGCGCACCGCCTTGCTCGGCGTCGCGCTGGTGCTGACCTTCTACGCGCTGGTCGGCGGTCGCGCCTATTGTTCCTGGGTATGCCCGGTGAACGTCATCACCGATGCCGCGCACTGGTGTCGTGAGCGACTCGGCATTCCGCCCGGCTGGCGACCGCAGCGCGCGCTGCGCCTGTGGCTGCTGGCCATGTCGCTGGCGGCCTCGGCGGCGACCGGCGGCATCGTGTGGGAACTGGTCAACCCGGTGACCATGGTGCAACGCGCGCTGGTGTTCGGCCTGGGCGCCGCCTGGGCGGTGGTGCTGGCGGTATTCCTGTTCGACCTCCTGGTCAGCCGGCGCGGCTGGTGCGGCCACCTGTGCCCGGTCGGCGCGTTCTATGGCCTGGTGGGGCGCGTGTCGGCGGTGCGCGTGGCGGCCGACCGGCGTGAGGACTGCAGCGACTGCGGCGACTGCTTCGCGGTGTGTCCCGAGCCGCAGGTGATCACGCCCGCGCTGCGCGGCACGGGGTCGCAGACGCGTCTCGTGCTGTCCGGCGACTGCACCAACTGTGGCCGTTGCATCGACGTGTGCGCCGACGACGTGTTCCGCTACACGCTGCGTCCCACCTACGACGGCGACCGGCGCGCGGCGGCGCGCGAGTCATCGTGAGAGCGCTCTTGCTGGCGCTCGCGCTCGTCAGCGGCGCCAGCGTCGGCGCGCCACTCGAGGTGCCGGTGACCCTGCCCTACGTGCTGATCCAGCGCCAGCTCGCGGAACGGATCTTCACCGGGCCCGCGCAATCACTGGTCGCGCTCCGCGACGCGAGCGGCTGCAACGTTCTGCAACTCGCCGCGCCCAAGGTCGACGCCCACCCCCGCGGCGGGCTGCGCGTGCGACTCGCAGTCGAGGCGCGTGGCGGTACACCCGGGCCGGGCGCGACCTGCCTGCTGCCCTTCACCTGGCGCGGCACGGTGGAACTGCGCGAGGAGACCTACATCGGCAACACGGTCACCGCCATCGCCTTTCGCGTCGCCGATTCCGATCTGCTGGCCGCCGACGGCGCGCGCAGCAGCGTGCCCGGAGTGCTGTGGGACTGGGTCAAGCAGGCGGTGCAGCCGCGCCTGGAGAGCTTCACCGTCGAACTCGAACCGATGCTCGGCTCGAGCCGCGAACTCATCGTGCAGGCGCTCGCCAGCGCGCCGACTTTCGCCGAGGCCGCGGCCGGCACGCTGCGGCTGGCGCGCGCCGAGGGTCGACCTGAAGGTCTGGTGGCGACGCTCGCGCTGGACCTGCCCGAGGTCGCGCCCGCGGCGCTGCCGCCGCTGCCCCACGCTCCGCTCGACGCGGCCGAGATGCTCGCCTGGGATCGGCAGTGGCAGGCCTGGGATGCGTTCGCCACCTGGCTGGTGAAGGCGATCGCCGCGAACGCTTCGCCCGCGCTGCGCGCGGCGCTGCTCGACTCGCTGGTCGAGGCGCGCTACGAGTTGCGTGATGCCTTGAGCACGGAGCAACTCGCCGCCGATCCGGTCCGCGTGCTGTTCGTGCGCACCTGGACGCGGCTCGCGCCGCTGCTTGCGGAAAGCGCGCAGTCGCGGCCAAGCGAAGACGCGCTGCGCTACCTGGCCTTCATCAACGCCGGCGACGCGCTGCGCGCGCTGGACCAGGCGGGCACGAACTTCGGCGTGAGCATCGACAGCCGCACGCTCCGCCAGCTCGCGCGCCTGCTGCTGCCGAGCGTGGAGGACGCGGCGTTGGAGTACGACGAGGGCGTCGACCCCGAACTGCGCGAATTGCTGGGCCTGCCACCGGAACTGCCTCTGGAAAGTACGGCGCCGCCCACCACGGCACGCTGGACCGATTGGCTCCTGGCGTCGGCCGAGGCCGCCGCGCCGACGCGCCTCGAGCGCCGCGAACTCCAGAAGCTGAACGCCTGGGTACCGCGCGCCGGCGAGTTGGACGCCTACTTGGACGCGCTCGACACGCTGCTGGAGACGGTGGCCCACGACGAACAGCAGCGCGGCAAGGTGGCCGCCGCCCATCGCGAGATCCACCGCCTGCTGCTGCGCGCGACTGCGTGGCAGGAGACGTGCTGGCGGCAGTACGTGGCCGAGGGCGGGCGGCTCGAGCCGCTGCGCTCCTCGGCGGGCTCCATCGGCCTCATGCAGATCAACCAGCACGTGTGGCGCGGGGTGTACGACCTGCGCAAGCTGGCCTCCGACATCGACTACAACGCGCGCGCCGGCAACGAGATCCTGGTGCACTACCTGGTGGACTTCGCGGTCGCCAAGCGCGAGGACAAGGCGACAGGCGATCCGCACAGCCTCGCCCGCGCGACCTACGCGGTGTACAACGGCGGCCCCGCGCATCTGCGGCGCTACCGCGAGGCGAAGACGCCGAAGTCGCTGCGCGCCATCGACCAGGCGTTCTGGGTGAAATACCAGGCGATGCGCACGCAGGGCGCGCAGGCGGTGAAGAGCTGTTACGTGCAGTGAGGCGCTGCGAAGGGACAGACCCCGTGCGGGGCCTGTCCCATCCGATGCCGCCCGTGTAGGGCCGATTTCAATCGGCCAGGCAGGGCGGCTCTGGAATGAATGGCGGGTTGAAACCCGCCCTACAGGCCAGGCCCCGTGTGCCTCACGGAAACAGCTTGTGGCTGCTCCACGCGCCGTCGGCCAACACCCAGTTGGTGCGCTCGTGCAGGCGGAAGTGGCCTTCTTCCCAGAACTCGACGCGGCTCGGCACGACGCGGTAGCCCGACCAGAACGGCGGCCGCGGGACGGCGCCGACCAGGTAGGTCGCGGCGTAGCGCGCGACGCGCTTCTCGAGATCGAAGCGACCGGCCAGCGGCTGGGACTGCTTGGACGCCCAGGCGCCGATCTGCGAGTCGCGCGGGCGACTGGCGAAATAGGCGTCGGCCTCGGCGTCGCTGACGAGTTCCGCGCGTCCCTCGACGCGCACCTGGCGCGCGAGCGACTTCCAGTGCAGGCAGCAGGCGACGCGCGGATTGGCGCGCAGGTCGGCCGCCTTGCGACTGCCGAGGTTGGTGTAGAACACCAGCCCGCGCTCGTCGAGTCCACGCAGCAGCACCATGCGCAGGGAAGGCTGGCCGTGTTCGTCGACGGTCGCGACCGACATCGCCGCCGGTTCCGACGGCTCGCGCGCCTCGGCCTCCTTGAGCCACGCCGCCAGTTGCGCGATGGGACTCGAACTCATGCTGCTCTCCTCGCGCGGCGAGGCGCGCGCTACTCGAAGGGGTGGCGCAGCACGATGGTATCGGCGCGATCCGGCCCGGTGGAAATGATGTCTATCGGCGTGCCGGCGATGGCGGCGATGCGTTCGAGATACGCGCGCGCGTTGGCGGGCAGATCATCCCAGTGTCGAATGCCGACGGTGGACTCGCTCCAGCCCGGCAGGTTCTCGTACACCGGCCGCACCTCCGCCATGGCCTCGGCGCCGGTCGGCACCGACAGCGACACGCCGTGGGCGGTCTCGTAACCCACGCAGATGCGAATCTCGTCGATGCCGTCGAGCACGTCGAGCTTGGTCATGCACAGGCCGGAGATGCTGTTCAGTTGCTGCGCGCGGCGCAGCGCGACCGCGTCGAACCAGCCGCAGCGCCGCCGGCGGCCGGTGGTGGCGCCGAACTCGTGGCCCTTGGTGACCAGATGCTCGCCGGTCTCGTCGAAGAGTTCGGTCGGGAACGGCCCCGAGCCGACGCGCGTGGTGTAGGCCTTGGTGATCCCGAGCACGTAGTCGAAGGTGCGCGGCCCGACGCCGGTGCCGCTGGCGGCGAAGCCGGCCGTGGTGTTCGACGAGGTGACGAAGGGGTAGGTGCCGTGGTCGATGTCGAGCAGGGTGCCCTGCGCGCCCTCGAACAGCAGGTTCGCGCTCTTCGCGCGGTACTGGGCGAGGATCTCGGTGACGTCACCGACCATCGGCCCGAGGATCTCGGCGTGGCGCATGGATTCGTCCAAGATGCGCTGGAAGTCGAGCACCTCGACCTTGTAGTAGTTCGCCAGCACGAAGTTGTGATAGTCGAGCACCTCGCCGAGCTTGGCGGCGAAGCGCTCGCGCGCCAGCAGGTCGCCGACGCGGAGCGCGCGGCGCGCGACCTTGTCCTCGTAGGCCGGACCGATGCCGCGGCCGGTGGTGCCGATGGCGGCGGCGCCACGCGCTTTCTCGCGCGCCTGATCGAGCGCCACGTGGTAGGGCAGGATCAACGGGCAGGCGGGGCTCACCACCAGCCGCTCGCGCGCCGGCACACCACGCGCCTCGAGCATGCTGATCTCTTCCATGAAGGCTTCCGGCGACAGCACCACGCCGTTGCCGATCAGGCAGGCGACACCATCGTGGAGAATGCCCGAGGGAATGAGATGCAGGACGGTCTTCTCGCCGTCGATCACCACGGTGTGGCCGGCGTTGTGGCCGCCCTGGAAACGCACCACCGCCTCGCAGCGGTCGGTGAGCATGTCCACCACCTTGCCCTTGCCTTCGTCTCCCCACTGGGAGCCGATTACGACGACTGACTTGCCCACGCAATTGCTCTCTCGGTAACTCAATGTCCGATGTCTTCGACCAGCCAGTGGCCGTTGCGCGCCACCAGCACCTGCTGGCAGCCGCTGTCCGCCGCCCCGGTCGCCTGGCCCGGCAGACCTTCCACCACCACGTAGCCCGCCGCCCGGTAGTCGCGGATCGCGGCCAGCCGCGCGTCATCGTCCGCCGCCGGGGCGAAGATGCGCGGCAGGGCCAGCGGCGCTTCGCGCGCCAGCGAGGCCAGCACCTTCAGATCGGTGCTGAAGCCGGTGGCCGGCCGCGAGCGGCCGAAGGAATGGCCGATGTTGTCGTAGCGCCCGCCCCAGGCGATGGCGCGGCCGATGCTGGTGGTGTAAGCCGCGAACATCACGCCCGTGTGGTAGCGATAACCGCGCAGCTCGGCGAAATCCAGGTGGATATCGGCCGCCGGCATGCGCGAGCGTACCAGTGCCACCAGCCGCTCGATATCGTCCAGCGCCAGGCCGACCGAAGCCGGCGCGCCGGCCAATGCGAGCCGTGCCTGGCCGAGCACTTCGTCGCCGCCGTTCAGTTCCAGCAGCGCGCGCAGGTGGCGCGCCACCTCTGGCGAGGCGCCGGCCAGCGCCTCGACGAGACCGCTCTCGTCCTTCATCAGCAGCCGCTCGAGGATGCGCGATTCGCGCGCGCGCCCGAAATGCGCTTCCTCGCAGATCGCGTGGAACAGGCCCATGTGCCCGAGTTCGACGGTCACCGGCGCGATACCGGCGGTGGCGAGCAGTTCCAACAGTAGCAGGATGACCTCGGCATCGGCCTCGATGCCGGCGTGGCCATAGAGCTCGGCGCCGAACTGCAGCGGATTGCGCGAACCGGCGAACTTGTCCGGACGGGTATGCAGCACCGGCCCCACGTAGCACAGGCGCTGGGGCGCGCCGGTCGGCAGCCGATGCGCGTCGATGCGCGCCACCTGGGGCGTGATGTCGGCGCGCACCCCGAGCGTGCGGCCGGTGACCTGGTCAGTGGTCTTGAAGGTCTGCAGATCGAGATCTTCGCCGATGCCGGACAACAGCGAGTCGAGATACTCCACCACCGGCGGCAGCACGTAGGCATAGCCCCAGCGCTCGCACAGGTCGAGCAGGCGCCGGCGCATGTCCTCGAGCGCGCGCGCGCGTGGCGGCAGCACCTCGTCGACGCCGTCCGGCAGCAACCAGAGTTTTTCGTCTGCCACCTTCTACCTCGTGGCGTAGAGCATGATGAGACCCGCGAGCATGGCCGCGAGACCGACGGCACGCAGCGCGCCGTCGCCGAGCGTGGCGAGCGACTGGACGGCACGACGGTAGGCCGGTGGGCTCGCGAAGGGCATGAGGCCCTCGAACACCAGCATCAGCGCCAAGGCGCCGAGGAAGTCCTGCCCCATGATCGGCTGGCCGTGCGCGCGCCGCGCCTCAGCCGCCACCGGGCTTGCGCAGGTACTTGAAGAAGTCCGAATCCGGCTGCAACACCAGCACGTCGCTCTTGTTCTTGAAGCTCGATTTGTAGGCGTTGAGGCTGCGATAGAACTCGAAGAACTCGGGATTCTTGCTGTAGGCGGCGGCGTAGACCTCCGCCGCCCGCGCATCGCCGCCGCCGCGCATCTGCTCGGCGTCGCGATAGGCCTCGGCGGCGATGATGGTGCGCTGCTTGTCGGCATCGGCGCGAATGGTGATGGCTTCCTTCTCGCCGCGCGCGCGGAACTCGCGCGCCACCCGCGAGCGCTCCGAGCGCATGCGCTCGTACACCGTGCTGCTGACCTCGGTCGGCAGGTCGATGCGCTTCAGGCGCACGTCGACGATCTCCATGCCGAGCTGCTCGGCGCGGGTGTCGGCGGTGTCGGTCACGATTTTCATGATCGCCCCGCGTTCGCCCGACACGACAGCCTGCACGGTGCGCGAGCCGAACTCGCTGCGCAAGCTGTCATTGATCATCTGGTAGATGAGCAGCCCGGCGCGGGCGGGATCGCCGCCGGTCGCCTTGAAGAACGTCACCACGTCCTTGATGCGCCAGCGCGCGAAGGAGTCGACGATCACGTCCTTCTTCTCGCCGGTCAGGAAGCGCTGCGGTTCGGCGTCGAGCGTCTGCAGGCGCTTGTCGAAGGTTCTGACCTCCTGCCACACCGGTACCATGAAGTGCAGGCCCGGTTGGTAGTCGGCACGCTTGATCTTGCCGAGCTGGGTCAGGATGGCCGACTCGTACTCGTAGACACGGAAGGTGCAGAGGTAGATCAGGCCGAGGGCCGCGAACACCGTGAGCGCGATACGGGAGGCCATGTCAGCGCACCACGCGCGTGCGGCCGATGCGCCGATCGCGCAGCGACTCTTCCACCGTCGGCGAGTAGGCCGGCGGTTCGGGCGCGGCGTCGGTGGTCTCCTGCGCGTCGCCCCGATTGGCATTACCGATCAGCTTGTCGAGCGGCAGGTAGGTGACGTTCGCGCCGCCCTTGCTGTCGAGCAGCAGCTTGGTGGTATTGGTCAACACTTCCTCCATGGTCTCGAGGTAGAGGCGCTCACGCGTCACCTGCGGGGCCTTCTCGTATTCGGTCAGCAGTTGGTCGAAGCGCTGCGATTCACCTACGGCCTGGGCGATCACCCGCTCGCGATAGCCCTCGGCGTCGAGCCGGATGCGCGCGCCCTCGCCCTGCGCGCGCTCCACCACTTCGTTGCGGTAGGCCTCACCCTCGTTGACCTTGCGCTCCTTGTCCTCGCGCGCCTTGATGGCGTCGTCGAAGGCCGCCTTCACTTCCTCCGGCGGCTTGATGGGCTGCAGGTTCACGCTGGTGACCCCGATGCCCGAGGTGTAGTTGTCTAGCATCTGCTGGATCTGCGCCTGGGACTGCACTGCGATCTCCGCGCGGCCCCCAGTGATGGCGAAGTCGAGCGTGTTCTGGCCGATCACGTCGCGAATGGCGGACTCGGTCACGCGCTGCACGGACACGTCCGGGTCGGCGATGCGGAACAGGTAGGCCTCGGGATCCTTGATGCGATACTGCACCGCGACCTCGACGTCGACGATGTTCTCGTCGCTGGTCAGCATGGAGGAGGTGGCGGTGAGCGTCTCGATGCGCTCGACGTTGATCTTGCGCACTTCTTCGATGGGCCGCGGAAAGCGGATGTGCGGGCCGGGCTGCAGCACCGAGACGTAGCGCCCGAAGCGCAGCACCACGCCGCGCTCGGCCGGATCGATCCGGTAGACCATCTCCCAGGCCAGGAGGCCGAAAGCCACCACGCCCAGCACGGCCCACACCAAGCCGTTCTCCGCCGGCGGCTGGGAACGCTGCTTGCCGCCGAACAGGGCCGACAGCTTCTCCTGCATCTTGCGCACCACCTCGTCCAGATCGGGCGGGCCCTGCTCGTTGCGCCGACCGCCCCAAGGGTCGCGGTCGTTGCCGTCCGGATCGTTCCAGGCCATTGATTTTCCGTCGAGGGTTGCTGTGCAGGGGTGCGGGGCGGATTGTACGGGGGGGCTTACCCTTGTTCAATCTGAACGCCAGGCTCCGACTCGCGCGCGAAGTCTCGCAGCAGGGACTCGAGGTCGACCTCGGCGAGCGTCCCGCGCGCATCGACTTCGATGACGTGTTGCGCCGTGCCCGGCTCACGCTGCCACTGCTGCCAGCGCGCCTCGGACAAGGTCACTTCCAGCAGCCAGCCGCCGTCGGGCAGCACGACTTCGTCGGCCACCGCGCCCATGGCGTAGAGCTGGGCGCGCAGCCGTCCGGCGGCCGGCGCCAGCTTGAGCCAGCGCCGCGCCTTGTGCAGGTTGATGTGTTCGGCGACCGCGGCGAGCAGCAGCGGCACGCCCTCGCCGGTGCGCGCCGACAGCCACACGCGGTTGACCAGGCCCTCACCGTCGCGCTCCACCTGCGGCCTGACGTCGGCGAGCCTGTCTATCTTGTTGTACACCTCGATGACCGGCACCTTGGCCGCGCCGATCCGCTCCAGCACTTCGCGCACGTCGGCGATGCGCAGATCGCGATCCTCGGCGCTCGCGTCGATCACGTGCAGCAGCAGGCGCGCGTCGCGGGTCTCGTCCAAGGTCGCCTGGAAGGCGGCGACGAGTTCGGGCGGCAGGCGGCGGATGAAGCCGACGGTGTCGCTCAGCACGATGGGATGCTCGCCGGCCACGCTCAAGGTGCGGAGCGTCGTGTCCAGCGTCGCGAACAGCTGATCGGCGGCATACACCTCGTGGCCGGTCAGGGTGTTGAACAGGGTCGACTTGCCGGCGTTGGTGTAGCCGACGATGGACACGGTCGAGAGCTGGGCGCGGCGCCGCGCGCGGGCGCTCTGCTGACGTTGCGCCTTGACCCGTTCGAGGCGTTCGTTGATCTGCTTGATACGCGCGCCGAGCAGGCGACGGTCGGTTTCGAGCTGGGTCTCGCCCGGTCCGCGCAGACCGATGCCGCCCTTCTGGCGTTCGAGGTGGGTCCAGCCGCGCACCAGGCGCGTGGACATGTGCTTCAGCTGCGCGAGCTCGACCTGCAGCTTGCCCTCGAAGGAGCGCGCGCGCTGGGCGAAGATGTCGAGGATGAGCCGCGTGCGATCGATCACGCGACATTCCAGCGCGCGCTCGAGATTGCGTTCCTGCGCGGGGGAGAGATCGTGATTGAAGATCACGACGTCGGCCTGCTCGGCCTTGACCACCGCCGCGATCTCTTCGACCTTGCCGCTGCCGACCAGGAACTTCGGATCGGCCGCTGAGCGTCGCGCTTGGATCACGGCGACGGACGCCGCGCCCGCGCCGCTCACCAGCTCGCGGAATTCTTCGAGGTCATCGTCCTGGGCCGCGGCGAGCCCCAGCACCACGTGCACGAGGACGGCACGGTCGCCGCCCGCCGGCCGCTCAAACAATCTGGGAAGCTCGCATCACGCGCCGTCACCCTCGGCGGCGTCGCCGCCGTCCTCGCCGGTCTCGGCGCGCGGCAGGCGCACGTTGCGCGCCGGCACGACGGTGGAAATGGCGTGCTTGTAGACCATCTGGCTCACGGAGTTCTTGAGCAGGATGACGAATTGGTCGAAGGACTCGATCTGCCCCTGCAGCTTGATGCCGTTGACCAGGTAGATGGAGACGGGAACGCGCTCCTTGCGCAAAGCATTCAAGTAGGGTTCCTGCAGTGACTGGCCCTTGCTCATGGCTTGCTCCTTGTTGTTGTTGGCGCCGGGTGAGAGCCATCGGCTGCGAGATGGCCGTCGTGGGTCATTGTTGTAAACGTGCGCCGGTACTCTAGATCAGATTCCCCGCGCAGGGAAACGACCCGCTTGCGCAATGCGCACGAGTGCGCGATCGAGTCGCGCGGGATCGCGACTGTCGAGCCACAGCGCCCCATTTTCGCGCCTGAACCAGGTGAGCTGGCGCTTCGCCAGTTGGCGGGTGGCGACGATGCCCCTTTCGATCATCTCGGCGCGCGTGCATGTGCCGTCGAGATAGCGCCATACCTCGCGATATCCCACGCTGCGCATCGCCGGTGCCTGCGCCGTGAGGCGCGGATTGGCGCGCAGCGCGCGCACTTCGTTGACCAGCCCGCGGTCCAGCATGCCG
This sequence comes from Gammaproteobacteria bacterium, assembly GCA_050186725.1. Lineage (GTDB taxonomy): Bacteria > Pseudomonadota > Gammaproteobacteria > JADJYF01. Next base: position 12,111 of record JBFWYG010000009.1, on the reverse strand, counting down.
TGATAACGCGTGGCGAGGTCACGGTGTAAATCCGCGCGATCGTTGGGGGCAATGACCAGCTTGACGATCTCACCCGCATGGGGCGCGAGCTGCGCGGCGGCCCACAGCGAGGTGAGCGACGCACCGCAGAGCTCGTGTACTTCGAGCGCGCGCAGCAGGCGCTGCGGATCGTTCGGATGGATGCGCGCGGCGGCTTGCGCGTCGAGCGCGGCGAGGCGCGCGTGCAACGCCGCCGCGCCGTCCCGTTCGAGCTCCGCCGCGAGGAGCGCGCGCACCGCCGGGTCGGCCGGCGGCAGCACCGCGAGCCCCTGTTCCAGCGCGCGGAAATAGAGACCGGTGCCGCCCACCAGCAGCGGCAGGCGGCCGCGAGCGCGCACTGCGGCGATGGCGCGCTGTGCATCTTCACGAAAACGCGCGGCGGAGTAGGCCTCGTCCGGCGCGCAGATGTCGAGCAGGTGATGGGGCACGCGTGCGCGTACCGCGGGGCTCGGCTTGGCGGTGCCGAGATCGAGGCCGCGATACACCTGCGCGGAATCCACGCTCACGACTTCCGCCGCCAGACGCGCGGCGATCTCGAGCGCCAGCGCGGTCTTGCCCGCGCCGGTCGGGCCCATGATGAAGACGAGCGGCGCCTCAACGTGCATCGGCGCTCGCCCGCGCGAGGAGCGCGCCATCCACCACGCCGGCGGCGGCGCGCAGATCGAAATCGACCGCCGCCGCGGCCTGCGCCAGTTCGTCCAGCAGCCGGCGCGAGGGCATGCCGTCGCGTCCGAGTTCCAGGCTGACGGCCGCCGCCGCGGCGACCGCGGCCGTGCCAGGCGCGCGCCGTGGCGCGCTGACGAAGGCCGCGCAGAACGCGCCCCAGGGGAGGTTCGGCAGCACGCGCGGCACGGCGCGCAGGCGCTGTCCCGCTGGCCCGAGCTCGTCCACCTCGAAGCCGGCGTCGACCAGGGCCGCGGCCTGCGTCGCGGACAGGCTGACCCGCTCGGGCACCAGGAGCGGTCGAGGATCGCCGTACGCACCGGCGAGTCGCCGGCTCAACACCGCCTGCCAGGCCGCGCGCAGATCGAGGCTCAGCACGGCGCCGCCGTCGCGAAACAGCAGGAAGCGTTCGTCCACCAGCGCGAGCGGCGGTTGCCGCCAGGCGGTCGCCGGTTCTGCCGCGCCCCGGCTCGCGGGGGACAGGCGCGCGGGCGTGGGCAGCGTAGGCGCGGCGACGCGCGCTTCGGCCACAACGCGGGCCGGCGGTGGCGGCTCCCGCACCTCGCTCTCGAGCGCGCGCCGTACCGCGGCATAGAGCAGGTCGTGTACCGCGCGGAGCTCGACGAAGCGCACCTCGAGCTTGCCCGGATGCACGTTGACGTCCACCGCGCCGGGGTCCAGCGTCAGCGCCAGCGCGTAGACCGGGAAGCGACCGGCGGGCAAGGCGTCGCCAAACGCCAGGCGCACCGCGTGGGCGAGCTGGCGATCGCGCACGTAGCGCCCGTTGAGCGCCAGGAACTGCAGATCAGACTGACTGTCGGCCAGCGCCGCCGCGCCGACCCAGCCGCGCACCTCGAGCCCGTCGGCGGATAGCGACACCGGACACGCGCCGGCCAGGAAGGCGCTGCCGAACAGCGCCCGCCAGCGCGGTCCGTCCACGCCCAGCGCGCCGGGCGCGAAACGCAGGCCGCGACTGCCGGGCTGGGCGAGCGAGAGCGCGACCTCGGGACGCGCGAAGGCGAGCTGGCGCACGAGCTGGTGAATGTGCAGGAACTCGGTGCGCGCGCGCTTCAGGAAACGCCGCCGCGCCGGCACGCAGTGGAAGAGCTCACGGACCATGATGCGCGTGCCGGGATTCGCCTGGTGCGGGGTCGGCGGCGCCGGCGCCTGGCCGGGCAGCGACAGCAGCCGCCAGCCATGCGGCTCGTCCTGCTCCCGGGTAATGACCTCCACGGTCGCGACCGCCGCGATGCTCGCCAAGGCCTCGCCGCGAAAGCCGAGCGAGGTGAGCGCGGCGAGATCCTGTGCGCGGCTGATCTTGCTGGTCCAATGGCGCTTCAACGCGGCGCCGAGCTCCGCGCCACGAATGCCGCAACCGTCGTCGCTGACGGTCATGGACTCGAGACCGCCCTCCACCACCTCCACCTCGATACGCCTCGCGCCGGCGTCCAGCGCGTTCTCCACCAGTTCCTTGATGACCGAGGCCGGGCGTTCGATGACTTCGCCCGCCGCGATCTGGTTGATCACGTGCTCGGGCAGCGCTTGGATGCGGGCGGGCATGGCGCATTGTAGGGCCGGGGCCGGCGACGATCGCGCAGGCCTGGCGCAAGCGGGCTCAGGGGATGCGCAACAGGGCCCCCGCCCGCACCATTTCCGAGTCCATGTTGTTCGCCACCTTGAGCGAGGCGATGTCGACGTCGTAGCGCTGCGCGATGCCGGACAGGGTCTCGCCGCGCGACACGCGATGGCGGCGCGCATCGGCCTCCCGCTGGCGCGCCGCGCTCCGCGTGGCCTGCGCGGGCGCCGGCGCCGGGGCGGCCCGCTGGGCACGGCTGTAGCTCAGGATGCCATTGAAGATCGCTCGCGCCAGACGCTTCTGGTAGAGCGTGCTGCGCAGGCGCTTCTCTTCGGTCGGATTGGAGATGTAGGCGGTCTCGACCAGGATGGACGGCACGTCGGGCGACTTCAGCACCATGAAGCCGGCCTGCTGCACGCGCCGGTTGTGCACCGCGCCGATGCCGCCCAGCGAGCGCAGCACGGCGCTCGCGAGATCCATGCTCGCGTCCATCGAGGCCGCCTGGGACAGATCGAGCAGCACCGATTTCAGCATGCGGTCCTTGTCGTCCAGGCTCGCACCGCCCACCAGGTCGGCGGCGTTCTCGCTGGCCGCCAGCCAGCGCGCGGCTTCGCTCGTGGCGCCGCGCCGCGACAGGGTGTAGACCGAGGCGCCGCGCGCGCGCCGGTCGCGCACCGCGTCGGCATGGATCGAGATGAAGAGATCCGCGCGTCGCGCGCGGGCGCGGTCCATGCGGGTACGCAGCGGCAGGAAGTAATCTCCGTCGCGGGTCAGCACCGCACGCATGCCCGGCTCGGCCGCGATCAGCTGCGCCAGTTCGCGCGACACGCCCAGCACCACGTCCTTCTCGTACACGCCGCTGGGCCCGATGGCGCCGACGTCCTGGCCACCGTGCCCGGCGTCGATGGCGATCACCAGTTCGCGGCCGCGGGTGGCGGCGGCCGGACGGGCGGGCGCAGGCTCGCTGGCGATGGCGACGGCCGCGGGGGTGGCCGGTTTCGGTCCCGCCGGCGCGACGGGATCGGCAATGGGGGTGGGGGCGGTCACCTTTACCGGGGCCGGGGCCGGCGCCGCCGCGCGGGCGGCCAGTGCCTGCCGCGCGGCACGCGGCGTGAGTTGCAGTTCGAGCCGATGTCCCGCGCCGGCGCCCGGCTTCAACAGGCGTGCTGCCACGGTGTTCGCCTCACGCAGTTCCACCACCACCGTCAGCCCTTGGTCGACGCGCAGGAACTGGCGCACGTGGGTGATGGACTTCGGCATGGGCGCCAAGGTCAGCAGGCGGCGCGCGGTGGCATGCTTGAATTCGATAACCAGCCGCTCGGGGCGAGCCAGGGTGGAGACGGTGTAGGCCGTCGACTCGGACAGGTCGAATAGCAGGCTCGTGTCCGCCCCCGCGACACGGGCCTGCACGCCACGAATCTCGACCGCGGCGGCGGCCCCGGCGAGCAGGGCAAGTACGAGGAATGACAGCCAGCGCATCGGCTTGGAAGAACATTCTCTTGATGGGCAAGGTATTGTGACCGCCTTGCCTTCAGAAACTCAAGATGATTTTATGTTCCGGCGCTAAGCTTTTGTTCGTCATGCTGAACTGAGCGCGTCCAGCAGGGCCTCACCGCGCGCCGTGCGCGGCGTTAGGGAGACCTCCCGACCGGCGTCCACCACGCGCAGCCAGAGTTCGACGTCGGGAACCGGCAGCGCGCCCCCACCCCGCTCCGCCCATTCGATCAGAAGGTCCGCGTCGGGCTCCAGGTAGTCCTCGAAGCCGATGAATTCGAGTTCCCCGCCGGCCATGCGGTAGAGATCGAAGTGATGCACGCTGCGCGTCGCCAGGGTGTAGGTCTCGACCAGGGTGAAGGTCGGGCTCTTCACCGCGCCGGCGTGCCCGAGCGCCCGCAGGTAGCCGCGCGCCAGGGTGGTCTTGCCGGCCGCGAGGTCGCCGGCCAGGTAGAGGCGCGTGCCAGGGGGGGCGGCGCGGGCGAGACGCCCGCCGAGTGCCTCCATGTCCTCGGCCGTGTCCGCGTGGCAAGTGCGCGTAACGCTCACGCGGCCGGATTCACGCCGCGGCGCAGCCAGGGCATCAGGTCGCCGGCCAGCAGGCCCCGTTCGCCGTCGCCCGCCGCCTGGTCCGCGGCCCAGGCGTGCAGGCAGGCGCCACCGAGCGCGGCACGTCCGGCGGGCAGGCCCTGGGCGCAGAGGCCCGCGATCACCCCGGTCAGCACGTCGCCCATGCCACCACTCGCCATGCCGGGATTGCCGCCGCGCACCACGGTAGGCAGGCCCGCGCCGCTCGCGACCAGGGTGCCGGCGCCCTTCAGCAACGCGACCCCACCATAGCGCTCGACCAGGGCCGCGGCCGCGGCGAAGCGGTCGCGGTGCAGGCTCGCGGTGTCGGTCGCCAACAGGCGCGCGGCCTCGCCTGGGTGGGGCGTCAGGATGCGCGCCTCCCGGCGGTCGGGGTCGGCCGCCAGCAGGTTGAGTCCGTCGGCGTCCACCACCTGGACCTGGGGCGCCTCGCGCACCGCCGCCCACAGGCGCCGCGACCACTCACCCTGGCCGAGCCCGGGTCCGACCGCGACCACCGTCGCGCGCGCCAACAGCGGCGCGAGGTCGGCGGCGCTCTCGACGCCGTGGCACATGAGTTCGGGACGCTGGGATGCGATCAGCGCCGCGTGCGCGGGATGGGTGGCGAGGGACACGAGTCCGGCGCCGACCCGCGCGGCCGCTTCCGCCGCCATGCGCGCCGCGCCGCCAAAGCCCGGCGCGCCGCCCACCACCAGCACATGGCCGTGGTGTCCCTTGTGCGCGGTGCGCGCGCGCGGGGCATACCAGGCGCAGAGCGCGGCGTGCTCGACGGCGTACGCCGACGGCGCGACCGCGGTGAAGACATTGTCCGGCAATTCGAGCGACTCCCAGGCCAGCGCCCCCACGTGGGCCGGCGCATCGCCGGTCAGGAGCCCGCGCTTCAAGCTCACCAGGCTCACGGTCAGGTCAGCCCGCACCGCGCAGCCATGGCGCTGGCCGGTGGTGGCATCGATGCCCGAGGGGACGTCCACCGCCAGAACCGGCAGGCCGCTCGAGTTGATGCGCGCGATGAACTCGGCGTAGACGCCCGTCACCTCGCGTTCGACACCGGTGCCGAGCAGCGCGTCGACCAGCACCTCGCCGTCGGCTGCCGACCAAGGCTCGTCCAGCGGGACGATGCCGGCGGCGCGCATGCGCGCATGGGCCTCCAGCGCGTCACCGCGCAGGCGCTCGGGCGCCGCCAGCATCACGACCTGGGCCGTGAGACCGTCAGCCTCCGCGAGCCGCGCGACCACGTAGCCGTCGCCGCCGTTGTTGCCGGCGCCGCACAGGATCAGCAGCCGGCGCGCGGCAGGCCAGCGCGCGCGCAGCCGGCGATAGACCGCCGCGCCGGCGCGTTCCATCAAGGTGTAACTCGGGATGCCGAGCACGCTGCACGCGTGCTGCTCGAGCGCGCGCGTGCCGGCGGCGTCGTAGAGCGGCTGACCTGCCGTGCTCACGCGAGCCTTAGGAAGTGCTGACGGTAGTGGCGCAGTTCGCCGATCGAGTCGCGAATGTCGTCCAGCGCGAGATGGCTGCCCTGCTTGGTGAAGGCCGGCAGCTGCGGCGCCCAGCGCTTGGCGAGCTCCTTCAGCGTGCTGACGTCGAGGTTGCGGTAATGGAAGAAGGCCGCCAGCGCCGGCATGTACTTGTAGAGGAAGCGGCGGTCCTGGCAGATGCTGTTGCCGCACATCGGCGAAGCCTGGGCCGGCACCCAGCGCGCGAGGAACTCGAGCGTCGCCTGCTCCGCCATGGCCGTGTCCACACGGCTCTCGCGCACCCGCGCGGTCAGCCCACTCTGGCCGTGCTGACGCGTGTTCCACTCGTCCATGCCGGCCAACACGGCGTCGTCATGGTGGATGGCGAACACCGGGCCCTCGACCTGCTCCTCGAGATGGGCATCGGTGACGATGGTCGCGATTTCAATGATCACGTCGCGCTCGGGTTCGAGGCCCGTCATCTCGAGATCGATCCAGATGAGATTGCTGGCGGACAGTTGCATGGGTGAGCACTCCAGGCGACACGCGGCATGGTAGAGCAAGCCCCCGCGAGCGCCAATGCGCGCGCCCGCGCTCAGTAGTCGCGACGACTGGCGAGCGCGTGGGACAGCGTGGAACCGTCGACGAATTCCAGATCGCCACCCACCGGCACGCCGTAGGCGATGCGCGTCGCGCGCACGCCGGCGCGCTGCGCGAGCTGACGCAGGTAATGCGCGGTGGCCTCGCCCTCCATGGTGGTGCCGGTCGCGACCACCATCTCGCGCACCTCGCCGCCGGCCAGGCGCTGTTCGAGCAGCGGCATGCCGAGCGTCTCCGGCGTCACGCCGTCGATCGGCGACAGCCGCCCGAGCAACACGAAGAAGCGCCCGCGGAAATCGGCGGCCTGCTCGATGGCCTGCACGTCGAGCGGACTCTCGACCACGCAGATCAGTCCCGCGTCGCGGTTGGGGCTAGCGCACAGCGCGCAGATCTCGGTCTCGCAGAAGGTGCGGCAGCTCGCGCACTGGCCGATCTCGTCGGCCGCGCGGCGCAGCACGTCGGACAGGCGGCGCGCCTTGTCGCGATGCTTCTCGAGCAGGTGAAAGGCGATGCGCTGGGCCGACTTCGGCCCCACCCCCGGCAGGAACTGCAGGGCCGCGATCAGCTCGGCGAGCAGGGGCGAGGCGATCATGTCGGCGCGGGGAGCCGGGGGCTAGAAGGGCAGCTTGACGCCGGGCGGCAGCGGCATGCCGGCCGTGAGGCCCGAGAGCTTGTCCTTGGACAACGCCTCGACGCGCCGGTTGGCGTCGTTCACCGCCGCCGCCAGCAGGTCTTCCAGCATGCCGCGGTCTTCCTGCATGAGCAGCGGATCGATGGTCACCTTGCGCACGTCGTGGCGCCCGTTCATCAGCACCTTGACCATGCCGCCGCCGGACTCGCCGGTGACTTCGGTCGCGGCTATCTCGGCCTGCAGGCGCTCCATGTCGGCCTGCATCTTCTGCGCCTGCTTCATCAGGTCGCCCAGTCCACCACGCATGTCGCTTGCTCCTGGTTGTGCGCCCGCCGCGCTCAGCGGCTGGACACTTCTTCGATGGTCGCGCCGAAGGCGCTACGCAGCGCCTGCACGTTGGGATCAGCGTCGATCTCGGCCTCGGCGCGACGCTGACGCTCCGCCGCCGCGGCGAGCTGCTGCTGCGATGGCGTGGTGAGCCCGCTGTCCTCGCTGACGCTGACATTGACCACCACCTCGGCCTCGAGCTTCTCGGCGAGCGCGGCCTGCAGCGTGTCGACGTGTCGGCGCTGCGCGAGCTTCTCGTACTGCGGGGTGATCACCAGGTCCAGCCGCCGGCCGTCGAAGGCCGCCACCGCGCTGTTCCGCGCCAGCTCGCGGGCGAGACCCACCACGTTCAATTCCTCGACCACCTGTGCCCAGTCGAAGTTCGCCGGCGGCGCCGTCAGCGCACGGCGCGCGGCCTGCGGCGTGGGCGGGGCGACGCTCGTCGGCTGCGGGACCGACGCGGGCAGCGCGGGTGTCGCCGGCAGCGTGCTCGCATCCGGTACGGCAGGCGGCGCGGCGACCGGCGTGCTGACCTGGCGCGGCGTCTCGCGCGGCATCTGCAGCGGCGCGGCCGCAGTGACGCGCGGCGTTGACGTCGCGCCCGCCTGGCCCGCCAGCCCCTGCTTCGGCAGGCTGCCCGGCGTCACCGGGCGAAACGCCAGCATGCGCAGCAGGGTCATTTCGAAGGCCGCCTCGGCGTCCGGGCTCATGGCGAGATCGCGCCTGCCGGTCAGCGCGATCTGGTAGAGCAGTTGCACTTCGTCGGCCGGCAGTCGCGCCGCGAGATCGGCAAGACGCGGATCGGTCTCGAGCGTACCGCCCTCGCCGCCCAACACCTGCAGCACCGCCACGCGGCGCAGGAGCGAGGCCATTTCCGCCAGCACCTGGCCGTAGTCCGGCACGTAGGCCGCGAGCTCACGCGCCGCGCCGATGACGGCGTGGCCATCGCCCGCGGCGACCTGGGCGAGGACCTTCACCACCCTGTCCTGGTCGACGGTGCCGAGCATCAGCACCACTTCGTCGGTGCTGACCCGGCCCGCGCCGTGGGCGATGGCCTGGTCGAGCAGCGACAGCGAATCGCGCACGCTGCCGCCGGCCGCCTGCGCGATCAGCGCGAGCGCGCCCTCGTCGAAGGCCACGCCTTCTTCGGTCAGCACGTGGGCCAGGTGCTTCGCCAGCAGGCTGGCCGGCATGCGTGTCAGGTTGAACTGCAGGCAGCGCGACAGGATGGTGACCGGCAGCTTCTTCGGATCGGTGGTCGCGAGCAGGAACTTGACGTGGGGCGGCGGCTCTTCGAGGGTCTTCAACAGCGCGTTGAACGAGTGATTCGAGAACATGTGCACCTCGTCGATGAGGTACACCTTGTAGCGCGCGCGGGTCGGCGCGTACTGCACGTTGTCCAGCAGCTCGCGGGTCTCGTCGACCTTGGTGCGCGAGGCGGCGTCGACTTCGATGAGGTCGACGAAGCGGCCCTGGTCGATCTCCTGGCAGGCGCCACAGACGCCGCAGGGCTGGCTGGACACGCCGACTTCGCAGTTCAGCGCCTTGGCCAGGACGCGGGCCAGCGTGGTCTTGCCCACGCCGCGCGTGCCGGTGAAGAGATAGGCGTGGTGCAGGCGGCCGGTGTCGAGCGCGTTGATCAAGGCCTTCAGCACGTGCGCCTGGCCTATCACTTCGGCGAAGCTGCGCGGCCGCCACTTGCGTGCAAGGACCTGGTAGCTCATTCGGCGTCGCTCAACACAATCTCGGGCGGCGGTCGGCGCGACGCGCGCGACCGAAGGCGAAAGGCGGCGGACGTGCCAGCCACACCCCGGCACCCACAGTGACTGCTACCGTTGCTCCCTTCCGGGCCTGGCGGGGTTTGCAGAGCTGCGCTGCGAGAGGACCGACACGTCCACCATGGAATCGTCGATGGCGCGCAGTGTACACCAGGACATCCCGCGCGGGACGGCTTGACAGCGCGTGACGGGGCCGAACGGGGACAGACCACGGTTTCGTTGAGACCGCAGCACGGAATCGGGGACAGACCACGGTTTCGCGCACTGCGTGCGAGGACGGACAGCGGGTTCAACGAAACCGTGGTCTGTCCCCGATTCCGTGCATGGCCGGTTGAAACCGGCCCTACAATCGAATCATCGACACACCGAGGACTCAGCCAATGCTCGTAGGCGTCCCGAAGGAGATCAAGAACCACGAATACCGAGTCGGGCTCACGCCCGGCAGCGTGCGCGAGCTCATTCACCACGGGCATCGCGTGCTGGTGGAGTCCGAGGCCGGCGCCGGCATCGGCATGCACGACGCCGACTACCGCGCGGCGGGCGCCGAGGTGGTGACGGCCGAGGACGTGTTCGCCCGCGCCGACATGGTGGTCAAGGTCAAGGAGCCCCAGCCGCAGGAACTGGCGCGCTTGCGCGCGGGCCAGCTGCTGTTCACCTATCTGCACCTCGCGCCGGACCCGGCCCAGACCCAGGGCCTGCTCGCCTCCGGCGTCACCGCCATCGCCTACGAGACCGTCAGCGATCGGCGCGGCGGCCTGCCGCTGCTCGCGCCCATGAGCGAGGTCGCGGGTCGGCTCGCGGTGCAGGCCGGCGCGCACTGTCTCGAAATGGCGCAGGGCGGCGAAGGCGTGCTGCTCGGCGGCGTGCCCGGCGTGGCGCCCGCCAAGGTGGTGATCATCGGCGGCGGCACGGTGGGCGATCATGCCGCGCAGATGGCGCTCGGCCTCGGCGCCGACGTCACCATCTTCGACAAGTCGCTCGACCGCCTGCGCCATCTCGCGGAGAAGTTCGAGGGCCGCGCGCGCTGCCTGTACTCGACCATGGACCGCATCGATCAGTCGACCGAGCAGGCGGATCTCGTGATCGGCGCGGTGCTGCTGCCCGGCGCCGCCGCGCCGAAGCTCGTGACCCGCGCGATGATCGCGAAGATGCGGCGCGGCACGGTGGTGGTGGACGTCGCCATCGACCAGGGTGGCTGCTTCGAGACTTCGCATCCCACCACCCACCAGTCACCGACCTTCGTCGAGAGCGGCGTCATCCACTACTGCGTGGCGAACATGCCGGGCGCGGTGCCGCGCACCTCGACCTTCGCGCTGAACAACGCGACGCTGCCCTATGTGATCGCGCTGGCGGACAAGGGCCTTACGCGCGCACTCGCCGAGGACGCGGGCCTCGCGCAGGGCCTCAATGTGCATGCCGGGCAACTGACCTGCGAGGCGGTCGGCCAGGCGCTTTCGCTGCCGTGGGTGACGCCGGCCGTCGCGCTCTCCAGCTGAGGGCGAGTTGACGCCACGCGGGGCCGCACGTAGCGTGCGACGACGGCCCGCGCGGCCGTCTCGCGAAGCCACGAACAGGGACCCTTGCGCCATGCCTTACCGCATTTCCGTCGACACCGGCGGCACCTTCACCGACGTGGTGGTCACCGACGCCACCGGTCGCTTCACCATCGGCAAGGCACTGACCGACAAGCAGCGCGCCTTCGCCAGCATCCGCGCCGGCCTGGAGGTGGCCGCCGCCGAACTCGGTCTCAGCGTGCCCGCGCTGCTGGCCGACACCGCGATGTTCCTCTACGGCACCACGCGCGGCACCAACGGCATCGTCGAACGCAAGACCGCGCGCACCGCCTTCCTCACCACCGAGGGCTTTCCCGACACGCTGTTGCTGAAGGAAGGCGGCAAGGCCGAGCCGCACAACCTGCGCATGGAATACCCCGCGCCCTACATCCCACGCCGTCTGACCTTCGAGATTCCGGAGCGCATCAACGCGGAGGGCGGCATCGACCGGGCGCTGGACGAAGCCGCGGTGCGCGCGCTATTGCGCGGCTTTGCCGCGCGCGGCGTCGAGGCGGTGGCGGTGTGCCTGCTGTGGTCGATCGCGAACCCGGTGCACGAACTGCGCATCGGCGCGCTCATCGAAGAGATGCTGCCCGGCCTGCCCTACACGCTCTCACACCAGATCAACCCCATTCTCCGCGAATACCGCCGCGCCTCGTCGACCGCCATCGACGCCTCGCTGAAGCCCCTGATGCAGGAATACCTGCTGACGCTCGAAGCGGACCTGCGCGCGGCCGGCTATGCGAACGACATCCTGGTCAGCACGTCCTTCGGCGGCGTGATGCATCTCGGCGACGTGGTGCAGAAGCCCATTTATCTCGTGAAGTCCGGCCCGGCCATGGCGCCCATCGCCGGCCTCGCCTACGCGGGGGCCGAGCAGCTCACGCAGGACATCATCGTGTGCGACGCCGGCGGCACCACCTTCGACGTGTCGCTGGTCAGGGACGGCGCGGTGGAATTCTCGCGCGACACCTGGCTCGGCCCGCAGTGGACCGGCGACAACCTCGGCATGGCCTCGGTCGCGGTGCATTCCATCGGCGCCGGCGGCGGCTCCATCGCCTGGGTGGATACCGGTGGTCTCTTGCGCGTCGGCCCGCATTCGGCGGGCTCGGAACCCGGCCCGGCCTGCTACGGCCGCGGCGGCAGCCACGCGACGGTGACCGACGCCGCGGTGGTGCTCGGTTACATCGACCCGGCGCATTTCCTGGGTGGTCGCATGCAGCTCGACGAGGCCGCGGCGCGCGCCGCCATGGCGCCCATCGCCGCGACCCTCGGTGAATCGGTGGAGCGCACCGCGTTCGCGATCCTGACCGTCGCCAACGAGAACATGATCGAGGCGATCAAGGAACTCACGATCAACGAGGGCATCAACCCGGCGGAGTCCATTCTCATCGCCGGCGGCGGC
>JBFWYG010000008.1:100835-119936 GCA_050186725.1 Gammaproteobacteria bacterium | reverse complement strand
ACACCGTCTCGCGCGGCGCGTTGATGCGAATCTGTTCGGTCAGCTGCATGGTCGTTTCGCCGAGGCGCTCAGCCCTGGCCGCGCGCCTCCCTGAGCTTGCGCCACACGAGATTGGGGCGCAGCGGCAACTCGGCGATCTCGATGCCGAAGGGCGCGAGCGCGTCGCACACCGCGTTGGTCAGCGCGCCCGGCACCGAGCTCGGCCGGCCCTCGCCGATGCCGCGTGTGCCGAGTGGCGTGTGCGGGCAGGGCGTGGTGGCGTAGGTGATCTCGATGTCCGGCACGTCGGCGGCGGTCGCGAGCTTGTAGTGCTCGAAGTCGGCGCTCATCTGCTGGCCGCGTTCGTCGTAGACGAACTCCTCGAACATCGCGTTGGACAGGCCCTGCACGATGGCGCCGTGCATCTGGCCGTCGACGATATTGGGGTTGATGACCGTGCCGACGTCCTCCGAGGTCACCCAGCGGCGGATCTCGAAATCGCCGGTCTCGACGTTCACCTCGACGATGCAGCAGTCGGCATTGAAGCAGATCATGGGCTTGGCCGCCTCGAAGAACGCGGTCCACTCCAGCCCGCCGACCTCGCCCTCGGGCAGGTTGATGGGAAACATGATGATGCGTTCGACCGCATCGCGGAAACTCTTGCGCTTGCTGCGGTCCCCCAGGTAGATCACCTCGCCGTCCTTGAACTCGAAGTGCTGCACGCTGGCCTCGAGCTGCAGGTCGTGGGCGAGGATGCGCGTGATCTTGTCCTTCAGTACGCCACAGGCTTCGGCCACGGCGCTGACGAAGTAGGAGCCGGCGCGCGCGCCGATGCTGCCCGAGCCGAAAGGCGTGGTGCCGGTGTCGCCGGTGGTGACCACGACATCGTTGGGCTGGATGCCGAACAGCGAGGCCACGACCTGCGCGGTGGTGGTCTCGTGGCCCTGTCCGCCGGGTGCGTCGCCGCCGAACACCAGCACCTTGCCGCGCGGATCGAGGCGCACCGTGGCCGCGCCGTAGCCCGGCTGGTTCTCCATCGGCACCAAGAGCTCGGAGGCCACGCCGGACAGTTCGACGCCGCAGGCGAAGCCGATGCCGAGGTAGCGACCGACGGCGCGCGCCGCCGCCTGTTCGGCGCGGAAGGCCGGCAGATCGACCTGGGCGAGGAGGTTGTCCCACACACGCAGGAAATCACCGCTGTCGTAGTACTCGTTGGTCACCGAGGTATAGGGCAGGGTCGGCACCAGGTTCATGCGCCTGAGCGCGGCCGGCTCCATGCCGACGCGACGCGCCACCATGTCCACCGCGCGCTCGATGGCGAAGCGCGTGGGGAAATGACCGAAGGCGCGCGACGGCGTGAGGCTCGCCTTGTTGGTGGTGGCGACCTGCAGGCGGATGTCGCCGCGATCCCAGGTGTAGGCATTCGGCATCTCGACCGCGCCGAGGAAAGGCATGACGAAGCCCCAGTACACGCCGGTCGTGCCGACGCCGTTGTCGGCCACGCCGCGGTTGCGCAGCGCGAGCAGCTTGCCATCCTTGCGCGCCGCGACCTCCAGGTAGTTCACCTGGTCACGCTCCTGGCCGACGTTCATCAGGCTCTCGTAGCGCGACTCCACCCAGCGCACCGGGCGCTTCAACGCGCGCGCCGCATAGGCGATGGCGAGGTTCTCGCGGTAGAAGGGCGCCTTGACGCCAAAGCCGCCGCCCTGGTCGCGCGGCGCGATGACGCGCACCTGTTCGCCGGGTATGCCCAACAGGTCGATCAGCGCGAGGCGGTCGATGTGTGGGCGCTGGGTGGTGATCCAGGCGGTCAGCCCGTCGCCATCGTTCCAGTCGCACAGCACGCCGCGCGGCTCCATGGGCGTGATGCCGGTGCGGTGCACGCGAAAGCGCTCCTTCACCACCACGTCGGCGCCCTGGAAGATGCGTTCGACTTCCTCGGCGTTGCGCCGCTGCTCTTCTTCGGTCATGCCGCCGGTCAAGGTCATGGCGAAGATCTCGTTGCTGCCGTCCTCTTCGTGGACCAGCGGCGAGTCGTCTTCGAGCGCGCGCTCCGGGTCGAGCACCGGCGTCAGCTCTTCGTAGTCCACTACCACCAGTTCGGCGGCATCGACCGCGACGTACTTGTCGCGCGCGATGACCAGGGCCACCGGCTCGCCGTGGTGTTTGACCTTGTCGATGGCGAGCGGCCAGAAGGTCGGGTAGCGCGCCGGCAGGTTGGGCTGCACCACCGGCTGGGGCATGGGCTTGACCGTGTCCCGGAACTCGCCGCCAGTGTAGACCGCGACCACGCCTGGCAGGGCCAGCGCTTCGCTGGCGTCGATGCCGCGAATGCGCGCGTGGGCATACTCGCTGCGCACGAACACCGCGTGCAACATGCCGGGCAGGACGAGGTCGGCGAGGTACTTGCCGGCGCCGGTCACCAGGCGCTGGTCTTCCTTGCGCGGCACGCGCGCGCCGAGGAAGTCTTGCGGTTTGGCTGCCATGGTCTGGTCCTCAAGCCTGTTCGCGCAGGCGCCGCGCGGCATCCTTCACCGCGCGCACGATGTGTACATAGCCCGTGCAGCGGCACAGGTTGCCGACCAGCCCGCGCCGGATCTCGTCCTCGCTGGGATCTGGGTTCTCGCGCAGGAAGTCGCTCATGTTCATCAGGATGCCTGGCGTGCAGAAGCCGCACTGCAGGCTGTGGTACTCGCGGAACGCCGCCTGCAGCGGCGTGAGCGTGTCGCCGGCCAGGCCCTCGATGGTGGTGACGTCGTGCCCGTCGGCCTGCACCGCGAGCATCAGGCAGCTCTTCACCGCCTCGCCGTCCAGGTGGATGGTGCAGGCGCCACACACGCCTTCGAAGGTGCAGCCGACATGGGTGCCGGTGAGCGCGAGCCGCTCGCGCAGGAAGTCGACCAGCAGCAGGCGCTCGGAGACTTCCTCCTCGTAGCGCGTGCCGTTGACGGTGAGCTTGACGACGGGCATGGACGGACTCCCTCTCAGGCGCGCGCGCGGTCGAAGGCGCGCTGCGCCACTTCGCGACCGAGGCTCTGGATCAGTTGACGGCGGTAGTCGGCGTCGGCCGACATGTCGCTGTGGGTGTCGGCCTCGGCGGCCAGCGCGGCAAAGGCCGCGTCGATGCTTGCCGCGTCGCCGGCGCTGCCCAGGAGCGCGGACTCCGCGGCCGGGCCGCGTTGCGCGCCGCCGGCGAGCCCTGCAAGCGCGACGCGCGCGGCCCCGCAGCTGCCCCGCGCGTCCAGCGTGACGCTGACCGCGACGCCGATCACCGGCAGCGCATCGGTCACCAGGCCCCACTTCGCATAGGCGCTGCCGGTGCGCGCGGCGGGCGCGTCCCAGCTGACCGAGAGCAAGAGTTCGTCGTCCTGGCGCGCGGTCTCGAGCGGACCGAGCAGGAAGTCGTCGGCGGCGAGGCTGCGCGGACCACCGGCGGTGGACACCAGGTTCATGCGTCCACCGGTGGCGAGCACCGCGGTCGGCGTGCAGGCCGCGACGTAGTTCCAGCACACGCTGCCGCCGATGGTGCCGCGATTGCGCACCTGCCGATCGCCGACGTGGCTGGCGGCATCGGCGAGTGCGCCGAAGGCGCCGCCGAGGCGCGGGTCGCGCGCGATGTCGGCGTAGCGCGTCATCGCGCCGATGGTGAGCGCGCCGCCGGCGAACGTGACGCCCTTCAGCTCCGCCACCGCCTGCAGGTCGACCAGCGCCTGCGGGCGCAGCATGCGTGACTTGATGGCCTGCATCGCGCTCTGGCCGCCGGCCAGGAAGATGGCTTCGCCGGGCTCGCAGCGCGCGAGCGCCGCGAGCGCTTCCGCCACCGTGCGCGGCCGCGCGTAGTGTTCGATTCTGGCTGGAAACATGGGCCTCCCCCGAGACGCTGCTTGCGCGCGTGCCGCGCACCGACGCGCGGCATCATAGCATCGCGATCGAGGCTTGCCGCCGAGTCGTCGCGAGCGGTCCAATACGCCTCGCGGCGCGTGCCGCGCCGGCGAGGTGAGCGACCATGAGTTACAGCATCGAGTGCCTGGTGGCGGCCGACAACCACCTTGGCGAAGGCCCCCTGTGGGACGCCGAGCAGGCGGCGCTCTACTGGGTGGACGGCACCGGCCGGCGGGTCGGGCGGCCCTCGTTGTGGCGTCTCGATCCGCGCAGCGGCGCGACGCGTCACTGGTCGCTCGAGCACGACGTCGGCGCGATGGCGCTGCGTCGCGACGGCAACGCCGTGCTGGCGCTGGACGACGGCTTCTACTTCTACGACTTCACGTCCGGCGCGCTCGACTGCATCACGCCCATCGAGCCCGAACAGCCGCGCACCCGTCTCAACGACGGCAAGGTCGACCGCCGCGGACGCTTCTTCGCCGGCGGCATGGACGACAAGGAAGAGCTCGCGATCTGCGGCCTGTGGCGCCTCGATCCCGATCTCAGCGTGACGCGCGTCGACCAGGGCATCATCTGCTCGAACGGTCCGTGCTGGAGCCCGGACGACCGCACCTTCTACTTCGCCGACACCTTCCAGCAGCAGATGTGGGCCTACGACTACGACCTCGCTTCGGGCGCGCTCGCCAAAAAGCGGCCCTTCGCCGACACCCGCCAGGACGCGGGTTTCTTCGATGGCAGCACGGTGGATGAGGAGGGCTGCGTGTGGAACGCGCTCGTGATCGGCGGCGAACTCATCCGCTACACGCCGGACGGCGAGGTCGAGCGGCGCATCGGCATGCCGGTCAGGAACATCACGAGTCTCTGCTTCGGCGGTGAGCGATTGGACGAGATCTACGTGACCTCCATGGCGCGGGTCAGCCATCCCGCCACGCATGACCACTTCGCGCGCCAGGTCCGTCCGCAGTTCGGCGCCGGGAGCCTGTTCCGCATTCGCGGGCTCGGTATCCGCGGGCTGCCGGAGCCGCGTTTCGGCGGTTGAAGGGGCTCAATCCTCGGTGAGCGTTTCACGCACCGCCGCGGCATAGCGGTCGATATCCTCGGCGGTGGTGTCGAACGACGTCACCCAGCGCGCCACGTTCTCGTGCGCCTGCCAGACATAGAACGGGAAGTGCCCTTGAAGCGGCGCGATGGCGGCGTGGGGCAGGCGCGGAAAGAGCTGGTTGGTCTCCACCGGGCGCACGAACTCGAGGTCAGGCAGGTCCGCCACCGCGGCGGCCAGACGCGCGGCCATCGCGTTCGCCTGGCCGGCCAGACGGCGCCACAGCTCGTCTTCGAGGTAGGCGACGAACTGCGCGGCGAGAAAGCGCATCTTCGATGCCAGCTGGGTGGACTGCTTGCGCGCATAGGCCAGTCGCTCGGCCAGCGCCGGGTCGAAGGCCAGCACGGCTTCCGCGCCGAGCAGGCCGTTCTTGGTGCCACCGAAACACAGCACGTCCACCCCGACCGCGGCCGACAGCGCGCCGAGCGGCAGGTCCAGCGCCGCGGCCGCGTTGGCGTAGCGCGCGCCATCGACGTGCAGCTTGAGGCCGTGAGCGTGGGCGCAATCTGCGAGCGCGCGCAGTTCTTCCACCTGGTAGAGCGTGCCCCATTCGGTCGGCTGGCTGATGCTGACCACCGCCGGGCGCGCGTGGTGCACGCCGCGCGTCGGGCCCAGCCAGGGGGCGAGCAGGGCGGGCGTGAGCTTGCCGTCCGGCGTCGCGATGGGCAGCAGCTTGCCGCCGCAATAATGCTCGACGGCCGCGCACTCGCTGACCGCGATGTGCGCGTCGGCGGCGCACAGGATGGCCTCGTGGCGCTGGGTCAGCGCGCCGAGCGCGACCACGTTCGCGCCGGTGCCGCCGAAGGTCAGCGCGATGGCCGCGTCGGCGTCGAAGGCGGCACGCAGCAGGCGCTGGGCCTCCGCGGTCAGCGCGTCTTCGCCGTAGGCCGGCGCGTGATCGACATTGCAGCGCGCGATGGCGGCCAGCACCGCCGGATGCACGCCAGAGCCGTTGTCGCTGGCGAGACCGCGCCTGTTCATCGTGACGCGCGCGTGAGCGGCGACCAGTTGCGCTGGCGGCGCGCCAGGCGCGCGGCGGTGTCATTGGTTTCGGCGTCGAAGTCGGTCGCGATGCGCGGGCACATGGCTGCGTTGAGGGAATCGAAGGTGTTGGCGTTGACCACCGCGCGCTCACCGTCCTCGAAGGCGCAAGCCGCGAGAGTGAGAATGCCGCAGCGTCCGCAGGCGAGAAAGTCCGCCGTGCCGCTGCCGAAGCGGTAGGCGATGAGTTCGTCGGGGGTCACGACCGTGAGAGTCAGGGGCGCCTCGGGATGGGAAGTCCAGGCGGCGCCGTGGCGGGTGCAGTAGTCGCAGCCGCATACCCGCAGCGTGGGTGCATCAGCCAGCGGCCAGGCCAGGGTGTAGCGCAGGTTGCCGCAGTGGCAGCCGCCGAAGATCGTGCCCGGCGCGGCGGTGACGTCGGCCGGACACATGGGCGATCAGTCGAGCCGAATGACGCGCAGGCCGGATTGGTCGTTGCCGCGGTCGGCGCGCAGGGTGTCGCGCGCGGAGTTGGTGAGCTTGTCCGGGCCGCTGCCGTAACCGCCGCCGCGCAGCACGCGCTGGCCGCAGTCACCGCCTTCGAACACCGAGCCGTCATCCGGCGCGCCATCGTAGCTCGGGTTGTAGCAGTCGCGTACCCACTCCTGGGCGTTGCCGGCGGTGTCATAGAGTCCGAAGGCATTGGGCTTGAAACGGCCGACGGTGGTCGGCTGGCGCGGATCGAGGCCGGTTTCGCAGGCGAAACAGTGGGCGTTGTTCTTGCCGAGACCGCGGCCCCACCAGTAGGGCGTGCTGCTGCCGGCGCGCGCCGCGTATTCCCACTGTGCCTCGGTCGGCAGCGCGTACTTCTTGCCGGTCTGCTGCGACAGCCACTTGGTGTAGGCGAGCGCATCGTTCCACGACAGGAAGGTCATGGGCACGTCGTCCTGGTCGGCGAGCGGCCCAAGACGCGGCATCTTGGCGCCGGTCGCCGTGGCGAAGCGGCGGTAGTCGGCGACCGTCACTTCGTACGCGCTGATCGCGAAGGGCTTCACCGTCACGTTGTGCTCGGGCCGCTCGTTGGCATTCAAGGACAGCGGGTTGCCCATCACGAAGCTGCCGCCCGGCACCCACACCATCAGCGGGCCCTGGCCGCCACCGCGCAGGCCGTCGCGGAAGCTGCCCTTCTTCGCCGCGACCTTGGGTTCGGCGGCGGCCGGCTTCGGCGTCTCGCCGGACTTGCCCACTTCGCCTTGCGCCACCGGTTCCGGCTCCACCGGTTCGAGTTCGATGACCTCGTCTTCCAGCGGCTTGTCCTGGCCGGCGTCCGCCGTGTCGCTCGCGGGCGCGTCGCCGACCTCGGCCGATTTCTGGTTCATGAACCACCAGGCGCCGCCGCCGGCCAGCGCCAGCACCAGCAGCACACCGGCCACCAGCGCGCCGTAGCGTCGCGGCGGGTCGTCCACTACCGGCGGTGGCGGGGGCAGGGGGCGGGGCGCCGGGCTCGCCGCGGGGCGGGTCTTTTCCGGATCTTCGAAGCTGACCAGGGTCGGCGTCTTGTCGGCCGCGGCGTCGGCCTTCTCGATGACGTCGACCACGATCACGGTGGTGTTGTCCTGGCGCGGCGCGCCAGCCGCGTCCACCGCCTTCAAGAGCGCTTCTACGCAGCCCCTGGGGGTCGGCTGCGTCTGGCAGATGGCGATGATCTCCTGGCGGTCGAGGGTATCGAGACCGTCGCTCGACAGGATCACGCGGTCGCCCGCCTTGAGCGGCAGCGCCGTCTCGGGGCAGTCGATCTCGGCGATGTCGTCACCGGTCAGCGCGCTCATCAGCATGTTGCGCGAGAAACCCGCTTCGGCCTCCACCGGCGTGCCGGCCTCGGCCATGCGATCGAGAAAGCCGCCGTAGCTGTGATCGGCGTTCTTCTTCTGCAGGTCGCCGTCGCGCAGCAGGTAGAGGTGGCTGTCGCCGACGCTGACCCAGCGCAGCTGACCGCGTTCCAGCACGCAGGCCACCAGCGTACAGCCCATGCCCTTCAACGCCGCCGTTTCCGACACGGTGGCGGTGATGGAACCATTGGCCTGCAGCACGGCCTCGTAGAGGACGTTGGAAATGTTCTCGTTCGGGAAATTCTTGGAGATGTGGCGGTTGAAGGTCTGCACCGCCATGTTGCTCGCGACGTTGCCGGCCGCGTGACCACCCATGCCGTCTGCGACGATCACCAGCGAGCCGGCGGCGTCCGCGTCGGCGTCGCCGAGGTGGGTGATGAGAAATGCGTCTTCCTGGTAGTCCCGGGCCCCGTCGATCTGCGATCCTGAGATGTCGAAGCTGATCACACTACACCGGCCCTGTTTGATTTTGGCTGTGTCGCTACCTTAAGAAGCGCTCGCATGTTAGCAGCGGGATTAGGATTAAAAAAGAGAGAGTGCGTGCGCGACGGGCATGCGCGGCGGCGGTGTGCGCGTGGCTGACGGGCCGGCGGTGAACGAGCGGGCCGAGGACTGGCGCGCGACGCTCGAGGGCCTCGAAGCGGGCCTCGCGAGCTGCCTCGCGCGCGACGCCGAGCAACTCGGTCGGCGCCTGGCCGGCCTGCGTCGCGGCCTCTCGGGCCGCGGTCGGCGTTTGCGCGCCGGCCAGGTGACGCGCGCGCTGGAGGACTGCGCGGCGCGCCAGGCTCGCTCCCAGGCGGTGCGCGCGGCGCGCGCCGCGGCCACGCCGCGCCTCGCGTTTCCGCCCGACCTGCCGTTCAGCGCCGAGGTCGAGACGCTCACGCGTCTGCTCGACGATCACCAGGTGGTCATCGTCAGCGGTGAGACCGGCTGCGGCAAATCCACCCAGCTGCCCAAGCTCTGTCTTGCGCTAGGGCGCGGCATCGCCGGGCGCATCGGTCACACCCAGCCGCGGCGCATCGCCGCGCGCGCCGTGGCGCGGCGCCTGGCCGAGGAGACCGCGACGCGGCCGGGCGCGCTGGTCGGCCACAGCGTGCGCTTCGACGACAACCTCGAGCCCGCCGCGCGGGTCAAGGTGATGACCGACGGCATCCTGCTGAACGAGATCCACGCCGATCCGCGCCTGCTCGAGTACGACACCCTGATCGTCGACGAGGTGCACGAGCGCTCACTGAACGTCGACTTCCTGCTCGGCTATCTCAAGACCCTGCTGGCGCGTCGGCCCGATCTGAAGCTCGTGCTGACTTCCGCGACCCTCGACGTCGAGTTGTTCGCCGGTTTCTTCGCCGACGCGGTCTGTCACCACATTCCCCATCGCGCCCATCCCATCGAGATCCGCTACCGTCCGCCGCCGACCGAGGAGGACGACGAGGTCGATGTCGACGAGGCGATCGTGGCCGCGCTGCACGAACTGGACGCCGAGGCGCGCGGTGACGTGCTGGTATTCCTGCCGGGCGAGCGCGAGATCCGCGGCGCGGCCCAGCGTCTGACCCGCGCCGGGCTCGCCGAGACCGACATCTTCACGCTTTATGCGCGGCTCTCTGCCGCGCGCCAGGCGCGCATCTTCGAGCCGGGGCCGCGGCGCCGCGTGATCCTCGCGACCAATGTCGCCGAGACCTCGCTCACCGTGCCGCGCGTGCGCCACGTGATCGACACCGGGCTCGCGCGCATCAGTCGCTACAGCCCGCGGCGCAAGCTGCAGCAGCTGCCGGTGGAGAAGATTCCCCAGGCCAATGCCGACCAGCGCGCCGGCCGCTGCGGACGCGAAGCGGCCGGCATCTGCATCCGCCTGTACAGCGAGGCCGACTATCTCGGGCGCCGGCCGCGCATCGAACCGGAGGTCCAGCGTACCAACCTGGCCGGCGTGGTGCTGAAGCTGAAGGCAATGGGCGTCGAAGACGTCGAGCGCTTCCCCTTTGCCGAGCCGCCGGGCACGCGGCTGATCAAGGACGCCTACCTCGTGCTGCAGGAAGTGGGCGCGCTGGACGGCGAGCGCGCGTTGACCCCGCAGGGCGCGCGGCTCGCGCGTTTCCCGGTGGACCCGCGCCTGGCGCGGGTGCTGGACGCGGCCGCCGGTCTCGGCTGCCTGAGCGAGGCCTTGATCATCGTCGCCGCCCTCAGCATCGCCGACCCGCGTGAGCGGCCCCACGAGCGCCGCGACGCGGCCGACCGGGCGCACGCCGCGTTCGCCGACAAGCGCTCGGACTTCCTGTGGTTCCTGCGCGCCTGGCCGTTCGCGCTGGAACTGCGCGGCATGCCGGCCAAGAAGCGCCAGCGGGTGTGTCGCAAGCGCTTCCTGTCGGCCACGCGCATGACCGAATGGGTGCAGCTCCATGAATATCTCAGCAAGGTGGCGGAGGAGGTGGAACTGCGCGGCAACCACGAGCCGGCCAGCTACAAGCTGATTCACACCGCGCTCGCGGCGGGCTTCCCCAGCCAGGTCGGCGAGTGGCAGGAGGATCACTACGGCGGCTGTCGCGGCGCGACCTTCCAGCTGCATCCGTCCTCGGTGCTGGCGCGCCGCGCCGCGCCCTGGGTCGTGGCGGCCGAGGTGCTGGAGACCCGCGAACGCTACGCGCGCATCGCGGCGCGGCTCGAACCGCAATGGCTGGAGCGGGCGGCGGGCCACCTGATCAAGCGCAGCTACGAGGCGCCTCATTGGGACGCGCGGCGCGGCTGCGTGCGGGCCACCGAGATCCAGCGGCTCTACGGCCTGGTGATCAACAGCGCGCGGCTGGTGGACTACCAGAAGATCGACCCGGCGGCCGCGCGCGCGCTGTTCATCGAGGCCGGGCTGCTGGACGGTGAGCTCGGTGAGCCGGCCGCATTCCTCGCGCACAACCAGGCGCTCATCGCGAGCATACGCGCGCTGGAAGCCCGCGCCCGCCGCCGCGACCTGCTGGTCGGGCGTGCGGAACTCGCGGCGTTCTACGAGGCCAGGCTGCCGGCGGCCATCGCCACGCGTCGCGACCTGCTCGCGTGGCTGCGTGCCGAGGTCGGCAACGACACCCGTCTGCGCATGCGGGAAGCGGACATCACCAGCCCGCAGTTCGGCGGCGTGCAGGCCTGGCTCTTTCCCGACAGCCTGCCTGTCGGCGGCACGGCCTGCGCGCTCGAGTACCGCTTCGAGCCGGGCCAGCCGCGCGATGGCCTGGCGCTGCGCCTGCCGCGCGTGTTGCTGCCGCGTCTCAAGCGCGAGGATCTGGATCGCCTGGTGCCGGGCCTCTTGAGCGACAAGGTGGCGGCCCTGCTGCGCTCGTTGCCCAAGGTGCAGCGCCGCCTGGTGTCTCCCATTCGCGAATACGCGATGGCCGCGGTGGAGGCGCTGGGCGCCGTCCCGGGACCGTTGCCGAACGCCCTGGCCGAGGTACTGGCGCGCATGACCGGCCTGCCCTGGTTGCCGGGCGCCTTCGATGAGCGCGTGCTCGAGGCGCATCAGCGCTGCGTGGTGCTGTTGCTGGACGAGCACGGTGACGTGGTGGAGGAGACGCGCGACCTCGACGCGCTGCTCGGGCAGCACGGCGCCGCCGCCGCCGCGGAGCGCGCCCAGGTCGACTGGGGCCTGGCGGGACAGTCGCGCGGCGGTTGGCGCTTCACCGATCTGCCCGAGCAGGCCGAGGCGCTCGCCGGCGGTACGCAACTGGTCGGCTACCCGGCGCTGCGCGACACGGGAGAAGGCGTGCGCATCGAGGTGCTGGATGACGCGGCGCACGCGCGCGAGGTCCATGCACGGGGCGTCGCGCGACTGCTGGTGCTGGACGCGGCGGGCGAACTGAGGCGGCTCGCGCGCGACCTGCCGGGCGCGCGCGAACTCGGACTCTTCGCGGCGATGTTCGGTTATCGGCAGGCGCCCCTCGAGGCCCTGGCGCGCGGCGCGGCGCGGCGCTGGCTGCAGCGCGCGCCGGCGCCACGCACGGCGGCGGATTACACCCTGGCGCGCGACGCCTTCATCGCCGGACTGGCGGCGGCGCTCGCCACCCAGGCGCGCGGGCTGCTGGGGCTGTTCGAGCGCGCGCACGCGCTCCGCGCGACGCTGGCGCGCGTGCCGGCCGTGGTGCGCGCCGATCTGGAAGCGCAGCTCGCCTTCCTGCTCGGGCCGGCGGGCGTGGACTACCTGGACGAGGCCGGGCTGCGCCGCGCGGGGCGCGCGCTGGACGCCATCGAACGGCGGCTCGAGCGCGTGGAGTCCAATCCCGGCAAGGACCTGCGCAAGCTCGAGCTGATCGAGCCCTATGCGCGGCGCTTTCGCGACCTGTATGCCGCTGGCGAGGACCTCAGCCCGGCGCTGCGCGGCGTGCAGCTCATGCTCGAAGACTTCCGCATCAGCGTGTTCGCGCCGGAGCTCGGCGCCGCGAGCCGCGTTTCGACCAGCGACCTCGAGGCCCAGCTCGCCCTGCTCGAAGCGCCGCGCGGCTGATGCGCCCATGGCCGATGTCGCGCGCGCATGCCGGTGATTAGAATGGGGCGGCGACGCTCCGCGTCGCAGCCTCGTTCCATGCTAGGACCGCCATGAGCCGCGCACTCGATTTCCTGGTCAAGGCCCGCCCGCAGGCGATGGGCGCCTACTTCCAGTTCCTGAAGGACAACGGCAGCCGGCTCGAGCCCAAGACCCGCGCGCTGATCTCGGTCATCACCAAGGTCGCGGTGCAGACCGAGGCGGGTCTCGTGCAGTACGCACGGCGCGCCTACGACGCGGGCGCGAGCGGTGAGGAAATCCTCGACGCGTTGCTGATGGCCTTTCCCGCGTTGGGTCTGCACCGCGTGGTATGGGCGGTGGACGTGCTCATCGAGCACGGTTTCGACGGCTTCGGCGCCGCCGACGAAGCGGCGCCGGCCCCGCCACCGCCCGGCGAGACCCTCGAGGTGTGCGCGCTGTCGGCCTTGCCGGAGCGCCAGGCGGTGAAGCGCACCTGCGAGGGGCGCCCGCTGCTCTTGTGGCGCGAGGGCGAGAGCGTGCGGGCCTACAAGGCCTATTGTTCGCACCAGGGCATGGAACTGATGGCGAGCGGCCTGAAGGGCGAGCACGTGGTATGCGCGCAGCACGGCTGGCGCTTCGACCTGCCCGAGGGCCGCTGCGCGCGCGGCGAGCGCTGGTCGCTCACCGAACTGCCGGTCAACCTGCGCCAGGGGCGCGTCAGCGTCACCTGGACCGATTGAGCGGCGCGCCATGTACTCCTTCGAAACCCTGCTGCACGCCAGTACCGAAGAACTGCTCGCGATCTTCTCCGCGACCCGCGTGCAACAGGGCCAGGACGACGATCTCAAGCGCGAAGCCGTCGCCCAGCAGCTCGGCCTGCGCGTACCGCAGTTGCTCTGCGCGCTCGGCTTCAACCACGCCCTGCCGGCCGCCGAGAGCGTGTGCCGCACGCTCGGCTTCGGCGGCGTGGAGGGGCTCCTCGCGGCGCGCAACTACGCCTTCATCCACGACGTCTACCGCGCGCTCAGCATCAACAACATCGTCGAGATCTACGCCGCCATCGGCCGCCTGCAGGAACCGGGCACCGACTGGTCGGAGCTGGTCATGACGCGCATCGCCAACCTCGAGGGCCAGCTCGAGGAGACAATCAATCCCATCCTGATCGGCGGCTACAAGCTCGAGATCCGCGCGATCTACGACAACCGCCTGGCTTCGCCGGCCTTCGTGCGCGCGCGCCTCACGCCCAACCATGCGGTGATGCGCGACATCGCCAACGAGAACAGCCTGATGCTGGAGCGTGGCGCCATCGAGCCACTCGCCTTCCTCGAGTGCGCGGGCCTGACCTACGACGAGAAACGTCGCGCGGTGTTTCTCGGGCTCATTCCCCCCCCGGTCGCCGACCACTACATCCGCCAGATCGATTCCACCGAAGAGCGCCTGCGCTTTCGCGAGGCGCTGACCAGTTCAGGCAGCTAGGCCCGCGCAGTAGCGCGCGAGACGCGCGTTGAACTCGGCTTCGTCCACCGCCGCGCCGCCGTAGCGCAGACGGTAATAGGGCGCGAGCAGGTCGTCGCGCGCCACGCCACCACTCTCGGGCGGCGCGACACGCGCGAGGAAGGCGGCCATGGTCTCGCCGGCGCGCGGCACCTGGCCGCGCAGCGCGAGCGCGCTGAGCAGCGGCAGCATCGGCGTAGGGGGCGGCGCGCCGGCCTGCACGGACGTCGCCGCGCGCACCGCGGTCGGACTGCGGCGCAGCCGCCAGTAGAGCAGCGCCGCAAGGGGCGGCACCAGCCAGATGAGCTTGTCGGTCACGGCGTCGAGGTCCTGCGCGGTCAGCCGCTGGTAGCGGTAGACCAGCCACGAGCCGACGTCCTGCAGGGTCTGCCAGCCGCTGCTGCGCGCGCTCTCGAGATCGAACCAGTTGGCCGGCGTCGCGTCGATGGTGACCCAGGCGCCGTTGATCCAGGCGAGCGTCCAGGCATGGGCGTGGCGCGCGCGCACCACGTAGGCGCCTTCCAGGGCGCTGTATTCGTCGACCGCGTAGCCCACCGCGTAGCGCGCCGGGATGCCGGCCGCGCGCAGCGTGAGGGTGGTGGCGGTGGCGAAGTATTCGCAGTGCCCGCGCCGGGTGCGGGTCAGGAAGTCCGCCAGGGGCGTGCGCCAGCCGACACCTGGACCCTGCACCAGGCTGTAGCTGAAGTTGTCGAGGAACCAGCGGCGGATGCGCGCCGCGCGATCCGCCGGGGGCAGGTCCGCGGCGCCGGTCTCGGCGAGCACCTGCTGCAGCAGGGGCCGGTACTGGGCGGGCACCTCGACGTCGCCCGCGGTGGGCGGAGGTTCGGTCGCGAGCGGGTAGGCGCTCTCGACCGTGTAGCGAAGCCCGCCGGGCGGCGCCTCGGCCATCAGTGTGCCGAAGCGGTTCCTCTGCAGTTCCGCGATCGCGCTGCTCGCCACCACTCGCGTGCCGCGCGGCACCGGCAGCAGCGCGAGTTCGCGCCGATGCTGCAGGTTGAGCGTCAGGCGCCGGCCGTCCTTGCCGCGCGGCGCCACGTCCCAGGCGGCCGCGCCCACGCGCTGGTCGAGCGCCGCGAACGGCGCCTGGTGCGCCGTCCAGGTGCCGAAGTTGAAGGTGTCGAAGCTCGCTTCCTGCAGCAGCAGCGGCAGTTCCAGGTCGGGACTCGGCATGACGCGCAGGCGGATCCGGTCCGAGAGCTTGAGCCGCCCGATGGCGCCGATGGCGGTGACTTCGCGGTTCAGGTTGTCCGCCGCCCAGGGAAACTGGTTGACCCAGTACATGAAGGAGGCCTCCAGCCAGCGCTGGGCGCGCAGCATGCCGAACTGGGTGAGCGCCGCGAGCGCGGCCGCGAGGCACAGCGCCAGCGCGACCCGCGGCCAGTTGTGGCGCCGCGGCCGCGCGGCGACCAGCAGGCCGAGCACGACCAGCACCGCGAACGCGGCGAAGCGTGGATCGCGCGGCGCGCCGCTGCTCGCCGCCAACAGGCAGAGCGCGATATAGGCCGGCGCCACGTCGAGGCGCTCGCGGTAGTCCTGCTGACGACGCAGGCTGTAGAACAGCGCGCTCATGGGAATGGTCTGGGCGGTGCTCGCGCGCTGCGCGAGCAGCAGCGGAAAGAAACAGAACGGCACGACCTTCAGGATCTGGTAGACGCCGTGCACCGAGTAGCGCGAGAACTGCGCGACGGTCACCACCGCGAACACCAGGCTGGTCAGGTCCGCGGCCCGATGGAATTCACGCTCCGCCATCTGCCATTTCACCGGCGCGCGCGCGATGCCCTCGAGCAGCGCCGCCATCACCACCGCGCCGGTGAGGTTGCCGGTGAAGAGACCCCAACCGAGCAGCGTCCATGCAATCCACAAGGGCGGCATGGGCGCGACGCGCGCCGCCACGCTCATCACCAGCCCTCCAGCGCGGCGAGATCGGTGGGCAGGTGACCGACCCGCAGCCGGTGCCAGCCCGGTCCGAACGCCGTGCCCGGCGTCGACTCGGCGTCGTCCTCGACCACCAGCAGGCAGCGCACCGTGAGGCCCTGGAGCAGCAGCTTGCGCACCAGCGCGCGACGCGAGGGGTCGTCCCTGCCCAGCACCAGGATCACGCTCGCGAGGCTCTCCAGGCGGGCTTCGACCAGCGCCGTCAGCGCGTCGCAGTCCGTGCCGGGCTGCGGCTGCGCCTCGGCCAGGTGGCGGAGCGCAACGAGCGCGGCTTCGCCGCCACCAGCGGCGCCGAGCGTCACCACCGCCGGGCCGGCGATCAGGAGATCCAGCGCCGCGTCCGTCGCGCGCGGGCCGCTCACCAGCGATGCCGCCACCTCGAGCACCGCCTCGAAGCGCGCCGGCGCGTCGGTCCCTTGCAGATCCACCACCAGTGCGTGGCGCGCGGCGTACTCGTCCTGGAATTGCTTGACGATGAGCTGACCGGTCTTGGCGAAGCTTCGCCAGTGGATGTGGCGGCGCGCGTCGCCCGCCTGGTAGTCGCGCAGCCCGGCGAATTCCTGTGAGTTGCCAACCGCGCGGGCGAGATGCGTGGCGCCCAACCGATCGCGCTGGCCGGCGTGCTGGCGCAGGGCCGGTACCGCGTGGCGGCGCGGCAGCGCGAGCAAGGCGCCGGGCAGGGCGAAATCGCGGCGCGTGCGGCACAGTCCGAGCGGGTCGGGACACATCACCGTCACCTCGTCGAAGCGCAGCCAGCCGCGCCGCAGCGGTTCGAGCGCCACCTTGACGCGCACCGTCTCGCCGGGTGGGAGTGGCGGTATCTCGGTCAGCGCGATGCGCGCGCCGCGCAGACGATTGCGCAGTTCGATCCAACGTGGATAGCCGACCGCGCGATCGAACCAGTTGCCGCCGTCGCGCGGGCGGGGTGTGCGAGTCGCGAAACGCGCATAGGGCAGCGGCGCGTCGGCCAGGCGCTCCTGCAGCACGAGGTCGCTTTCGACCCGCGTGCCGAGGTTGGTGATCTCCAGCCAGTAGTGCCCCGGCTGGCACGCGGTGACCAGGTCCGGCAAGACGCGCGCGATGCGCAGGCGCGGGCGCCACGTGACGCTCACCAGCAGGCTCGCGACCAGCAGCGCAAAGGCCATCGCGGCGAGCTGGTAGGCGAGTGTCTGGTTGAGATCGATGCCGAGCACGGCGCCGGCGATCAGAAGGCCGAGCAGCAGCCGGCCGGCCGCGGTGCAGCGTTCTTCCAGCCAGCGGCTGGTGCGCGCCGCGAGCGGGAAGCAGCGGTACAGCAGGCGCGGCGTCACCGCGAGCGTCGGATCAGCGCGGCACCGGCGTGGCAGCCAGGAGTTCGGCCACGCAGGTCGCGGCGTTGGCGCCGCCGAAGCGCGCTTCGGGGCGCAGCGTCAGGCGATGGCACAGCACCGGCGATGCGAGTTCCTGCACCAGGTCGGGCGTGACGAAGCCGAGGCCGTCGCCGATGGCGAGCGCCTGGGCGCATTTCAGCAGCGCGATGGAGGCGCGCGGGCTGGCGCCGAGCGCCAGCGCCGGGTGCGAGCGCGTGGCCGCGACCAGTCCCACCAGGTAGCGCGCCAATTCAGGCGTGATGGCGACCTGGGCGGTGGCAGCCTGGAAGGCCAGCACATCCTCGCCACTCACGACCGGCGCGCTGATGCTCTCGGCGCGACGCAGATCGCCCTGCGTGACGATGGCGACTTCCTCTTCGAGTGACACGTAGCCGAGCCCCAGGCGCAGCGCGAAGCGATCCATCTGTGCCTCGGGCAGAGGGTAGGTGCCGTGGAACTCCACCGGGTTCTGCGTGGCAATGACGAAGAACGGGCGCGCCAGCGCCAGCTGCCGGCCGTCCAGGCTGACCTGGCCTTCCGCCATGGCCTCGAGCAGCGCCGACTGGGTGCGCGGTGACGCGCGGTTGATCTCGTCGGCCAGCAGGATGTTGGTGAACACCGGGCCGCGATGGATCTCGAAGGCCTGGGTGCGTGGGTCGAACACCGAGGCGCCGAGCACGTCGGTCGGCAGCAGGTCGGGAGTGAACTGGATGCGCTGGAAGTCCGCGCCCACGGCGCGCGCGAGCGCCTTGGCGAGCGTCGTCTTGCCGGTGCCTGGATAGTCCTCGAGCAGCACGTGGCCGCCGCTCAGAAACGCCGCCAGCAGGTGGCGCACCACCTGTTCCTGGCCGGTGATGACGCCGTTGATCGCGCTTGCGAGGCGTTGGAAGGTGGCGCCGGCGTGGGCCAGCGCGGCGCGGGTGTCGGGCGCGTTCATGCGGTGGGGATCTCCTTGGCGGCGGGCCTCACCACGCGCGCTTCAGCCGTTCGCGCTCGCGGCGTTCGTGCTTGCCGAGCTTGCCCTCGCGGGCTTCCTCGCGCACCGCTGTCAACGCCTCGCGTTCGCGCAGCGCGGCGCGCGCGGCGACGCTCTCGTCGGTCTCGCGGTAGAGGGCCTGGGCGATGGGTGCGCCAACCCGCTGCGGCACGGCGCCGAGTACTTCGACGTCGTACACGTAGGGCGGGCGCTGCACTCGTACGCGATCACCCACCTTGACCAGCTTGGAGGCCTTGGCCCGCGTGCCGTTGATCTCCACACGACCGTTATCGATCGCCTCGACCGCGAGGCCGCGGGTCTTGAACAGGCGCACGTTGCATAGCCAGCGATCGATGCGCTGCTCGGCGGACGGCGCGGCCGGGTCGTCGTTGTGCGGAGGGCGGGCGCCGGGCATCATGCTGCCTGTATCGGAATTCGCCGCCAACACTACAGCAGGTCGACCAGCCGTGACCACCGCAAGCCCCAAGGCGCGAGAGTTCGTGCCGCTGTCCATCGCCGTGCTCACCGTGTCCGACACTCGCGACGAGAGCAGCGACACCTCCGGCCGGCTGCTGTGCGAGCGCGTGGTGGGCGTCGGTCACCGGATCCACGAGAAGGCCATCTGTCGCGACGACATCTACGCCATCCGCGCCCACGTCTCGCGCTGGGTCGCCGCGCCCGAGGTCAACGTGGTGCTGACCACCGGCGGCACGGGCGTGACCGGCCGCGACGGCACGCCCGAGGCGGTCACGCCCTTGTTCGACAAGGTGCTGGACGGTTTCGGCGAGATGTTCCGCGTGCTGTCCTTCGACGACATCAAGACCTCCACCCTGCAGTCGCGCGCGGTGGCGGGTGTGGCCAATGCCACCTATGTCTTCACCCTGCCAGGTTCGAGCGGCGCCTGTGCGCTCGCCTGGGACAAGCTCATCGTGCACCAGCTCGACTACCGCACGCGGCCCTGCAACCTGGTGGAGCTGATGCCGCGCCTGCTGGAGCGCTGAGGCTCAGGTCCCTGGTCA